>DATARN010000145.1:0-19092 GCA_036264135.1 Acidimicrobiales bacterium
GAGGTGAGGGCGTTGACGGTCGCCTCGACCTCCTGGTCGTAGAAGTCGGCGATCTTCTCCAGCAGGGTGTCGAGGGCGCCGCTCTCCTCGCCGACGGCCATCATCTGGGTGACCATGGGCGGGAACACGGCGTGGTTCTCGAGCGGCTTGGCGATGGGCTCGCCGATCTTGACGCCGGACTGGACGTCGGCCAGGCCCCGGGACACGACGGTGTTGCCGGCAGTGTCCTTGGTGATCTCCAGCGCCTCGAGGATGGGGACCCCGGAGCGCAGCAGCACGCCAAAGGTGCGGGCGAAGCGGGCCATCGCCGTCTTGTGGACCAGCTTTCCGAACACCGGGATCTTCAGCTTGAAGACGTCCCACTTCGAGCGCCCGTCGTCGGTGGCGATCCAGCGCTTGAAGCCGTAGGCGGCGGCCACGACGGCGACCACGACGAGGGGAAATAGGCGCACGAACAGGTTCGAGGCGGTGATCAGGAACCGCGTCATGAGGGGCAGGGTGCCGTTGAGGCTCTTGTAGAACCCCTTGAACAGCGGGACGATGAACACCAGCATGGCGGTGAGGATGAGGACCACGATCGCCAGCACGACGACCGGGTAGGTCATGGCCGAGCGGATCTTCCGCCGCAGCTCGACCTGCTTCTCGATGGTGGCCGCCAGCTGCAGGAGGACCTGATCGAGCACGCCGCCCGACTCGCCGGAGCGCACCATGGCGACGAACAGCTTGTTGAACACCTTGGGGTGGTGGGCGAAGGCCTGGGACAACGACGACCCGCTCTCCACGTCCTGGCGTACCTGGTTGATGACGTTCGCCAGGGGCTTGCTCTCGGTCTGAGCCGCCAGAATCTGGAGGCTGCGCAGGAGCGTCAGGCCGGCTTCGATCATGGTGGCGAACTGCCGGGAGAAAATAGAGATCTCCTGGAGCTTGACCCGGTTGCCGAACCCGGGAATATGGATCTCCCGGGACACGCCGGTCGTCTGCTTCTGGTCGATGGCGATGGGCACGTAGCCCATCTGGCGCAGCTTGTTGGCGACCAGCGCCGTGCTCTCGGCGTCGAGCGATCCCTCGATCACCCGCCCGGCGTGGTCCTTGACCTTGTAGGCGTAGGTGTTGGCCATGTCCGATCCCCTCCTAGCCCGCAGCCAGCCGGCGCAGGTCGTCTTCGTTGGCGGCCCGCTCGATGGCGGCGGCCATGGAAACCTTGCCCGCACGTACCAGGCCGGCCAGGGACTGGTCCATGGTGAGCATGCCGTGCTGGGCTCCCGCCTGCATGGCGCTGTAGATCTGGTGGGTCTTGCCCTCCCGGATCAGGTTGCGCACCCCGGGCGTGGCGACCAGGACCTCGCAAGCCACCGCCCGGCCCCGGCTGCCGCTCTTGGCCAGCAGCTGCTGGCACACCACCCCCTGGATGGCCGACGCCAGCTGGACCCGGATCTGCTGTTGCTGGTGGGGCGGGAACACGTCGATGATGCGGTCGATCGACTGCGGCGCGTCCTGGGTGTGCAGGGTGGCGAACACCAGGTGGCCGGTCTCGGCGGCGGTCAGGGCGGTGCCGATGGTTTCCAGGTCCCGCATTTCACCGACCAGGATGACGTCGGGGTCCTGGCGCAGGACGTGCTTCAGCGCCTGGGCGAACGACTGGGTGTCCTCCCCCACTTCCCGCTGGTTGACGACGGCCCGCTTGTGGTGGTGCAGGAACTCGATCGGGTCCTCGACGGTCATGATGTGCAGCGACCGGCGGGTGTTGATGATGTCGACCAGCGACGCCAGGGTCGTCGATTTGCCCGAGCCGGTCGGCCCGGTGACGAGGACCAGGCCGCGTGGCAGGTCGGCGAACTGAACGACCGACGCCGGGAGCCCAAGCGACTCGAAGGGGACGACCTCGTTGGGGATCACCCGCATGACCGACCCGACGGAGTCGCGCTGCAGGAAGACGTTGACGCGGAAACGACCGAGACCAGGGATGGAATGCGACGTGTCGAGCTCGAGGTCGGCTTCGAAGCGCTCCCGCTGGCGTTGGGTCAAAATGGCGAACACCATGCGCCGCACCTCGGAGCCGTTCAGCGGCTCGTAGCCGTCGAGGGGGCAGAGGGCGCCGTCGATCCGGGCGCAGGGGGGCAGGCCGACGGTGAGGTGAAGGTCCGAGCCTCGCAGCTCGACCACCTGGGCCAGGAGGGTGTTGACGTGCAGTTCCTCGCGCCGCGGCTCGTCGACCGAGCGCGACGGGGTGGACCGCTCGGGGTACATGGCGGCGAGCACGGCCTTCAGGTCGCCGCGCACCGCCAACACCGGCTCGATGGCACAGCCGGTGGCCTCGGCCAACTCGCCGACCGAGGCCTCGTCGGTCGGGTCGTCCATGGCCACGACGAGGCGGTCGTGGTCGAACATGACGGCGACGGCGCACAGCCGCTTGGCGACCGACTCGGGCAGCAGGCCGTCGACGTTCGGGCTGATCCCTTCCTGGTCGAAGTCCCAGAAGCCCAGCCCGATCTGGTCGGCGACCGCCGCCACCAGGTCCCGCTCCGAGACCAACCCCTCGCCCGCCAGGATCTTGGCCAGCGGTACGCCGCTCTCCTCCTCATGGCGGAGGGCGACCTCGAGGGAATCTCGGGACAGGACTTTGCGAGCGACCAGGAATTCCCCGACACGACGCGACGCGCTTTGCATGTTCGTTCCTATCGACGGGGTTCTAGCGAGGCTGAAGGAGGGAAAAGGGGGCCGGGGCGGCACCACGCCCCGCGACACGATCAGGCGATGACACGGAGGACCTCTTCGATGGACGTCATCCCCGATCGAACTGTCCGCAGGCCGGACTGGCGGAGGGTGAGCATCCCCTCGGAGATGGCCAGCTTCTTGATGTCGTCGGTGTGGCCCCGCTCGACGATAAGCCGCTCGACGTCCTCGGTGACGGTGAGGACTTCGTGGATGGCGAAGCGCCCGTAGTAACCGGTGCGGCTGCACTTGCTGCAACCCACCGGGCGGTACACCGTTGGAATCTCGCCCCCCTCCGCCTCGATGTCCCAGCCCACCGTGCTGAGCTCGAGCCGCGACGGCTGGTAGCGCTCCTTGCACTTGTCGCACAGGCGGCGCGCCAGGCGCTGGGCCACGATGCAGTCGAGGGCGCTGCCGACCAGGAACGGCTCGACGCCCATCTCGATGAGTCGGGTCGGCGTGCTGGCGGCGTCGTTGGTGTGCAGGGTCGTGAGCACCAGGTGGCCGGTAAGGGCGGCCTGGATGGCGATGTTGGCAGTCTCCCGGTCCCGGATCTCGCCCACCAGCACGATGTCGGGGTCGGAGCGCAGGATGGAGCGCAGGGCGGCGGCGAACGTCAGGCCGGCCTTGACGTTGACCTGCACCTGGTTGATGTTCGGCACCCGGTATTCCACCGGGTCCTCCACGGTGATCACGTTCTTGGACTCGTCGTTGACGATGTTCAACGTGGCGTACAGGGTGGTGGACTTCCCCGACCCCGTCGGACCGGTGACCAGGATCGTCCCGTAGGGCTTCTGGTAGCTCTGCTCGTAGCGCCGCATGTTCTCGGGCAGGAAGCCGAGATCGGTCAGCTGTAGCAGGGCGTTCGACTTGTCCAGGATCCGCATGACGACCTTCTCCCCGTGCACGGTGGGCAGGGTGGCGACGCGCAGGTCGATCATCTTTCCGGACACGGTGGCCGTGACCCGGCCGTCCTGGGGGACGCGGCGCTCGGCGATGTTGATGTCCGCCATGATTTTCAGCCGGCTGATAATGCCGTTCTGGATGTTCTTGGGGGCTCGCATCTCCTCGTGCAGGACACCGTCGATGCGGTAACGGATGCGAACGTCGTGCTCCGTCGGCTCGATGTGGATATCCGACGCCCGGTCGGCGACCGCCTGGGTGATGACGACATTGACCAGCTTGACGATGGGTGCGTCCTCGACCACCTCGCGGATGTTGGACAGGTCCTCGTCGGACTCGGCGTCCTTGGCCGCCTCGGCGGTGATGTTCTCGGCGTCGTTGTCGAGGCGGTGGTACTTGTCCAGCGCCCCCTGGATGCCGGCCCGGGTGGCCACCACCGCCCGGACGTCGCGGCCGGTGAGGTGGCGGATGTCGTCGATGGCATAGACGTTGGAGGGGTCGGCCATGGCCACCACCAGCCGGTCGGCGTCGTAGCCGATGGGAATGGCCAGATAGCGACGGGCCAGGGTGTCGGGTACGAGCGCGACCGCGGTCTTGTCCACCGGGTAGTCACTGAGGTCGACGAAGGACAGTCCCAGCTGGCTGGCCAGGGTCGAGACCAGGTCGGTCTCTTTGACGACCGCGGCGTCGATCAGCAGCCTTCCGAGCGTCTGGCCGGTACGGGCCTGCTCTTCCAGAGCGAAGGCGAGCGCCGCCTCGGTCAGGAGGCCCCGCTGGACGAGCAGCTGGCCGAGTTGCTCCTGCTCGGAGGTCTTGTTCTGCCCCTGCGCCTGGCTGTCGGTGGCACCGAGGTTCCGCACCTGCTTGAGCAGGGGGTTCACGAGCGGACCGAGGAAAGGAACTTGAGCAGCAGGCCCCGGTTGATGGCGTCGCCGCCTGCCGGTGCGCCGCCGGCCGCGGCCACCGCCTCCGCCGGCTCCTCGGGCTCGGCCGGCCGGGCACGGATCACCACGACATCGGGCTCCCGGTCTTCCTCCGGCTCGGCTGGCTGCCAGCTGACCGACTCGTCGGGTCCCGCCACGATGGCCGGGAAGACCAGCGCCGGTGTCGGCTCGACGGGCCGATCCTCGACGACCGGCTCGGCGACCGGCTCGTCGGGCCGATGCTCCACGACCGGCTCGGCGGCGGGAGCGTCCGGCTCCGGGGTCGCGACCGCGTCATGGAGGCGGCGACCGATGCGGGGGCCGGTGGTGCGCACCCGAGGCGGCTCGATCACCATCAGACCGGCCTCCACCAGGCGCCGGATACCCCGGAAGCCGTCGAACTGGCCGCGGTGTAGTTCCTCGAGCACACCCTGGACCGACCCGGCCAGGGCCACGGCCATGACCAGCTGCCAATCCTCGGCCGACAGGGTGACCTCGGGCGTCGGCAGCTCGGCGACCAGGTGGACGCGATGCTCGGCCGAGGGCACGACCTGGATGATGTCCTTCCACTCCGCCAGGCGGGCCTGCGCCTGGCGCAGCACCGGCTCGACATCCAACGCGACCGGGGCCTGGCTGGGATCGGCCGGCTCGGGGGGGTCCACGCCGTCGCGAAAGACAAAATTGCCCTCAGTGAGCCGGAGCAGCTCGAACAACGCATCTACGTGGTCGTCGCTCCGGCCGACGTTGGAGGCCACGATCTGGCCACGTTGCAGCCACAGTCGACCCTCGACGTGACCACTAACCACACGCAGCTCGCCCGACTTGGCGCTGGCCGCCAGCAACGCCATGACGTCGGAAAGAGCAATCGTCTCGAACGATCCTTGAAGTGACACGGGGCAACCTCCGGCTGTACCTATCGGCACGCCCCGAGAGTTCCTAGAGAGCCCGGTTGCTATCGGGGCGAATGTCCCATTGCCGCCGCCACCGCCGCCGACATGGTGGCCAGCGGCGGGTCCATTCCCGTCCACAACCGGCACTGGGCGGCGGCTTGGTGGAGGAGCATCCCAAGGCCGTTGGCCACCTGGGCGCCGACGGCCCGGCCGGCGTCGAGCAGCGGCGTGGTCGCCGGGTGGTAGATCAGGTCGACGATCGTCTGCCCCGCCCCGAGCCGGTCGGGCGTGACGCCGAGCGGCAGGGCGGGCTCCACCATTCCCACCGACGTGGCGTTGACGATGAGGTCGGCGCCGGCGACCGCGGCCGCCGACGCGGTCGCGCCGACCGGCCCGGCGAGGGCCGCCGCCGCCTCGGCGGCGTCCGGCCGGCGGGCCACCACAGACACTCGCGCCGCGCCGGCCTGGGCCAGCGCCAAGACAATGGCACGGGCGGCGCCGCCGGCGCCGAGCACCAGACAGTGACGCCCGGCGGGGTCCCAGCCGAGGTCCCCGCGCAGCGCGGCCAGAAAGCCTTCCCCGTCGGTGCTGTCGCCCAGCAGTTCGTCGCCGCGGGGAACGACCGTGTTGACGACACCGAGGCGGGCGGCGGTGGGACTGAGCCGGTCCATGGCCGCCGCCACTGCCGCCTTGTGGGGCATGGTCACCGACAGGCCGGCCAGCGACAGTGCCCGGGCGCCGGCGATGGCCGCCGCCACCTGGCCGGCGGCCACCGGCAAGGCCACGTACACCCAGTCGAGGCCGAGGGCGGCGAAAGCGGCATTGTGGAGGACGGGCGACAGCGAGTGGTCGACGGGTTCGCCGATGACCGCCGCCACCCGCGTGGTGGCGGTGGGGAATGCCGGGACGCTCAGATGAGGCCCTTGGCCCGGGCCTGCGCTTCCAGTTTGGCGAAATCCGACGAGGTGGCGGCGAAGGCGTGCTTGCCGTTGGCGTCGCTCAGCACGTAGTACAGGTAGTTGGTCGTCGGGGGGGCCGCCGCCGCCTGCATCGAGGGCAGGCCGGGGTTGGCGATCGGCGTGGGGGGCAGGCCCTTGAACTTGTAGGTGTTGTAGGGGTTGTCGGACTTCGTGTCGATCTGGCCGGGATCGGTGGTCCCCTGGCCGTAGAGCAGGGTGGCGTCGATCTGCAGCAGCATGTTCTTGCGCAGCCGGTTGTAGATCACGCTGGCGATGGGCCCGCGGTCCTCGTCGAGCTTGGCCTCCCGCTCCACCATGGACGCCACGATGACGACCTGATAGGGCGTGACGCCGAGCTGGGTGGCGGCGGCGGCGAGGCCCAAGGTGTTGGCGTTCTGGTCGAAGGTGGAGACCATCTTCTGCACGATGGCGAGGTCACTGTCGGTGGCCTGCACCTCGTAGGTGGCAGGAAACAGGAGTCCTTCCAGATTGCTCTGGCCGTCGGGCTGGTACTGGGACCGGACCTGGCCGCTGTTGGCCGCCGCCAGGAACGACGCCGCGCTGCGGCCCTTCAACGCGCCGACCCGGGCGGCGATCTGGGCCAGGGTGAATCCTTCGGGAATGGTGAACTTCTGGTAGACGATGGGCGGCCCCTTCTCCAGCGCGGCGAGGACGGCGTCGTAGCTGGAGTTGCGGGGCAGGCTGTACTGCCCAGGGAGCAGTGGGCCGGCCCCCTTGGCCTTGGTGTAGTACCGGAAGAGGGTGGGCTGGTGAATGACGCCGGCCCGGCCGAGGATCGTCGCGATGGCGGCGCTCGACGAGTTCCGGGGGATGTCGACGCTGACGGCCGTCCCCGCCTTGCCGGGATTGATCTGGTGCTGGGCCCAGACGACGGTGATGCCGCCGACCACAAGGGCCAGTACCAGGAGCCCGAGCACGATCGCGACCCATCGCGGCCGGCGCCGGGGGACCCGGAACGACTCCGCACGGTCAAAAGACCCCGTCGCCCGTTCATCCTCGTAGGTGTCCCGCAGGGGATAGCTCATACCGCCGCGCTCCTTCCCGCCTGCCGGCGGTCGAGCCATGACTGAAGGAAGACCGCCGCCGCGGCGGCGTCGACCTGGCGACGGGCCGTCCGGCTCCGGTGGCCGCCGCGCCGCAGTGCCTGGCCGGCGGTCACCGTCGAGAACCGCTCGTCGACGGTTTCGACCGGGACCTCGAGCACCCGGCGCAGGGCCTCGATTTCGTCGAGCACCAACGCCGCCGCCGGTCCCACCTCCCCGCTCAGGGAAAGGGGCAGCCCGATGACGGCGCCCACCGCGTCCTCCTCGGCGACGACGGCGGACAGGTCGGCCGGCCGGGTGACGACGCGAAGCGAGGTGGCGATTCGCTGTTGGGTGTCGGAAATGGCCACTCCGACGCGGACCGAACCCAGGTCGAAACCGAGCACGCGGCCCACCTGCGGAATCAACGGGCGATCCCCAGGGCCTGGCGCACCAGGTCCAGTGCCTCGTCGAGCCGGCCGGGATCGCGCCCGCCGGCCATGGCCAACTCGGGGTTCTTGCCGCCGCCGCCCCCGCCGACCACCCGAGCCGCCTCGGCGATCAGTTCGGGCGCGGCCAGATCGGAACCCTTGGCTACCGCCGCCACGAGCGCCACCTTACCGGCGCCGGGACTGCCGCCGAGCACGACCGCCCGGACGCCGGGTTCGGCCCGCACGGTGACCGCCAACTCCTGGAGTTGGCGCTGCTCGACGCCGTCGCGGCGGGCCACCACCGCGCCGCCGTCAGCGGCCGCCTCGGCGGCCAGCGCCTTGGCCTGATCCCGCAGCGCCGCCTGGCGCACGCTTTTCAACTCGTCCTGGGTCGCTCGCAGCTCGCCCAGGCGGCGCTCGATGGCGGGCAGCAGTTCGTCGGGGCTGGCCTTGAGCAACTGGGCCGCCTGCCCGATCACCGTGGCATCGTGGCGCAACCGGGTCAGGGTGGCGGTGCCCGTCGTCGCCTCCAGGCGCCGCAGGTTGGCGCCGATCGACTGCTCCGACACGATCCGCACCGGGCCGATCTGGCCGGTAGCCGTCACGTGGGTGCCGCCGCACAGTTCCATCGACCGGCTGCCCGCCCGCACCACTCGGACGTGCTCGCCGTACTTGTCACCGAAAAAGGCGATGGCGCCCAGCTTGTCGGCCTCGGTTTTCGCCATCTCCGTGGCCTCGACCGGCTCGTCGGTGAGAATCCGGTCGTTGACCAGGTCCTCGACCCGGGCAATCTCGTCGGCGGCCATGGGCCCGTAGTGGCTGAAGTCGAACCGGAGCCGGTCGGGCGCGACCAGCGACCCCGCCTGCTTGACGTGCTCTCCCAGCACCTCCCGAAGGGCGGCATGCAGCAGGTGGGTGCCGGTGTGGTTGCGGCGAATGGCGGCCCGCCGGTCGGCGTCGATGGCGGCCTCGGCCTCCTGGCCGGGGGTGATGGCCCCGCGAAGCAGCACGGCGGTGTGGCGGTGGATGCCCGGCAAGGCGTAGGTGGTGTCCAGCACGTTCGCCGCCCCCGTGGCCGTCGTGATCAGCCCGGTGTCGCCGACCTGGCCGCCCCCCTCGGCATAGAAGGGGGTGCGGTCGAGGAAGATCTCGACGTGGGGCAGATGGGGCGCGTCGCTCCCGGCCGGCGCGGCGATGGGGAGCACGGCCAGCACCCGGGCGGTCGCCACTTCCTCGGTGTAACCCAGGAATTGCGTCGGGCCGAACTCGTCGACCAGCTCGCGGTAGGCCGCGGCGTGGGGAGCCACCTCCGCCCCCTTTTTCCCCCCCTCCTTCGACTGCTGGCGCTGGCGGGCCATGGCCTCGGCGAAGCCCTCCTCGTCGACGGCCACGCCTTTTTCGCCCGCGATCTCCCGGGTCAACTCGATGGGGAAGCCGTGCGTGTCGTGCAGCCGGAATGCCACCGCCCCCGATATCACCCCCGCCCCCAGGGCCTCGTCGAGCATGGCCAGACCGGCGTGCAGGGTGGCTCGGAACCGCTGCTCCTCCCGGGTCACCACCCCGGTGATGAACTCCTCGTTCTTGCGCAGGTCGGGGTAGGCCTCCCCCATGACGTCGACGGTGGCGTGCACCAGCGCCGGCGTCACCGTGTCCTCGACGCCGAGCTGGAACGCCTGGCGCACGGCGCGGCGGATCAGCCGGCGCAGCACGTAGCCGCGGTCCTCGTTGCTCGGGAAGACGCCGTCGTTGACCAGGAAGGTCATGGAGCGGGCGTGGTCGGCCAGGATGCGCAGCGCCACGTCGACCTCGTCGTCGTCGCCGTAGGTTCTCCCGGTGGCGGCCTCGGCGGCGGCAATGACCGGCCGTACCGTGTCGGTGTCCCACGCCGAGCCGACGCCCTGGAGGATCGACAGCGTCCGTTCGAGGCCGAGGCCGGTGTCGATGTTGGGTTTGGGCAGCGGCAGCAGCGTGCCGTCGGACTGGCGGTCGTACTGCATGAACACCAGGTTCCAGAACTCCAGGTAGCGCTCCTCGCCGCCGTGCGCCGGGCCGCCCTCGGCCCCGTAGGCCGGGCCGCGGTCATAGAAGATCTCCGAGCACGGGCCGCACGGGCCGGTGTCGCCCATCTCCCAGAAGTTGTCCGCCCCGAGGCGCTGGATGCGCTCGGCGGGAACGCCGATGCGGTCGCGCCAGATGGCGGCGGCGTCGTCGTCGGTCTCGTACACCGTGACCCAGATCCGGTCGGGCTCGAAACCGAGCACCTCGGTGACGAACTCCCAGGCGAAGGCGATGGCCTCCTGCTTGAAGTAGTCCCCGAAGCTCCAGTTGCCCAGCATCTCGAAGAACGTGAAGTGGCGGGTGGTGCGGCCGATGAGCTCGATGTCGTCATGCTTGCCCTTGATCCGCACACACTTCTGGCACGAGGTGGCGGTGCTGTGGGGCGGGAGCTCCTCGGCCAGCAGGTAGGGCAGGAACTGGTTCATGCCCGCGTTGGTGAACAGCGGGGCCCTGGGATGGTGCGGGATCAACCCGGAGGATGGGAAGACCGCGTGGCCCCGCTCGGCAAAGAACTCGGTGTACGCGCGCCGGAGCCGGTTGGCATCCATGACGCGGTGAGCCTACCGCCGGGCCGTCCCTCCGCTGGTGGGGGTTTCTCCGGTCGCGGCCGGAGGCCGGGGCGGGTAGCGGGCGTCGAGCCGGGCCTGGAGCTCCGCCTCTCGCTGGCGCATGGCCAGCCGGCCGTCGGCCACCGCCTCCTTGATGCGGGCCGGCCCGTGCTGGGCGGCGCGGGCCACGCCGGCACTGACGCGTGCCGGCATGAGGCGCTCCAGTTTCTGCTTGACCGTGCGGGTGACCCACCATGAGCCCCCGAAGCCGAGCGACGCCCCGACGAGCAGCCAGAACAGCCGCTTGAACATGGTGTTCAGACCTCCCGTGCGGCCCGGCGGAGGCGACGGGCCGCCTTGCGGGTCCCGGTCCCGAAGGCCAGGACCTTGACGACCGGATGGGCCAGGGTCTGGAACGCCAGACGCGACGCCGAATCCACCCTCTCGGTCACCGACTCGGCGGTGTCGAGGAGGCCGTCGGCCCGTTCCAACTCGTGGCTGGCCAGGCCCACGGCGGCGCGCATCTCGGTCATCAAGGCCACGCTCTCCCGGCGCAGCTCGTCGGCCGCGGCCCGCATCGCCCGCATGGTGCGGCTCAGGTACCACACCACTGCCAGCAGGCACATGACGACCACGGTGGCCACGACCGTCACGCCGATGGCCACAGTGGGTGCGCCGCTGGTGGCCACGGTGGCGGCCAGCATGTGGGGACCGGTCGCCACGCTCATCCCGGGCGAGCCTACCGTCCCGCCTCCCGGCGGCGTGGTGGCGGCGCGGGGACCACAATGGCGCCCATGACACCGCAGGAGGACCTGGCGCTACCGGCGGCCCTGGCGCTCCCGCCGGACCTCGAAATCGGCGTGGCCACCTCGGCGTGGCAGATCGAGGGCGCCGTCGCCGAGCGGGGCCGGTGCATCTGGGACGACTTTGCCGAGCGCCCCGGAACCATCGCCGACGGCAGTACCGGCGAGCCGGCGTGCGACCACGTCCACCGGCTGGAGGAAGACCTCGACGTCATGGCCCGTCTCGGCGTCGACGCCTACCGCTTCTCGATCTCCTGGCCCCGGGTGATGCCGCAGGGCACCGGGTCGACCTCCCCGGCGGGACTGGACTTCTACGACCGGCTGGTCGACGGCCTCCTGGCGCGGGGCATCGCCCCGGTGGTGACCCTGTACCACTGGGACCTGCCGAGCCCACTGCAGGAGGGTGGCGGCTGGGCGGGGCGCGCCGTGGCCGGCCACTTCGCCGAGTACGCCGGCGTGGTCGCCGAGCGCCTGGCCGACCGGGTGGCCCGCTGGGCCACCCTCAACGAGCCGTGGTGCTCGGCGTTCCTGGGCCACGCCGCGGGGGTCCACGCTCCCGGCTGGCGTGACGGGGCCGCGGCGTTCCGGGCGGCGCACCATCTGCTGCTGGGCCACGGGTGGGCCGTCGAGCAGCTTCGGGGTCGTGGCGCCCGTGAGGTGGGCATCGTCCTCAATCTCATGCCCGTGGTCGCCTCCACCGGCGCCTCCACTGGCGACGCCGCCGGCGCGGCCGCCGCCGAGCACGTGGATGACATCCAGAACCACCTCTTCCTCGAGCCCCTCGCCGGCCGCCCGGTACCGGCCCGGCTGGTTGCCCGCACCCAGGGGTTGACCGACTGGTCGTTCGTCCAGCCGGGCGACGAGAAGGTGATGGCGGCGCCGCTCGACTGGCTGGGCGTCAACTACTACACGGTGGGTCGGGTGGCGTCGGGATGGCCCGCCGGGGGCGCCGGCCCGGGTGAGCAGGAGGCCGCCTTTCCCGGCGCCCCGCCGATGCACTTCACCCCCCAGCCCCCCATGACGGAAATGGGCTGGGAGATCTCGCCGCCGGGCCTGGTGGCGGCCTTGCGTCTGGCCCACCAGGCCCTGCCCGAGTTGGATCTCTGGGTCACCGAGAACGGTGCCGCCACCCGCGAGGACGATGACGGCACCGCAGTGCACGACCCCGAGCGCATCACCTACCTGCGCGATCACCTCGACGCCGTGCTGACGGCCCGCCAGGCCGGGCTGCCGGTTCGGGGGTACTACGTGTGGTCGTTGATGGACAACCTGGAGTGGGCCTTCGGCTGGACGAAGCGCTTCGGGCTGGTACGCGTGGAGGAGGGGCGCCAGCAACGTCGCGAGAAGGACAGCGCAATGTGGTTACGCCAAACGTTGGCCCGGCGGCGTTCCTAAACACCGCGGGCGATATCGGCGGTGACGCGAAGCCGTCACGTTCCGAACCGCTATGTTAGCGTTTGCAGGCTGGGGAGGGACCGCGCGTGACCATTACCATCCGTGATGTCGCCCGGGAGGCGGGCGTGTCGACGGCGACGGTGTCGCGCGCCCTGCGGGGGTTGGGCAACGTCGACCCGGTGACCAGGGAGCACATCCGCCGCGTCGCCGATCGGCTCGACTACGTCATCTCCCCGACCGCCTCGCGCCTCGCCGGGGGGCGCACGGGCGCGGTGGCGGTGATTTCGCCCCACATCTCCAAGTGGTATTTCGCCACCGCCCTGGCCGGCGTGGAACGGGTCATGCGGGAGTCCGACATCGACCTTCTCGTCCACACCGTGGGCGACGCCCCGCATCCCCAGCCCACCCTGGCCGAGCGCCGGATGCGCTCCCGGGTCGACGGTGTGCTGGTGCTCGGAACGCTCGGTGACAGCGCCGACGTGTCGGCCCTGATGGAGCGGATGTTCCCCTTGGCGCTGGTGGGCACCCGCCGCGACGGGGTGTCGAGCGTGGCCATCGATGACGTCGAGGGGGCCCGGATGGGCACCCAACACCTGGTCAACCTGGGCCACAGGCGGATCGGTCTCATCGGTGGCCGGCCGGGAAACGCACCGTTTCAACCGGAAGAGGATCGCCGAGCCGGCTTCACCGAGGTCCTGGAAGCCGCTGGGCTGTGTGTTGACCTGCGCCTCCAGGTACCGGGCAACTTCACCACCGCCGGCGGCGAAGACGCCATGAACACCCTGCTGGCCCAGTCGGCGCCGCCGACTGCGGTGTTCGCCCTGTCCGACGAGATGGCGTACGGGGCCATGCGGGCCCTGCGGCGCCACGGGATGCGGGCCGGCCATGACCTGGCCCTGGTCGGCTTCGACGGCCACGACATGGCCGATCTCATGGAGCTCACCACGGTGAGCCAGCCCGTCGAGGACCTGGGGGAGCAAGGGGCCCGCAACCTGCTCTCCGTCCTGGCGGATCCCGACGGTGTGGGCGTGGAACGGACCCTCCCGACGACGTTGCAGGTACGAGCCTCGTCGGCCCCGCCGCGCTAGTCCTTCCGGCCGCGGGTCGAGGCGCCAGTCCGGCGGGCACGGCGGGCGCCAGCGCGGCGGGCACGGCGGGCCCAACGCGGCGGGCGCAGGCGACTTTTTGGCACCTCCGTACTGGGGCGACTTTCTCGCTTTCCGAAAGTCCTTGATCCCTGACAGCGGCTGCACATATGATAGCGCTTACATGCAGGGGGGGATCCTTGCTTGTGTTCCAACAAGGAGGAGATATGTCCGTTCAAGGGAAACGGCGGCGCTCCGTCGCGGCCCTCGCCGCGCCGGTTCTCGCCACCGTGCTGGTGGCCTGTTCGTCGGGCAGCGGCACAACGACGAACACCACCGCCGCCGCTACCGGCACCACCCTGAGCGGCGATTGCGCCAAGTACTCGGCGTATGCCGGCCATGCCGGCCAAACGGTGAGCATGTTCGCGTCCATCCTGTCGCCGGAGTCGGACTCCTTGCAGACCTCGTGGTCGAAGTTCGAGTCGTGCACGGGCATCACTATCAAGTACGAGGGGTCCAACGACTTCGAGTCGCAGCTGCCCGTCCGGGTCCAGGGCGGCACCCAGCCTGATCTGGCCATCATCCCGCAGCCGGGCTTGCTGGCCCAGATGGTGAAGACCGGCAAGGTCGTCAAGCCGCCGGCGCAGACGGTCACCAATGAGAACGCCTGGAACTCGGCGTGGAAGACCTATGGGTCGGTCGACGGGACGTTCTACGCCGCCCCCATGAGCGCCAACATGAAGACCCTGGTGTGGTACTCGCCCAAGACGTTCTCGGCCGCCGGCTACACCGTGCCCACCACGTGGGCGGACCTCATGACGCTGTCGCAGAAGATCGTCAGCGACGGAAAGATGAAGCCGTGGTGCGGCGGTATCAGCTCCGGCACCGCCACCGGGTGGCCGGCCACCGACTGGCTGGAAGAAGCGGTGCTCAGCACCTATGGCGGCGATGTGTATGACCAGTGGGTCGCCCACACCATCAAGTTCTCGGACCCGAAGATCGAGGCGGCCATGAAGACCGTGGCCGACTACATGCAGAACCCGGCCTACGTCAACGGCGGCTACGGCAACGTCAAGACCATCGCCACCACGACCTTCCAAGACGCCGGCCTCCCGATCCTCAAGGCCCAGTGCGGCATGCTGCAGCAGGCGTCGTTCTACGAGGCACAGTGGCCCAAGGGCACCAACGTCTCCCCCACCGGTGACGCGTTCGCCTTCTACCTGCCCCCGGTGAATCCCTCCATCACCACGCCGGTCGAAGGCGGCGGCGAGTTCGTCACCGCCTTCTCCAGCGCCCCCGCCGTCCAGGCAGTCCAGAACTACGTGTCGAGCGCCGACTGGGCCAACAGCCGCATCCAGGTGGCCCCCGGTTGGGTCTCCGCCAATCAGAAGGTCGACCAGTCGCTGTACACCGACCCCATCGACAAGCTGTCGGCCCAGTACCTCACCCGCAAGGACGCCACCTTCCGCTTCGACGCCTCCGACCTCATGCCCGCCGCGGTGGGTTCGGGGGCGGAGTGGACGGCGATGACGGAATGGTTCGCCCAAGGCAAGTCGATCGACGCCGTGGCCAAGGAGATCGACGCCGCCTGGCCGAGCTAGCGGGAGCCCTGAACCGTCCCGCTTGTCGTCCCGGTTCATCGCCCGGATAGTTCCGATAATCGCCGTGGGAGTGGCCCGTTGGCAGTGTTGCCAGCGGGTCGCCCCGGCGAAGTTCCTTCCTCCTCCATTGCGGGAGTTTCTCTAAGGGGGCAACGTTGTTGGCATCTGGTGGCCCAGCGCTCGTATTGGCGTCGACGCTGTCCGATTCGCTGTCCAAGCTCTTCGGGGTCATCGAAGCCGTCGGAGGCTTCGTGGCCATCGTGCTCATCATCTTCTTCGTGGCCGGCCGGGCGACGGGCCGGCTGCAGCGCCCCTTGACGGTGCTGGTGTGCCTGGGGCCAGCGCTGGTCCTCCTGCTCATCGGCCTCGTCGTCCCCGCCATCCGGACCATGTACCTCAGCTTCTTGAACTCCGACAGCAAGAAGGTGATCGGGTTCAGGAACTTCTGGTGGGTGTTCACCGACCCCAATAACCGCGGCGTACTCATCCGGACCGGCGAGTGGCTGATCATCGCGCCGCTGTTCGCCACCGGGTTCGGGCTTCTGGTCGCCGTCCTGGTGGACCGGATGAAGCATCAGAGCATTCCCAAGTCGCTCATCTTCCTGCCGACCGCCATTTCCTTTGTCGGCGCCAGCATCATCTGGAAGTTCATCTACACGACCCGAGCCTCCGGTCAGCAGCAGATCGGCCTCCTGAGTGCGGTGGTGATCAAACTCGGGTGGTCCCACCCGCCGAACTGGTTGCTGTCGATCCCGCTCAACACCTTCCTCCTGATGGTCATCATGATTTGGATCCAAACCGGTTTCGCCATGGTGGTGCTGGCCGCCGCCTTGAAGGGCATCCCCGACGAGATCCTGGAAGCGGCCCGGATGGACGGCGCGGGCGGCTTCAAACTGTTCCGCAGCGTCCAGATCCCCATGATCCGAGGCACCCTCATCGTGGTGATCACCACGATCATGATCGCCACCTTGAAGGTCTTCGACATCGTGCGCACGGTGACGGGCGGCAACTTCAACACCCAGGTGTTGTCCAACAAGATGTACAGCGAGACGTTCGTCAACTTCGAAACCGGCCGAGGGAGCGCGCTGGCGGTGGTGCTGTTTCTCGCCGTGATGCCGCTGGTCGCCTACAACGTCCTGCAGATGAAGAGGGAGAGGGCAACGCGATGACGACTACTACCCCGCCCATCGCCACCGCGCCGGTCCCGCTGACGGGGGCCGAGGCCGCCCGCGTCAGCGACGTCAAGAAGGTCCGCCGGGCGTTCAGCAGCCCCATCGCCTCGCTGCTGGTCGTCATCCTGACGGTGCTGTGGACGGTGCCCACCTTCGGCCTGCTGGTCACGTCGTTACGCACCAAGGCCGACGCCAACTCCAACGGATGGTGGACCTTCCTGGCCCATCCCCACGTGACCCTGGCGAACTACAACAGCATCCTGTTCTCCAACAGCTTCGGCGGTGGCGGCGGCCTCTTCCCGTACATGGTGAACTCCCTGGCGATCTGCATCCCGGCGACGCTCATCCCCATCGCCATCGCGTCGATGGCGGCCTACGTGCTGGCTTGGGTGCGCTTCAAGGGCAGCGACTTCATCTTCTTCGTCATCTTTGCCCTCCAGGTCGTGCCCCTCCAGATGTCGCTGGTGCCGCTCCTCCAGCTGTATTCGGGAGGAGCCCACATCGGGTCGTTTACCATCCTCCCGAAGCTCCACATCGCCGGGACCTACACCGCCATCTGGCTGTCGCACACGATGTTCTCGCTGCCCTTGGCGGTGTTCCTGCTGCACAATTTCATGTCGCAGCTGCCATCGTCGGTCATCGAAGCCGCCCGCGTCGACGGTGCCGGCCCCATGCGCATTTTCCGCAGCGTCGTCCTCCCGCTGGCGACGCCGGCCATCGCCTCGTTCGGCATCTTCCAGTTCATCTGGGTGTGGAACGACCTGCTCGTCGCCCTGACCTTCGGCGGCGGGTCGCCGAAAGTTCAACCGCTCACCGCCCGCCTGTCGCAGCTCACCGGTTCCCTCGGGAGCAAATGGGAATTGCTCACCGCGGGTGGCTTCATATCGATCGTCATCCCGATGATCGTGTTTTTCGCGTTGCAGCGCTACTTTGTCCGCGGCCTTCTCGCAGGCAGCGTCAAGGGTTGAGAGAGGAGCCTCGTGGCTGACGTTCGGTATATCAATGCGACCTGCCTTTATGAGGGCAATCCCGTTCCCGCCATCAACTCGCTCAACCTCGAGATCGGCGACGGCGAGTTCATGGTCCTGGTTGGACCCTCGGGCTCGGGCAAGTCGACTGCGCTGCGCATGCTGGCCGGCCTGGAACCCGTCAGCACGGGCGAGATCGACATCGGCGGGGTCAACGTCTCGAATCGGGCGCCGAAGGACCGCGACATTGCCATGGTGTTCCAGAACTATGCGCTGTACCCGCATATGTCGGTCGCCGAGAACATGGGCTTCGCCCTGAAGCTGAAGGGTGTGCCCAAGGAGGAGCGTGACCGCAAGGTGGTGGAGGCGGCCAAGCTGCTCGACCTGGAGAAGTATCTGGACCGCAAGCCAAAGGCCCTTTCGGGTGGCCAGCGCCAGCGGGTAGCGATGGGCCGGGCCATTGTCCGCGAGCCCAGCGTGTTCCTGATGGACGAGCCGCTGTCGAACCTCGACGCCAAGCTACGGGTGGAGACCCGGGCCAACATCGCCAACCTCCAGGCCCGGCTGGGGACGACCACCGTCTACGTCACCCATGACCAGGTCGAGGCCATGACCATGGGCAACCGGGTGGCCGTCCTGAAAGACGGCGTCCTGCAACAGGTCGACACGCCCCGCAACCTCTACGACCGGCCGACCAACGCCTTCGTGGCCGCGTTCATCGGGTCGCCGGCGATGAACCTGCGCCAGGCCAAGCTGGTCGACGACGGCGCCGTGCTGGGCGCCGTCACTCTCCCCCTCCCCCGTCCCGTTCTCGAGGCGGCCAAGGGACTGAGCACCATCACCCTCGGCATGCGGCCCGAGGCATTCACCATCTCCTCCGACGAGACCGGCCTGGCCCTCGACGTGAAGCTGGTGGAGGAACTCGGTGCCGACGCCTACGTGTACGGCACGCTGAGCGGTGACAGCCCGGAGGAGCGGCCCTTCGTCATCCGGGCCGGAGGGGCGGCGCCGCCCCGCATCGGCGACCTGATCCACATCAGCATCCTGGTCGGCCAGGAGCACGCCTTCCACCCCGACACCGGGGAGCGGCTCGGCTGACAATGCGGCGTGGCGAACGCTGTGCCTAAAGGGGGGGCAGTGCCCCAAATCGTTGGGGCGTGCTTCATGGCGCTCGTTCTCGTCGGCTGCTCCGGCACGTTGTCGCCGACGAGCGAGTCTTCCGCCGCCCCGGCCACCGGGACATCGACGTCCTCGAATTCGCCCACGTCCGGTACGTTCCGCGGACCGTCGCCCTGCGATCTGATGCCCACCGACCAGGTCAGCCGCTTGCTGCAGGCGGCAGTCGCCACGATTGACAAATCCGGAGGGGCCTGCAGGTGGTTCGCGGCGGACACCAATCGGAATGCGCAGCTCGGCGTAAGCATCTATCCCACCCGGGCCGCGGCGACCACAACATTCCAATCGGAGCAACTGTTCGACGCCCGCGCCCAACCATATGCCTTCGGCGATCGCGGCTACACGGCCTCCACCCCTGCCCAAGCCGGCTTCCAATCACAAGGCGCGGCCAAGGTCCTTATCGGGGCGGCCATCGTGACCGCGGT
>DATARN010000211.1:0-4152 GCA_036264135.1 Acidimicrobiales bacterium
AGGGCGGCCGCGGTGGCCGCCGCCGCGGCGTCGCGATCACCCAGGCGTAGATACGCGGTGCCGGCCAGCAGATGCGCCTCAACGAGGGTGAACGCTTCGGCCGGGGGCGTGGCATCCCGAACCTGACGGAGTGCCTCCACGGCCTGTCCCGGGTTCCCGTCCAGGAGCCAGATCCAGGCTCGCGCGTTGGAGATGGGTCCCGTCCGCGTCGGTGTGGGGGAAAATTCGGCCAGCGTCGCGTGCGCCTCGGCCGTCATGCCCAGTCGAGCCTGCGTGGTGGCGAGCCAGCCGGCGATCCGTGGCGCGAGGGCGTGCACCCCGGTGAGCAGCGACTGGGTTTGCGCCGCCGCCGTGAAGGCGTCCAGTGCCGCTCGCTGGTGCCCGCGACCGCCGTGCAGCATGCCGGCCGCCAGGTGCAGGAGCGTCGCGGTGGCCGGCTCGACGTGGGCGGAGCCGACCTCCCACGCGCGGTGCAGCCAGCGTTCCCCCTCGTCGAACTCGCCCATCCAGATCGCCATGCCGCCCACCGATCCCAGCGCAGGCAGGAGTATCGGCCGATCGTCCCAACCATAACGTTCGGCGAGGGCGACGGCCTCGAGCCCGCGCTGGCGGGCGGTGGCAACCGACACCTGCTTCGACGGGAAACCGCGGTGGGCGCGACACGAGACCTCGAGGTAGGGCCGGCGGATCACCTGGGCGAGCGCGGCGCCCTCGGAGAGATGGCGCTCTGCGTCGATGAGTCGCCCGGACCACATCTCGACGACCCCAAGATTCATCAACGCCACGCCCCGCAGCTCACCACCCATCGCGACTGTTTCACTGGATTGGTCTGCAATCGAAGCCTGGAGGAGGTTGACCTGCTCGATCACCTCGGTGAAGTGACCGCCTCGTCGCGCCAGCGCGAGACGCAAAGACGCGATCGCCACCGCGATCCCCGGGCGCCGGGCGGCCGGGACGCCGTCGACTTCGGACTCGGCCAGCGCCAACTGCGCAGCCGCGTCCTCCAACCGTCCTTGTGCCAGCTGCACCGCGGCGCGGGCCAGCGCCAGCTCAGGATGGTCGGTCGACGCGCCAGCGGGGAACGAATCCAACAGCGCGGCTATTGCCCCTTCCCGGCCGTCGAGCGTCAAGCTGAACAGGTGGTCGGTGAGCAGTCGGGCCGCATCGGTCCAGTCGCCAGCGGCAAGCGTGTGCCGCACGGCCTCGACGACGTCCCCCTGGTCAGCCAGCCACCGTGCGGCCCGGCGGTGTAGGTCGGGAACCTCTTCGCCGAACGATCTGCGGAGCTCCAAACGTAGAAAGTCGGCCAGGAGCTGGTGGTAGCGAAACCACGTGCGCTGACCATCGAGCGACACGACGAAGGCATTGGCGTCTTCGAGTTCGAGCAGCACCCGCTCCGAGCCCGAGCGACCCGCCAGCAGGTCGGCGAGCTCGCCGTTCAGGCGGTCGACGAGCGACGTTCGCAACAGCAGGGCCTGGGTAGCCGCCGGTTGGCGTTCCAGCATCTCGGCCATGAGGTATTCGCCGATCGCCCGGTTGGTCCCCGAGAACTCGGCAACGAATCGTTCCGGGTCGGGGTGGGACCTGAGCGACATCACGGCCAGCCGGACGCCCGCGGCCCAGCCTTCCGTGCGGCGGTGCAGCGCCGCCGCGCCCGCGTCTGACAATTCGATATCGCACGCAGCGAGCAGCTCGCGCGTTTCGCGCTCGCTGAAGCGCAGGTCGCTGGCGCGGATCTCGCCAACCTCATCGGCCAGTCTGAGCTGATGCAGCCTTACCGGCGGGTCCCGGCGCGACGAGAGCACGAGGCGTGCCGAACCGGGCAGCGTCGCAAGCAGACGTTCGAGCTGTGCCAGGGCCTCGACTGACCGCAGCTCGTGGAGATCGTCGATGATCAGCACGACCGGATCACGATCGTGCGAGAGCTCCGAGAGCGCTCTGTCGAGTAGTTCGTCGGCACCGAGCGCGGCCGCCGACGGCTGGTTTCGAGGGGCGGGCGAGCGCGTCGCGTCGCGGACCGCCTCGAGCACGGCAAGCCAGAATTGCTGGGCGTCTTGCTGATCGCGCGCAACGGACACGAACGCAACCCGACGCGGGTTCGTCGGGTCGCCCACCCACGCGCGTAGCAGCGACGTCTTGCCGCTTCCCGGCGGCGCGGCGATCACAGTCACCCGCTTGCCAACCGCGCGATTGAGCAGGTGGAGCAGGCCGTCCCGCCTGAGCAGGCCCCCGACGGCCGATGCGTCCGCCCCCCGCGGCGCGGTTGCCGAGCTGCCCATGGCCTCCTAACCCTCGTGTACCGCCAGCAGATTAGGGCGGCCTCCCGGCTATCGCACCTGAGACCAGTTGCGGGCAACGAGAGGGAGAATCACCATCATCCGGTGAGGACAATTCACCGGGGTCCGGTCCATCGTGACCATGGTGAGCGCGCACAGGACCTCCAGTAAGGCGGCGTCCGCCTCGGCGGCCTCCGCTCGGTCGAAGTGGACGGCTCTCGCCGTCTTAGCCCTGGCCCAGCTCATGGTCGTCCTGGACACGACCATCGTGAATGTGGCGCTGCCGTCCGTACAGCGTGGTCTGCACTTCTCCTCGCAGGCCAGTCTGCAGTGGATCGTCAACGCGTACATCCTCACCTTCGGGGGGTTCCTCCTCCTGGGAGGACGGGTCGCCGACCGCTTTGGCCGTCGCCTGGTGTTCGCGTCCGGCGTTCTCCTCTTCGGCGCCGCCAGCCTGGCCTGTGGCCTGGCGAACTCTTCGGCCCTGCTGGTGGGCGCGCGGGCCGTCCAGGGACTGGGCGCGGCGTTTATGGCCCCCGCGGCCCTCAGCCTGCTCACGATCATCTTCACCGAGGGCGACGAACGCAACCGGGCCCTCGGGGTGTGGGCGGCAATCGCCGGCGGGGGCGGGGCCGTCGGCCTGCTGGCCGGGGGCGTGCTGACGACGCAGCTGTCGTGGCGTTGGGTGTTCTTCGTCAACGTGCCCATCGCCGTATTCGCGGCGGTGGCCTCGTTCCGGCTGATCGAAGAGAGCCGCAACCCCGTCGCCCGCGAGTTCGACGTGCCGGGCGCCTTGACGGCCACGGCGGGGATAGCAACGCTGGTCTTCGCCCTTGTGCGGGCCGGCGTGTGGGGCTGGGCATCGGCGACGACAATCCTGGTTTTGGCGGCCGCCGCCGTCCTGCTCTCGACCTTCGTTCTTCTTCAGCTGCGGGGCCGCCATCCGCTTGTCCCCCCGCGGCTCTTTCGCAACCGGATCCTGGTCGCCGCCGACGTGGGGATGCTCATCGCCGGAGCCGGGCTGTTCGGCGTGTTCTTCTTCCTGACCTTGTACATGCAGAACGTCCTGGGTTACTCCGCCCTGAAGACGGGCGTCGCCTACCTGCCCCTCTCCGTCCTGCTCGTCGTCAGCGCCGGCGTCGGCTCAAGAATCCTCGGTCGGGTCGGCGCCCGGCCCATCTTCGTCACCGGGCTCCTGTTGGGAGCCGGCGGCCTCGTCCTGCTGGCGCGCCTCTCGCCGACGACCGGCTACCTCGACCTGCTGCCGTCCCTCGTCCTCATCGGCGCAGGCATGGGCGGAGCCTTCGTGAGCGTGACCGCCTCGGCGGTTTCCGGCGTCGCCCAGGAGGACGCCGGGGTCGCGTCGGCCTTGCTGAATTCCAGCCAGGAGATCGGCGGGTCGCTCGGATTGGCCGTACTCACCGCCGTGGCGACCGCTCGCTTCGACGCCGTTCGCCCCCTCAAGCCGACCCCGGCGATGATCGCCGCTGCCAACACGAGTTCGTGGGCGTACGCCTTCGTCGTCGCCGGACTTCTCCTGCTCACCGCCGCCATCGTCGGCGGATGGTTGCTGCGTCCCAGCCGAGAGCAGCCCCAGGCAGCGGCGGTTACCGGCACCGACGGCGCAATTTCCGTCGTTCGGGTCATGGCGCAGTCAGGGTGCCACGGATGACCTACAAGCGGGACCGTTCGGAAAGGAGTCACTTTTGACTACCGCAATTATCGGCATCGGCAACCTCGGTGGTTCTGTCGCCCGCCACCTCGTGGGCGGTGGCGAGTCCGTGGTGCTCGCCGCGACGGACGAGTCGAAGGTGCAATCGCTCGCCCGCGAGCTTGGACCGCTCGCCCGAGCCGCCTCCGTCGAGGACGCGATCGG
>DATARN010000237.1:0-3589 GCA_036264135.1 Acidimicrobiales bacterium
TGCCCCGCAATCGCGGCCGCCACCAGCTCGACGGGGTGGCAGACATCGACGCCGGCGGCGGCCAGCCACATCGAACACCCCGGGTTGGCGCTGGCGACGAGCTGGGCGCCGCTGCGCTCGATCGAAGCCAGCTTGCGGGCCCGTATCGGGCCCGCCATCTCGGGGTGCTGGATGCTGTACGCCCCGCCGGCGCCGCAGCACATGCCGTCGTCGTCGAGCTCGACCACCTCGACGTACGGCCGCAGGACGGTGCGCACCGGAAGGTGCGCCTTTTGCACGTGGCGGAGGTGGCATGGGTCCTGCACGGCCACGGGACCCCGCAGCACGGTCCGCACGGGCGGGGGGAGGCGGTCGAGCCGGGCCGCCAGCCATTCGTGGATGTCGAGGACCCGGCGGGAGAACGCCACCGCCGACTCGGAGCCGAGGAGGTGGCCGTAGTCCTTGAGGGCTGCTCCGCAGCCCGCCGAATCGACGAGGATCGGGGCGTCGCCCGGCATGGAGGCCATGACCCGCTCGGCCAGCCGGCGAGCCTGGTCCGTCAGGCCGGCGTGGGTATGCAGCGCCCCGCAACAGTCACCCCCGCGCCCCGGCAGTGCCACCCCCGCGCCGGTGGCTTCGATCACGTGCTTGGCGGCGACGTGGACGTGGCGCTGCCAGGCGTCCATGACGCAGCCGGTGAAGAGGTACACGTCGGTGCCGGTCGCCTCGAGTGCCGGCTGGTGGCGGGGCAGCCGGGGCAACCCCAGCCGGCGGGCCACCCGGCCCGGGATCAGCCCGAAGCGCTGGGCGGTGGCCCCGGCGGTGGTGAGGGCCATTAGCAGCCGGTGGTGGCCGAGCACCGCGTACCCCGCCCGGCGCCACCACGGCTGGTAGCCGGTCTCGGTCGCCAGGGCGTGGCGGGCCCCTTCCATCAGCCGCCCGAACGGTACCGCTGAGGGACAGGCGACCTCGCACGCCCGGCACTGCACGCACAGGTCCATGAAGCGGGTAAAGGCAGGGTCCATCACCGCCCCGGCGTGCACCGCCCGCATGGCGGCGATACGCCCCCGGGGCGATGCCGACTCCTCGCCGGTGACCCGGTAGGTGGGGCAGCTCGGCAGGCACAGCCCGCACGACACGCAGGCTGCCAGTTCGTCGTCATTGAGCGGCAGCCGGCCACGGCTCACCGCCGTCTCGCCATCCTGACCTGGCCGGCCGCGACCCACGACCGTCACGCCATCCTGACCTGGCGGACCGCCCGCGACGACCGTCATGCCACCCCGATCCGGCGCCCGGGGTTGAGGCGCCCTGTCGGGTCGAAACGGCTCTTCAACCGCCGGTGCAGTTCCGCCACACCGGGCGTCACGACGGCCGGCCAGGGACGGCCGAGCCCGGTTGCCAGGGCGGCGGGAGCGACGCAATGGACGACGCCCACTCCTACCTCGGCGACCCAGGCGGGAAGGGACTCCTGAGGCAGGCCGGCCAGCCGGCGGAGCTCGGCCGGCGTCAGCGACAGACGGCCGGCGCCCGAGACGCCCTGAGCCGTCGGGTCACCGGAGCCCTCATCGCCGGGAAGCGAGTCACCCGAAACCGAGTCACCGGGAAGCGGCGGTGGCGCCGCCACCTCGACGAACCCGCCGCCCAGGAGCGCCTCCTGGGCCGCCACGTCACCCGCGTTGCCTTCCAGCAGGACCCAGACGCGGGAGCCGTCCCACAGGATCGAGGAGGGGCGATAGAGCAACCGCATCACCTCGAACGGGTCGACCCCCTCCCCCGCCAGCCAGCGTTGTGCCGCCGGCCGGGGGACGCACCGCAGCACCACCTCGGCCACCAGCCCGAGCGTGCCCAGCGAACCAACGAGCAGCCGGCACAGGTCGTAGCCGGTGACGTTCTTGACGACGGGTCCGCCGGCCCTGATCAGCTGCCCGCTCGAGGAGACAAAGGTGGCTTCGAGGACGTAGTCACGGAGCGGGCCGTAGCGGACCCGGCGCCACCCGCTTTGGCCCACGGCCAACACGCCGCCCACCGTCGCCCGCGACGGATCGGTCGGGTCGAGCGGCACCATCTGGCCGCCTTCGGCGAGCACATCGTCCATTGCCGCCACCGTGGTCCCCGCCCGAACGCGCACGATCATTTCGGCCGGCTGGTGCGACACGACCCCGGCCGGGGCGGTCACCTGCCGGGTCCCAACGGCCGGCACGCCGCCGACCGACCATTGGGTGCGGCCACCGGCGACACACACCGGCCCCTCGCTGCCGATCAGAGCGGCGAAGGCATCGAGGACCGCATCGGCAGGGCGGACGAAACCCCCCACCCCGGCGCCGGCGGCGCTCGCCACCGTGGAGCCGCCCACCCCAGCCTCGCCGGCCCGACCCGCCGCCCCGCCGGACGCTGAGCCGGCGCCGGCGGCCCGACCCGCCGCCACCGTTGTCATATCCACGCCCCCGGCGGCAGGTCCTGCACGTCGCCGCACTGGGCGCCGGCCGGCAGCACTTTCCAGGGGTTGCAGGCGTCGTCGGGGTCGAAGGCGTGCCGCAGCCACGACTGCGCTTCGAGGTCGGCGGCCGAGAACACCAGCGTCATGAAGTCCCGTTTCTCCAGTCCGATCCCGTGCTCGCCGGACAGCATGCCGCCGGCCGCCACGCACACCTCGATGATCTCGTGTCCGGCCGCCAGCACCCGTTCCATAATCCCCGGTTCGCGCTTGTCGAAAAGGATCAGGGGGTGAAGGTTGCCGTCGCCGGCGTGGAAGACGTTGCCCATCCGGAGGTCGTGGCGGGCGGCGATCTCGTATACCGCCGTCAGCACCGGGACCAGCTTGGTTCGGGGCACGACGGTGTCGTGCAGGTAGTAGTTGGGCTTGATGCGGGCGACGGCCCCGAACGCCGACTTGCGGCCCTTCCACAGCAACGCCCGCTCGACGGGGTCCGACGCCACCCGGACCTTCCGAGCTCCGTGGGCGTACGCGATGTCGGTCACGACGCTGGTGGCGGCCGCCACACCATCGGGCAGGCCGTCCACCTCGACCAGGAGAACGGCGGCGGCGTCGGTCGGGAAACCGGCGTGCACGAACGCCTCCACCGCCCGGGTGATCTCGTTGTCCATCATCTCCAGGGCGGCGGGAACGATGCCCGCGGCGATGACCCCGCTCACCGTCTCGGCGGCCGCTTCGACCGTCGCAAAGTCGGCCAGCAGGCACGTGACCGCCGGCGGGAGCGGGGTCAGGCGGACGGCGATGCGGGTGGCGATGCCCATGGTCCCTTCGCTGCCGACGAAGGCGCCCCGCAGGTCGTAGCCGGGCGGGTCGGGCTCGAGGCCGCCGAGCATGGCCACCGCACCGTCGGGCAGCACGACCTCGACGGCGACCACGTGGGCGGTCGTCACGCCGTACAAGAGGCAGTGCGGGCCGCCGGAGTTGGTGGCGACGTTGCCGCCCACCGAGCAGGACTGCTGGCTCGAAGGGTCCGGGGCGAAGTGCAGACCGAGGTGGGCCACGGCCCGGGACAGATCCAGGTTGAGCACCCCTGGTTGCACCCAAGCCAGCCGTTGGTCGGCGTCGACCTCGAGGATGCGGTTCATCTTGGTGGTCACCACCACCACGGGGGGCACG
>DATARN010000030.1:0-38748 GCA_036264135.1 Acidimicrobiales bacterium
GAGCCCATCGGAGCCGGCCATGACCCTCGTCTTGACCCCGAAACCAACCAGCGACAACATCAACACCAAAAACCCGCCGGCAGTCCCTCAATGTGGTCTGAACAAAACCGGGATCTGTTGCAAAGAATCAGATACGGCTCAGTGTCGACCAACCGGTCGCTCCCGCCTGCCTCGAAGTCCCGGTCGTCGAACCCGAAACGGCGCAGGTTCGAGAGGTAGTTCGGCAGTTTCAAATAGGTGGCCAGATACTGGCGGGCGATTCGCCGCCCCTCGTCCGGGTCGCGTTGCATGACGACGGCCTGCTCGGGCGCCAGGAGTGGCCCCGCCCCGAGCACCTGACGAGCGAACGCGCTGTGCGCCGGCGGCGCCAGGTACGGGTGGGCACCGGCGGTGCGGTCGCGGGCCAACTCCAGCATGTTGGGGCCGAGGGCGGCCAGCACGCGCGGCGCGGCGGAGTCGGCGCCGGACTGGCGGTCGAGGTCGTCCAGGAAACGCCGCATGGCGGCGAGGGGGTGGGCGTAGTCGCGCCCGAGTTGCTCGACCTGCGGGCGGTGGCTGACGCCCAGACCGAGGACGAAACGGCCCGGGTAGTTCCGGGCAAAGTCGGCCAGCCGCGAGGCCAGGGCGGCGGGGTCCCACGCCCAGATGTTGAGGATCCCGGTGGCCACCACGAGTCGTTCGGTGGCCGCCAGCATGTCGCGTCGCTCCCGTAACGCCTGTTCATCGGGGTTGCCGCCGCCGACCCATACCGCGCCGATGCCCATCGCCTCGACCCGCCGGGCGAACGCCGCCGGGCCGCCGGCGGCGCCGGGTGCCGCCCCCGAGACCCACAGGCCCAGCTTGCCCAGACGTTCGGTCAGCGTTGACGTAGGCACCTCCGCGGGGTTCAGTGCCATCCGTTCTACCGCACCTTCAGAGGGCGGCGGTACGATCGCCGCCCAGTGCATGGCAGGCGGCAGCTTCACCAGCGCGGCGATCGGGGAGCGGCCGTGCCGGCGGTGGTCGTCATGCTCGTGGCGGGATGGCTGACCGGCTGCCAGGCCAGCAGGCCGTCGCCTCTCGCCGCCCGGTCGACCACCGTCGCCGCGCCGACGACAACGTCGACCGCGACGCTGCCCCCGCCGACGCCGGAGGCCACGTCCACGACCACACCCCCGACGACCAGCGGTACACCGGCCGCCACCGCGACCACCGTTCCGCCCGGCGCCGTGACCTCGGTGGTGCTGGCCCTGGTCGATCGCAGCCGCCCGACGGTTAGCCACGGCCGGTTGGTGTCCTCGTCACGGGCGCTGACGACCACCGTGTGGATTCCCGCCGGCGCCCCGGCGCCCCACCCGCTCATCGTGTTCGCCCACGGCTACTCCGTCGGCGTGGCTCCCTACATTCGCGTCTGCCAGGCGTGGGCCCGGGCCGGGTTCGTCGTCGCCGCCCCGGAGTTCCCCCTGACCGACAAGGCGGTAGCCGGCGCCAACCTCGACGAGGGTGACCTGGCCAATCAACCCGGCGACGTGTCGTTCGTCACCACCGCGCTGCTGGGCGCCAACCAAACGCCCAGTTCGCCGCTGGCCGGTCGCATCGACCCCCAACGCATCGTGGTGGCCGGCCACTCCGACGGCGCCGACACGGCGTTGGCGGTCGCCTACCTGCCCGGCAAGGCCGATCCCCGGATCGGTGCCGCCATCGTGGACGCCCCCGACCCACTGCCGGTGCCCGCCGGCGCCCCCAAGCTGGTGAGCCGCGTTTCTCTGCTCCTCATCCACGGCGATCACGACTCCATCGCCCCGTTTTCCGGCAGCCAGCGGGTCCTGACCCAACTCTCCGCCCCCGGCTGGTTCCTGATCCTGCGCGGCGCCGATCACCTACCCCCGATTCAAGGGCCGAGCCCGTGGACCTCGACCCTCGACCGGGTGACCACCGACTTCGCCGCCAACGCCTTCGGCGGTCTTGCCGCCCTGAACACCACCCTCACCGCCGACGTCGCCGGCGCCCCCGTCACCCTGCAGCGCGTCGGCTGACGCGATTCGAGCGCCGACCCGGACGGCTCCCTACGAAACTGCGGCCGGATGGACCGCCGATTCCGCCGGCGGGAGTCCGGCGGGCGAGGAGCGGGGCGCCGGGAGCGAAACGGTGATCGAGAGGCCGCCTTCGGGTGGCGCCGCCGTTTCCAGCACCGCCCCGTGGGCGTCGGCGATCGAACGTACGATCGACAACCCCAGCCCGAACCCCCGGTCGCTGGAAACACGATCGGTCAAGCGGCGAAATGGCTCGAACAGCACGGGAATGTGGGCAGGGTCCATCACCTGGCCACTGTTGACCACCTGCACCCAGGCCCCGCCGTCTCGTGTGCCCGTCGAGACCGAGACCCATCCATCGATGGCCAGGTTGTGACGGATGCCGTTTTCCACCAGGTTGCCAATAAGGCGGTCCACCAACGCCGGATCCACCGTCGCCGGCGCCGCCGCCAGGGCGCGGCGCACCGACACGCCGACGGTGACCGCCTCCGCCCCGGCCCGTTCCAGGACGCGGGCGGCAACCTCGGCCAGATCAACGGGGACCCGGTGCTCCATGCCGCGCTCCGAGCGGGCCAGCACGAGGAGGGCGTCGATCAGCCGTTCGGTCTGTTGGTTGTTGGCCCGCAGGTCCTCGAGGATCGAGCGCAGCTCGACAGGACCGGCGCCCCGGTTGGCCAGCGCCTCGTCGATGAGCACCCGATCGGTGGCCAGCGGCGTGCGCAGCTCGTGCGAGGCGTTGGCCACGAAACGCCGCTGGCTGCTGAAGGCCCGGTCGAGGCGACCGAGCATGGCGTCGAAGGTGTCGGCCAGCTCCTTCATCTCGTCGTGCGGCCCGTTCAGGTTGATGCGCTCGTGCAGCGTCTCCTCGGACAGGCGGCGGGCGGTGTTGGTGATGCGGTGCACGGGCCGCAACGCCCGGCCGGCGATCAGCCAGCCCAGTCCGAGCGACGCCAGCGCCATCACGCCGAGGGCGACCAGGGACTCGACCTGCAGGGTGTGGAGGGTGTGATCCTGGGCCCGCGTGGCCAGCAGCTTCAGGCCGGCCAGACGTTTGGCGGCATCGGCCGACGAGATGGGGATGGGCGGCGAGCCGAAGTGGACCGTCCCCGCCATTTGCCCGCCGACGTTGCCCCTGACGTCGCCCACCGGGCAGCCCGTGACGGTAAAGACATTGCCGGCCGGCGCCGTCGGGCTGGCGGGCAGGTCCTTGCCGCCCTTGATCTGGCACACGATGCGGGTGGCCGTGGCCCCGCTCAGCTCCCGGTGGCGGACCAGGTAGTAGTTGACGGTCAGCAGGCCGGCGCCGGCCACGACGAAAAGGGCGGAATACCACAATGTCAGCCGGAGCCGGACGCTGAGCCTCACCGCGGCACCATGCGGTACCCGGCGCTCACAACCGTCTCGATGGCCGGCGGCTCACCCAGCTTGCGGCGCAGATTGGCGATGGTAACCCGCACGGTGTTGGTGAAGGGATCGGCGTGGGCGTCCCAGACGCGCTCCAGGAGGTCCTCGGAGCTGACGACGCCGCCGTCGGCGCCCATCAGGGCCTCCAGCACCCCGAACTCCTTGTGGGTCAAGGTGAGGCGCCGGCTCGCCCGCCTCGCCTCCCGTCGGTGGGGGTCGAGGGTGATGTCGCCCGCGGTCAGCACCGGCGGCCGGGGCGGGCCGCTGCGCCGGGCCAGAGCCCGGATGCGGGCGACCAGCTCGGCCAGGGCGAACGGTTTGGCCAGGTAGTCGTCGGCGCCGAGGGCCAGGCCGTCGACCCGGTCGCCCAGCGCCCCCGACGCCGTCAGCATGAGGATGCGGGTGGCGCCCCCCGCCAGGTCGCGGCACACGTCGTCGCCGTGGACGCCGGGCAGGTCCCGGTCGAGCACCACCACCTGGTAGGCGTACTCGCGGGCCAGCTCGAGGGCGGTCCGGCCGTCGTAGGCCACGTCGACGGCCATGCCCTCCCGGCGCAGGCTGCGGGCGATCGAGTCCGCCATGACGTGGACATCCTCGACCACCAGTAGGCGCACCGCGCCATGGTCGCACCGTCGGGATAACGAAGGGGTAAAGGGGGCCGCGGCGTGGCTTACGCCGGTTTTAGCCCCTCGGGCGTATCACGGCCACCGATGGTCCGGAGCGAACGAGAGGTCAGCACATGAAAATCTGGGCACGGATAGGGCTGGCGGGTGGCGTGATCACCCTGGCGGCGTGCGGCGGGGCGTCGGCCACGCCCGGCGTCGCCAGCCTGGCGGGGTCGAACAACGTCACGACGACCACCGTCAGCCGGCAGACGTTGAGCCAGCTGTGGCACGCCGCCGCCGAGTGCATGCGCCAGCACGGGGTACCCATGGCCGATCCGGTGATCGGTGACGGCGGCGGCACCAAGATCCAGGTCGGGGGCCCCGGGTTGCAGAAGTCGGCGGTGGACGCCGCTTCGACGGCGTGCCAGTCGCTGCTCGACGCCGCCATGAAGGCCGGTCCCGGAGGGCACCGGCCGAGCCCCGCCGACGCCGCCAAGCTGGTCAAGTTTTCCCAATGCATGCGGGCCCACGGGATCCACGACTTCCCCGACCCCTCGGCGAGCGGCGGCATCAGGCTCGGCGGCACCTCGGCCCCCGGGGCCGGGTCCTCGACCGACCTGAACCCTGACAACCCGGCGTTCCAGAAGGCCCAAACGGCCTGTCAGAAACTGTTGCCCGGGGGCGGCGCCAAGCTCTCGACGAGTCAGGGCGCGCACCCGTGAGCGTCAGAATGCGGGTCGCGGTGGCCGGGGCGGTGGCCGCCGTGCTGATCGCCGGTGTGGCGGTCGCGGTCAACGCCGGCGGGGGCACCGCCGGGGCCAGCGGCACCGCCGTGGCCACGGGGACCGCCAAGGTGCTGCGCACCGACCTGGCCGCCACCGAGCAGGTCAGCGGATCCCTCGGCTACGACGGCGGCTACACCATCGTCAACCCCGCCGGGGCGACCAACGCCGCCGTCACCCAGGCCCAGCAGGCGCTGGCCCAGGCCCAGGCGGCGCAGTCGGCCGACCAGGTCGCGGCCGGCGACTCCAGTTCCAGTAGCGCCCAGGCCATCCGGCAGGCGACGGCGGCGGTGGCCGCCGCCCAGTTGGCCCTGGCCACCGACCAGGGGGCGCAGACCGCCGATTGCGCCGGGGCGGCGGCCATGGCCTGCACCCAGGACACCCAGAAGGTGGCCCAGGACCAGGCGCAGCTGGCCACCCAGGAGGCGCAGTTGGCCACCGCCCAGCTCAACGCCACCCACGCCGCCCACCAGGACCAGGCCAAGGCCGCCGCCGATGCCGTGGCGGTCCAGAACGCCACCACCGCCCTGGCGACGCTGCAGGCGACCGCCGCCAACCCGGGCCAGACCTACACCGCGCTGCCGGCACTGGGCCAGGTGCTCAACCGGGGACAGGCGCTGTACGCCATCGACGGGAAACCGGTGCCGCTGTTCTACGGAACGGCCACCATGTGGCGGGCCTTCCAGCCGGGGATGGCGGACGGCGCAGACGTCGGCGAGCTGACCGACAACCTGATCGCCCTGGGCTACGGCGCCGCCCTCGTCCCCGGCCCGCATTTCTCGGCGGCCACGGCCGACGCCGTCCGCCGCTGGCAGGCGGCCAACGGGGTCGGTCAGACGGGCGTCGTCCGACTGGGCGAGGTGGTCTTCGCCGCCGGCCCGCTCCGCGTCAGCGCGGTGCACCCGGCGGCGGGCGCCGCCGCCGCGCCCGGCCCGGTGCTGGATGTCACCACCACCAGCCGGGTGGTCACCGTCGCCCTGCCCGTCTCCAAGGAGTACCTGGTTCACGCCGGCGACGCGGTCAGCGTCCTGCTTCCCGACGGCACGACCACCACCGGGGGTCACGTGCGGGACGTGGCGACGGTCGCGGTGGCTCCCGCCAGCGGTGGCGGTGGCAACTCCGGGCCGACGGTCGCGGTGACGATCACCCTGGACAACCCGGCGCAGTCCGGCAACCTCGACCAGGCCCCGGTCACGGTGAACATCACCGACCAGGCGGTGCACGGCGTCTTGGCCGTCCCCATCAACGCCCTGCTGGCGCTGGCGGAAGGCGGCAGCGCGGTGGAGATCGAGTCGGGGGGCACCAGACGGCTGGTCGCGGTGCACACGGGGCTGTTCGGCGCCAGCATGGTGGAGGTCAGCGGCGCCGGCATCACCGAGGGCACCGCCGTGGAGGTGCCGGCGTCATGACGGCCCTGGCCGTGGCGGGAGGGGAATCGACCGCCGTCATCGCCCCGCCGCCGGTGCTGGAGGTCGTCGACGTGGTCAAGTCCTATCCCGGAGAGCCGCCCGTGGTGGCCCTGGCCGGCGTGAGCCTCACGATCGAGGCCGGAGAGCTGGTCGGCATCGTCGGGCCGTCGGGCTCGGGAAAGAGCACCCTGCTGCACGTCATGGGCACCCTCGACCGGCCCACCTCGGGGTCGCTCCGGGTCGCCGGCGTGGACACCTCCGACATGTCCGACCGCCAACTGTCCGGGCTGCGGGCCCAGCAGCTGGGCTTCGTGTTCCAGCAGTTCTTCCTCCTCGACGGGCACAGCGTCCTCGACAACGTGGCGGACGGCCTGCTCTACCGCGGCGGGCTGGCGGGGGAGCGCCGCCGGCTGGCCGCCACCGCCCTGGAGCGGGTGGGGCTGGCGCCGCGCATGGACCACCGCCCCAACCAGCTCTCGGGCGGCGAGCGCCAGCGGGTCGCCATCGCCCGGGCGGTGGTGGGCCGGCCGGCCATCGTCCTGGCCGACGAGCCCACCGGCAACCTCGACACCGCCACCGGCCAGTCGATTCTGACCCTGTTGCGGGAGCTGAACGACGAGGGAACCACCATCGCCGTCATCACCCACGACCGCGACATCGCCGCCGCCCTCGACCGCCAGGTGGAGATGCGCGACGGTCGCATCGTGGCCGACGGCGGGTGGCCGCGGTGAACACTGACTCCCGCCTCAACCCCCGCGACCTGCTGCGCGTCGGCTCGGTGGGCCTGCGCAGCCGCCGGTTGCGGGCTGCCCTGTCGGCGCTCGGAATCAGCATCGGCATCGCCGCCATCGTCGGGGTGCTCGGCATCTCGCAGTCGTCGAAGGCCGGGCTGCTGGCCGAGCTGGGCCGCCTGGGCAACCTGCTCACCGTCTCGCCCGGCCAGACCCTCTTCGGGCAGACCGCCGAGGTGTCGTCCCAGGCGCGGGGCATGGTCGGTCGCATCGGGCCGGTTACCGACGTCACCGCAACGGGCAGCGTTTCTGCGTCGGTGTACCGCAGCGCCGCCATCCCGGCGGTGGACACCGGCGGGATCTCGGTGCTGGCCGCCGACCCCGGCTTGCTGGCCACCCTCGGTGGCCAGGTGCTGCACGGCACCTTCCTGAACGCCACGACCGCCCGTTATCCGGCCGTCGTCCTCGGCTACGAGGCCGCGGGCGTGCTCGGCCTCGACCGCCTCGACGTGCCCCTCCAGGTCTGGCTGGGCGGCCGGTGGTTCACCGTGGTGGGCATCTTGAAACCGGTGACCCTGGCGCCGGAGATCGACCGGGCCGCCCTGGTCGGCTTCCCGGTAGCCCAGCAGCTGCTCGGCTTCGACGGCCACCCGACCGAGCTGTACCTCCGCACCGTTCCGTCACAGGTGGCGGCGGTGCGCAGCGTGCTGGCGGCGACGGTGAATCCGGCCAGCCCGACCGACGTCCAGGTCAACCGGCCGTCGGACGTGTTGACCGCCGCCGCCGCCGCCAAGGGCGCCTACAACGGCCTGCTCCTCGGTCTGGGCGCGGTCGCCCTGCTCGTCGGGGGGGTGGGCATCGCCAACGTCATGGTCATCTCGGTTCTCGAGCGGCGCAGTGAGATCGGTCTGCGGCGGGCCCTCGGCGCCACCCGCCGCCACGTGGGCGCCCAGTTCCTCACCGAATCCCTCCTGCTGTCGATCGTCGGCGGCGTGGCCGGCACCGCGATCGGCGTGGCCGCCACCGGCGGCTACGCCGTGAGCCAGCACTGGTCGCTGGCCCTGCCGCCCGTCGCCCTGTACGGAGGTGTGGCCGCCGCCTTGGCCATCGGGGCGGCCGCCGGGTTGTATCCGGCGACCCGCGCCGCCCGGCTGTCGCCCACCGACGCCCTGCGGAGCGTGTAGGGCTCCACTACCGTCAGCCGATGCCTTTCCCCGGCCACATTCTGGTCATCGGCCTCGGGAGCGTGTCCCGGTGCACCCTGCCGCTGCTGTTCGCCCACGTCGACGCCGACCCCTCCCAGTACACGGTGATCGACTTCGCCCAGGTTCCCGACGACGCCCGCTGGGTGCGCGACCAGGGCGCCGCCTTCGTGGCCGACCGCGTGACCGAGGACAACTACGCGACCCTCCTCGGTGACTACGTCGGTGCCGGCGACGTGATCGTAGACCTGGCGTGGAACATCGGCACCGCCGACATCCTCGACTGGTGCCGGTCGCGAGGAGTCCGCTACGTCAACGCCTCGCTCGAGCTGTGGGACCCCTACGCCGGAATCGGCACGGAAGCGCCGACCGAGCGGACGCTCTACGCCCGCCACATGGCCCTGCGGGACATGATCGCCCGGTGGGGCGACAACCGCGGCCCCACCGCCATCCTCGACCACGGCGCCAACCCCGGCCTGGTGTCGCACTTCACCAAGGCGGCGCTGGTCGACATTGCCGACCGATGGCTGGCGGACGCCGGCGCCGGACCCCAATACGATGCCGTGGCCGCGGCCCGGGACGATCGGGCGTGGAACCGCCTGGCCCAGGCCCTGGGCGTCAAGGTGGTCCACATCTCCGAGCGCGACACCCAGATCAGCACCGAGCCCAAGCGGGAGAACGAGTTCGTCAACACCTGGTCGGTCGAGGGCTTCTACGAGGAGGGCATCGCCCCCGCCGAGATGGGGTGGGGCAGCCACGAGAGAACCATGCCGACGTGGGGGTACGGCCACGACCGGGGCCCCCGGAACCAGATCTGCATCGCCCACCCCGGGTGCCGGACCTGGGTCCGCTCGTGGGTTCCCGGCGGCGAGATCGTGGGGATGGTGATCCGCCACGGCGAGGCCTTCTCCATCTCCGACGCGCTGACGGTGAGCGAGGGAGGGGTGGCGGTGTACCGGCCCACCGTGCACTATGCCTACTGCCCGGCCGACGCCGCCATCGCCAGCCTTCACGAGTTGCACATGCGCGGCGACGTGCTCCAGCCGGAGTGGCGCATCATGAACGACGACATCGTCTCGGGGCGCGACGAGCTGGGCTGCCTGCTCATGGGCCACCCCTTCACCAGCTGGTGGATCGGCTCCCTGCTCGACATCCACGAAACCCGGCGGCTGGTGCCCCACCAGAACGCCACCACCTTGCAGGTCGCCGCCTCGGTGCTCGGCGCCGTGCAGTGGCTGCTGGAACATCCCTCCGCCGGGGTGTGCCTGCCCGACGACCTCCCCCACGAAGAGATCCTCGGGCACGCCCGGCCCTACCTGGGGCCGTTCATCTCCCGGCCCGTGGACTGGTCACCGCTCACCAACTGGGCCGACCCCTTCGCCGGATACGGGCGGCGGCGGCCGAGCCCCGAGGACGTGTGGCAGTTCTCCACCTTCTTGGTGGAGGGCCCGTGACTACGCCGGCGGCAGGCAGTAGGCGGGCATGGGCACGAAGCCGTTGAACCCGTCGGTGCAGTAGGCCTTGGTGTAGGCCCCGGCGCTCTGGAACAGCACCCGGTCGCCGGCCTCCAGGTCGAGGGGCAGGCGGTAGCGGTGGTGCTGGTACATCACGTCGAGGCTGTCGCACGTCGGCCCGGCGAGGACGACGGGGCCGTCGGCGCCGTTGTCGGCTGCCGTCCGGCCGCGCCGCCACGTCGTGGTCAGGCGGTACTTGATCGACTCGCCGAGGGTCTCGGCCAGGCCGCCGAACACCCCGGTGTCGAGGTACACCCAGCGCTCGGTGTCGCCGTAGGACTTGCGCGCCACCAGCACCACCTCGGTCAGCAGCACCCCGGCGTCGGCTACCACGTAGCGGCCCGGCTCCACCACCAGGTCCGGGGGCTGCTCGCCGAAATGGCGCCGCACGCCCGCCCGGATGACCTCGCCGTACACCTCGATGGGCGGGATGTCGTCGATGTAGTGGGCGGGGAAGCCGCCCCCGAGGTTCAGCAGGCGCAACCGGATGCCTTCGCGGGCCACGGCATGGAATACCGTCGCCGCCCGGGCGATGTCGGCGTCCCACTGGCCGGGGTCGCGCTGCTGTGAGCCGACGTGGAAGCTCACCCCGCACGGGTCGAGCCCGAGGCGGGCCGCCATCAGAAGGAGATCGGCGGCCATGTCCGGGTCGCAGCCGAATTTCCCGCTCAGGGGCCAATCGGCGCCACTGCCGGCGGTGAGGAGCCGGCAGAACACCGCCGCCCCCGGGGCCGCCTCCGCCACCTTTTCCACCTCCATCAGCGAGTCGACGGCGAACAGCCGCACCCCCAGCCGGTAGGCGTAGGCGATGTCGGCCACCTTCTTGATGGTGTTCCCGTAGGACAGTGCCGCCGGCGCCACGCCGCAGCGCAGGCACAGGTCGATCTCGGCGGGACTGGCCACGTCGAAGCGAGCCCCCAGCCCGGCCAGCACGCTGATCACCTCGGCTTCGGGGTTGGCTTTGACGGCGTAGTAGATCGTCGCTTCGGGGAGGGCGTCGGCCAGGGTCCGGTATTTTTGCGCCACGACGTCGAGGGCCACGATCAGGCAGGGTGTCTCGGGCTGCTCGTCGGCGATGAACCGCTCGATCTGCGGATGCGTCGTCAAGCCGGGCGTGGCGAACGTATCGGTGTGCTCCATTCACTTCCCCCTGTCTGTCGCCCGGCGCGGATGGAAGCCGGGAGCGTCTCACGCTACGCGGATTTTCCCCCGTGGAACGACGCATCGACCAGGCGTCGTCGTCACACCGGCGAGGCATACTCGCCACCGTGTTGCACCTTCACCGAGCGGAGCGGGCCGACGGACTCGTCGAGGCGTTGTGCCAGCTCGTCGAGAAGCCGCTCGAGGACCCGATGGCCGCCGAGGTGGTGTCGGTGCCGACCCGTGGGGTGGAGCGGTGGCTGGCCCAGCGCCTCTCCATGCGGCTCGGGGCGGCGACGGGGCGCGCCGACGGGGTGTGCGCCAACGTCGAATTTCCCTTCCCCGGCCGCTTGGTCGGCGGGGCGGTGGCCGCCGCCTCGGGCATCGACCGCGACACCGACCCGTGGCTTCCTGAGCGGTCGGTGTGGCCGTTGCTCACCGTGGTCGACGACTGCCTGGGGGAGGCGTGGATGGCGCCGCTGGCCGCCCACCTCGGGGTCAGCGAGCCGGGCGCGGACGGAGCGTGGAAGGCCCATCGCTTCGCCGCCCTCCGCCGCATCGCCGACCTGTACGACCGTTACGGGGTGCACCGCCCGGAGATGGTCGGCGTATGGGCGACCGGCGGCGACGCGCCCGACGCCGACGGGCAGCCGCTGCCCCTCGACGTCGCCTGGCAGGCGGAGCTGTGGCGGCGCCTGCGCCAACGCATCGGCGTGCCGAGTCCGGCCGAGCGACTGGCCGGGGCCTGCCAGCGCCTGGAGTCGGGCGACGCCGGCGTCGAGCTGCCTTCCCGCCTCTCGCTGTTCGGCCTGACCCGCCTGCCGGCCAGCTACGTGCAGGTGCTGCGGGCCCTGGCGGTCGGCCGGGATGTCCATCTTTTCCTGCTCCACCCGTCGCCCTCGTTGTGGGAGACCGTGTCCGCCGAGTTGGCGGGCGAACCGCTCGTCACGTGGCGCCGCGACCGTGACCCCACGGCCCGCCTGGCGCACCATCCGCTCCTCGCCTCGTGGGGGGTGGACGCGCGCGAGATGCAGCTGGTCCTGACCGCCGGGGCCGGTGCCGGCACCACCGACGACCACCACCGCTTCCCCGACGCCGCCGCCGACACCACCCTCCTGGCCCGCATCCAGTCCGACATCCGGACCGACCGGATCCCGCCCGGGTTGGCCCTTCCCGGCGACGCCGACGCCCGCCCGCCGCTGGCCGGCGGCGACGGCAGCATCCAGATCCACTCCTGTCATGGCCAGGCCCGCCAGGTCGAGGTCCTACGCGACGCCATCCTCCACCTGCTGGCCGCAGACCCGACGCTCGAGGTCCGCGACATCATCGTCATGTGCCCCGACATCGAGACGTTCGCACCGCTGATCCACGCCACGTTCGGCGCCGGTGACGCCGATGAGACCGACGAGATCACTGCGGGCGCCGTCGTGGCAGCCGGCGTCAATGGAGTCGACGGGGCGGCTCCCCGGTTGCGAGTCAGGCTGGCCGACCGATCGCTGCGCCAGACCAACCCCGTGCTCGGCGTGCTGGCCGAGCTCCTGGACCTGGCCACCGAGCGGCTGACGGCATCGCAGGTCCTGGACCTCGCCGGCCGGGAACCGGTCCGCCGCCGGTTCGGGTTCGACGACGAGGAGCTGGCCCGGCTGGACGAATGGGTCGCCGACACCGGTGTGCGCTGGGGGCTCGACGCCGCCCACCGCGCGCCCTTCAAGCTCGACTGGCTGGAGGCCAACACGTGGCGGGCCGGCCTCGACCGGGTGTTGCTCGGGGTGGCCATGGCCGAGGAAGGCGCCCGGATGGTGGGTCCGGTCCTACCCCTCGATGACGTCGGCAGCGGCGATATCGATCTGGCGGGCCGTTTCGCCGAATTCGTCGACCGGCTGCACGCCGCCATCGGATCGTTCAACCAACCCAAGGGCCTGGTGGCGTGGGCCCAGGACCTGACGGCGGCGGCCGATGCCCTGACCGCCACCACCGACGCCGATAGCTGGCAGCGGCTCCAGCTGCAGGCCCTGGTCGACGACGCGGTCGGCGAAGCCACGTACTCGGCCGCCCTCACCGACGAGCCGCTGACCCTCCCCGAGATCCGGGCGCTCCTGGCCGACCGCCTACGGGGCCGCCCGACCCGGGCCAACTTCCGTACCGGGCACCTCACCATGTGCACCTTGGTGCCCATGCGATCGGTGCCCCATCGCGTCGTCTGCCTCCTTGGCCTCGACGACGGCGTGTTCCCCCGCCAGGCCGGGCAGGACGGCGACGACATCATCGGGCGGCGGCCCCACATCGGCGACCGCGACGCCCGGATCGAGGATCGCCAATTGCTGCTCGACGCCCTCCTCGCCGCCACCGAACACCTGATCATCACCTACGCCGGCCGCGACGAGCGGACCAACGCCGACCGTCCCCCCGCCGTGCCTGTCGGCGAGCTGCTCGACGTCGTCGACCGGACCGTTCGCCTGCCCGACGGGGAGGGACCGGGCGAGGCGCGCCGCCGGGTGGTGGTGAACCACCCGCTGCAGCCCTTCGACGGTCGCAACTTCACCGCCGGCGCCCTCGTCGCCGACACGGTGTGGAGTTTCGATCCCGTCGCCCTCGGCGGGGCCCGGTCACTGTCACGGCAACGGCGGGACGCGCCGCCGTTCCTGGCCAGGCCGTTGCCCCCGGCGGGGCGACCGCTGGTCGAGCTCGACCAGTTGGTGCGCTTCGCCCAGCATCCCGTCAACGCCTTTCTGCGCCAGCGCCTGTTGATCACCCTCGGCGACCGCACCGACGAGGTGACCGATGCCGTGCCGATTGAGTTGGACCCCCTCGAGCAGTGGGGCGTGGGCCAGCGGATCCTGGACGGCCGCCTGGCCGGTATCCCCGCTCAGACCTGCGTCGACGCCGAGAAGGCGCGGGGCCTCTTGCCGCCCGGTGCCCTCGCCGAACCCGTCCTCGCTCGGGTCGGACCCATCGTCGAAGGACTGGTCGAGGCGTCCCGATCCGTGGCCGGCGACGCCGCCGAGGTGGGGTCGTCAGAGGTCAACGTCGCCCTCCCCGACGGCCGGTTACTGGTCGGCACGGTCGCCGGCGTCGGTGACGGGCTGCTGCGCAGCGTGACCTACTCGCGGGTCGCCCCGAAGCACCGCCTGGCGGCGTGGGTTCGCTACCTCGCCCTCACCGCCGCCCATCCCGACCAGGCCATAGAAGCGGTGACCATCGGGCGGCGCCGGGCCGACGGCCCGAAGGCCGGCCAGGTGACCGTGGCCCGGCTGGCCGCCCATGCCGGCGACCCAGATGCCCGCCGGCGGTGGGCCGTCGCCCAGCTGACGGGCCTGGTCGCCCTGTACGACCGGGGCATGTGCGCCCCACTCCCGATCTACTGCCTGACCTCGGCTGCCTATGCCGCCGCTCGTCGGCAGGGGCAGAGCCCCGAGGCGGCGGCCGAGAAGGCGAGGAAGGCCTGGGAATCGTTGTACGACTTTCCCAAGGAGGACCAGGAGTTGGGCCATCAACTCGTCCTCGGGGGCAAGCGCCCCCTGCGAGAGGTCATCGCCCCGCCCCCGGGCGACGACGAGTCGGAAGCGGAATGGCCCGGCGACGAGCCATCCCGCTTTGGGGCCTACGCCCGCCGGCTTTGGGACGGCCTGCTCGACGTCGAGGAGGTGGTCGAGCGGTGACCATCCACGACGAGCTGCCGTCCTTTGACCTCGGCGGGTCCCTCCCCGTCGGGGTGACCGTGCTCGAGGCCAGCGCAGGGACGGGCAAGACATTCACGATCGCCGCCCTGGCCGCGCGCTACGTCGCCGAGGGCGTGGGCCTGCACCAGATGCTTCTGGTCACCTTCACCCGGATGGCGACGGGCGACCTCAAGGAACGAGTTCGGGAGCGCCTGGTCTCCGCCGAGGAAGGGCTCACCCGGGCGCTGGCCGGCATCGAGCCGCCCCAGGACGACGAGATCCTGCGACTGCTCAGCGCCAGCCCGGAGGACATCGTGCGCGTCCGGCGCGACCGACTGGCCGCCGCCCGCCGGGAGTTCGACGCCGCCACGATCGCCACGACCCACAGCTTCTGCGACCAGGTTCTCCGTGGCCTGGGCGTGGCCGGTGACGCCGACCGCGACGCCGTGCTGGTCGAGGACGTCGCCGATCGGGTGGACGAGATCGTCGACGACTTCTACCTCCGCAAGTACCACCGTCCCGGCACCTCCCCTCACTTCGATCGGGCCGAGGCGCGCCGCATCGCGCGCGCCGCGGTCGCCAACCCCGCCACCCGGCTGGAACCACAAGACGCCGCGCCGGGGTCGGCCGCCGATCAGCGCCGGCGGCTGGCTGAGGCCGTCCGCCTGGAAGCCGATCGCCGCAAGCGGCTGGCCGGCGTCCTCACCTACGACGACTTCCAGGTCCGCCTCCGCGACATCCTCGCCGACGAGAGACGAGGTCCGGCCGCCCGGGCGCGCCTTCGGGATCGCTACAGCGTCGTGCTGGTCGACGAGTTCCAGGACACCGATCCGACCCAGTGGGACATCCTTCGGCTGGCCTTCGGGTCCGGTGACGCCACGCTGGTCCTCATCGGCGATCCCAAGCAGGCCATCTACGCCTTTCGTGGCGCCGACGTGTACGCCTACCTGGACGCCGCCCGCCACGCCGGGGCGAAGTCCACCCTGGATGTCAACTGGCGCAGCGACCAAGGGCTCCTGGACGCCTACGACGAACTGTTCAGGTCGGCCAAGCTGGGCCACGAGGAGATCCTGTACCGCCACGTCGACGCCGCCGTCGTTCACCGCCGGCCCCGCCTGGTCGGCGCACCGGTGGGCACGCCACTGCGGTTCCGGATCCTGGGCCGGGACAGTGGCCTGGCGGAGCGCTCGCCGGAACGGGGCCACATCGCCGCGCCGTCGGGGCGCCGGGCCATCGCCGCCGACATGGCGGCCGATCTGGTGCGGTTGCTCTCCTCGGAGGCGCATATCGTCACTCGCCAGCCCGACGGTTCCGACAGCGGCCGCCGGCCGGTGCGGCCGGGTGACGTCGCCGTGCTGGTCCGCACCAATGGCCGCGCCGCCGAAGTGCGCGACGCCTTGGACGCGGTCGGGATCCCGGCCGTGATCAACGGCGCCGGCAGCGTGTTCTCGACGCCCACGGCACGCCAGTGGCTCCGGCTGCTCGAGGCCCTCGAACGACCCACCGCGACCAGCCGGGCCGCTTCGGCCGCGCTCACCGCCTTCCTCGGCTGGGGCGCGGAGGAGGTGGCAGGGGCCGATGACGCCGCCTGGGAAATGCTTCATGCCCGACTCCACCAGTGGGCCGGCGTGTTGCGTCATCGCGGTGTGGCGTCGCTCCTCGAGTCGATCACCCAGTCCGAAGGCCTGGCCGCACGGGTCCTGGGCCGCCCCGACGGGGAACGGGAGGTCACCGATATCCGCCATGTCGGCCAGTTGCTGCATACCGCGGCGGTCACCGAGGAGCTGGGCGTGACCGCCATGGTCACCTGGCTCCGCCAGCGGATCGCCGCGGCCGACCGGGACACGACCAACGAGGAGCGCAGCCGGCGCCTGGAGTCCGACGACGAGGCGGTGCAAGTCCTCACCGTCCACCGCAGCAAGGGCCTCGAATTCCCGATCGTCTATTTCCCCGACCTGTGGGATCCGATGCGGATCTTCGACACCGAACCGCCGGTCTTCCACGACCCGAATGCGGGCAACGCCCGGACGATCGACATTGGGGGGAAGGCCAGCCCGGGGTTCGGAAGGCACCAGGCCCGATCCCGCGCCGAGCAGCGCGGTGAGGAGCTGCGGCTGGCCTACGTCGCCCTCACCCGGGCCCAGCACCAGGCGATCGTGTGGTGGGCCGGGTCGCAGGACAGCAAGGATTCGCCGCTCGGGCGTCTGCTGTTCGCCCGGGGCGACGACGGGACCGTGGCGCCCCAAGGCGCCGACGTTCCCCGAGACGAGGCCGTGGTCGCAGCTCTCACCGCCCTCGCCGAACGGGCTCCCGGTTGTATCACCGTCGAGGAGTGCGCCGGTGCGGCCGTCGCTCGGTGGTCGGGGCCGCCCCGGCCCGCCACCGACCTGGTCGCCGGGCGATTTGACCGGACACTGGACGACCGATGGCGCCGCACGTCGTACAGCGGCATCACCGCCGGCGCCCACGACGCCCGGGTCGCCAGCGAGGCGGAGCAGGAGGTGATCGCCGACGAGTCGGTGGCCGCCGGGCTCCCGGTAGCCGACGATCTCGCCTCCGGCGGCGCCGAGGAGACTCGTCTCCGGGCGGTGGCGGCCCCGCTCGATTCCATGCCTGGCGGCCGGGAGGTCGGCACGCTGGTCCACGCCGTGCTCGAGGAGACCGACTTCGCCGCCGCCGACCTCGGCGGGGTGCTGGGGGAGGCGCTACGCCGCCAGCAGCGCCGGCAGCGGGTGGACCTCGGCGACGCCGCCATGGTCCTGTCCGGGCTGACCGCGGCCATCGACACGCCGCTCGGCCCGTTGGCCGGTGACCTGCGGCTCCGCGACGTCGCGGCCGGGGATCGAATCGACGAGATGGCCTTCGAGTTGCCCCTGGTCGGCGGTGACCGCCCGACCGCCGATCTCCCCGTCGACGCCATCGCCTCGCTGCTGCGCCGCCATCTCCCTGCTGGCGACCCACTGGCGAGCTACCCGGACCGCCTGGCCGAGCCGACGCTCGCCGCCGACCTGCGCGGCTTTCTCACCGGCAGCCTCGACCTGGTGATCCGGGTGCGACCGTCGGAGGGGGGCGAGCGGTTTGCCGTGGTCGACTACAAGACCAACCGCCTGGCCGGGCCCGGGGAGCCGCTGACCGCATGGCACTACCGGCCCGAGGCGCTGGCCGACGAGATGCAGCGCGAGCACTACCCCCTGCAAGCCATCCTCTACCTGGTGGCGCTGCACCGCTACCTGCGCTGGCGCCTCCCCGCCTACGACCCGGAGCACCACCTGGCCGGCGTCTTCTATCTGTTTCTTCGGGGCATGACCGGGCCCGCCACCCCCCGAATCGGCGCCTCGCCGTGCGGCGTGTTCGCGTGGCGGCCGCCGGCGGACTTCGTGGTGGAGCTGAGCGACCTCTTTGACCGGGGCCGGCGGCCGGTATGACGGCGGTTGCCTCTGCCGCCGATCCCGTCGCGGGGGTTGACCGCAACGACGTTCGCCGGGCGGCCCAGGCGACCGGACTGCTGCGCCCGTTCAACGATGCCGGGGTTCTCGGTCTGGCCGACGTCCACGTCGCCCTGCGGCTGGCCCGCCTCATCGGGGGCGCCGACGACCTCGCCGGCGGCGCTGACGACCTCGCCGGCGGCGCCGACGACCTCGCCGGCGGCGCAGACGACGCGGTCCTGCTCGCCGTCGCCCTGGCGGTACGCGCCCCCCGGCTCGGGCATGTGTGCACCGACGTGGCGACGGTCCACCACAGCGTGATCGTCGATACCGATCTGCCCGTCGACCTCCAGAATCTTCCGTGGCCCGATCCGTCGCCCTGGATCGATCGCCTGGCGGCCAGCCCCTTGGTGGCGGTGGGTGCCACCGGCCCGTCCGACCGCCCCCTCCGGCTGATCGGGTCGCTGCTCTATCTCGACCGGTACTGGCAGGAAGAGTGTCAGGTGGCGGCCGAACTGGCGGGGCGGAGCGAGGACCCCGCTCCCGGCGTCGACATCGCCGTCCTGGCCGGGGGCCTTGACCGGCTGTTCGACGGGCCGGCTCCCGACCTCCAGCGCCTGGCGGCGGCGACCGCGGTCCTGCGCCGGTTCTCGGTCGTGGCCGGCGGCCCGGGGACGGGGAAGACGACGACGGTGGCCCAGATACTGGCCCTGCTGGACGAGCAGGCGGCGGCATCTGGGGGTCGGCCGCCGCTGGTGGCCTTGGCCGCCCCGACCGGCAAGGCCGCCGCCCGGTTGGAAGAGGCGGTGCACCGCGAGGCGATGGCCCTCGACGTGGCGGCAGCCACCCGGGATCGGCTGCTGGCCGTGGGCGCCGCCACCCTCCATCGGCTGCTCGGATGGCGACCCGACAGCAGCAACCGGTTCCGCCACCACCGGGGCAACCGGCTGCCCCACGACGTGGTCATCGTCGACGAGACGTCCATGGTCTCGCTGTCGCTCATGGCCCGGCTGGTGGAGGCGGTGCGACGCGACGCCCGGCTGGTGCTGGTGGGCGACCCCGAGCAGCTGGCCTCGGTGGAGGCCGGTGCGGTCCTCGGCGATGTGGTCGGCCCCGCCGCCCGGGGCCTCACCATGCGGCCGGCGTCGGCCGCCCGGCTGGCGGAGGCCGCCGGCCACGACGTGGCGGCCGAGGCGCCGCCGGCGGCGACGGGGATCGGGGACGGAATTGTCGTGCTGCGCCGAGTGCACCGCTTCGGGGGCGGCATCGCCACCCTGGCCGAAGCCGTCCGTCAAGGCGATGGCGACGGGGCTATCCGGCTGTTGGCCGAAGGCCGCCCCGACGTCCGCTGGATCCCCGTCGACATCACCGTGCCCGGCTCGGCGTCGGCGTTGCGCCCGGTGCGGGACGCCATGGTGGCGACCGGCCGTCAGGTCACCGAAGCCGCCCGGGCCGGCCACGCCCGCCGGGCCATCGAGGCGCTCGGGGCCTTCCGGGTGTTGTGCGCCCACCGCCTCGGGCCCTACGGGGTGGCCACCTGGATGCCCCGGGTCGAGAGCTGGCTGGCGGCCGCCATCGACGACTTCGCGGCCGAGGGGACGTGGTACGTAGGCCGGCCGCTGCTGGTCACGGAGAACGACTACGGGCTGCGGCTGTTCAACGGCGACACGGGTGTCGTGGTCGCCGCCGGCACCGGCCGGGTGGCGGCGGCGTTTGAACGCCGTGGCGAGGTGGTGCAGTTCAGCCCGAACCGGCTGGCGGCAGTCGACACGGTGTACGCCATGACCGTGCACAAGAGCCAGGGTTCCCAGTTCCGCGGCGTCGCCGTCATGCTGCCCGATCCGGCGTCGCCCATCCTCACCCGGGAGCTTCTCTACACCGCGATTACCCGGGCCCGCGACCAGTTGATCCTCGTCGGAACCGACGCTGCGGTGCGTTCCGCCGTCACCCGGCCCATCGCCCGCTCGTCGGGCCTTCGCCCCGCCCTCTGGCACGAGCCCGCCGCCGCCGATGAAGCCGGGTCCGCTGACGACGCCGGCTCCGCTGACGACGCCGGCGACGGCCTCGGGCGACGGTGAGGTGAAATGAGTCCGGTGGACATCGACGAGCGTTTGGCCGCACTGGTCGAGGAGTTTGCCGGCTGCGCCGGGGTGGCGGTCCCCGGTGAGACCGGCCGGCGGGGCTTCGGATCCGACGCCCTGACGGTCAACGGGTCGATCTTCGCCATGGTGAGCCGGGGCCGGCTGGTGGTGAAGCTCCCCGCCCGGCGCGTGGCTGCCTTGATCGAGTCGGGGACCGGGACGCCGTTCGACGCCGGCAAGGGGCGGCCGATGAAGGAATGGCTGGCCGTCACGTCCGACGACGACACCACCTGGCGAACGCTGGGCCGCGAGGCGTTGGAATTCGTCGCCTCGCGGCCCCGCCGCCGTTGAGTGCAAACTAAGGACACGGGGTCGGGTTGCGGGTACGACGGTCGGTCTAATCCGAGCCGTCTGATGCTCAGGGTGAGACGGCTCCGACTAGGGTAATTCTCCCTTCGATAACGCGGTGTATAAGAATTGGCGGGGTACCTCTTAATTCTCCGTTGGCCGCGTAGCTGTAGGTTCTTAGGACGCCATGGTATGAGGTTGTGGAAACGTAAGTGTTTATTTCGGATCGTGTGAAGTTTCCTGCGGCGATGGCGGCAAGGAGCTCATTCGCAGCGTCGTAGGCTTCGGCTGCGTAGAGGCTGGGGGCGGCACCACGTTTGGCCCGATAGGCGGCGACGAACGGCTGGTCGGCGGATTGGGTGAGGGCGTGGGCGATGGGCGAGAGGAAATAGGCGCCCTCGGCCCCTGAAGGGGTGGCGGCTTCGATGAAGGCGGGATCGAGAGCTTGATCGTCGGAGACGAATGCTGCCGTGAACCCGGCGGTTTTGAGGTCGTGAGCAAGTGCGGCAGCTTGGTGGTAGCCGCCAGCGAAGAATACGGCGTCGACGTTGGCTGCTGCGATCGTCGTGACGGCAGAGGCGTCGCTCGCGGGGTTGGTGATGGGGGGCGGGGATACGACGGTGATTCCGCGGACTTGGAGTTGTTGGCGGCTCACTCCTGCGAGTTGCCTGCCTCGGGCGCTCCCGTCGTCAACGATTGCGACCTTTTTGGCTTTGAGCCCGTTGACCATAAAATCGGCCGCCGCGGGCCCCTCGGTGTTGTCGTTGGCAACCGCGCGGTGAAAGACGCTCCAGTGGTGGGCAGCGAGGGAGGGGTCGGTGGCCGACGCGGTGATTGTGGCGACATCTGCGGTGTTGAAAAGCATTTCAGCCTCTTGCGCCTCGCTGTCTTGTGCGGGTCCGACAACAGCCAGGAGGCTCCTGTCGACGATCGCCTGTGCGACGGCGGTAGATGGGCCGGTTTGGCTGTCGATGCCTCGGTAGGAGACGCTGCAGGCCGGATGCGCGCTGTTGAACTGGTCGATCGCCAGTTGCACGGCGTTGCTCTGAGCCTCCCCGATTGAGGCGGCGGCGATCCCGGTGAGGGGCCCGAGAAACCCGATCGTCAACCCGGCGGGGCATCTCCCCGTGAATACTGTGACAGCCGGTACCCCGGCTCGGCCCGCGGGTACTGTCGCTCTGCTGGCCGCGCTCCGCCTGGGGCCGTCACAACCCGCTGCGGCTAGAAGGGCGACAGACACGAGCGCCCTAACCCCTAGATGTCGCTGTTTGCGGTTGGCCGATCTCATCGAAGTGACAACCCCCCAATACCCCCTGCAGGGCGCCGTCAACGGTAGCGGCATTCTCCATCGTGCATGGACGCGACACCAGACCTCGCTCGCCGTTGTCGTCTTGGTCACCAAGACGGGAGGAGCTCATGGCAGGATGGCTGGGCGGCCCCTGCCGCCGACCTCCCCAAGCGGACACAAATGTCCGATTCAGACATAGCCTTGTGTACCCTGACTAGTCAATTTGGGTGGTATCCAAAAATGGTCATTCGTGGTGCTTGACGAGATGTCGGAAGTCGTTCACCCTAACCGCGGGCAAACGATGGAGAGGGCGTAACCACGGTGGGGAATGGGAAATGTCTTCGGTCACGCTCCACAGTCGTAGCCGGCCTGGTCCTCCTCGTCCTCCTTCTTGCGCCGACCTTGCCCGAGTTGGCTGCGACGCGCATCATGCTGCAGGGCGGGACTACGACAGCCTCATGGCGCGGAGATGCCAGCGGCGGAATGGGCACGACTCGTGTTTCGAGCGTGGCCGGCCGGAGCGGTCCAACGTTGACGTTGCCGTCGGCAGGTGTCTCCAGCTTGTCGACGGCAGGGGGTCTCGCTGGACCCACTCCCGCGAGTGTGCGAAAGATAAGCGCATTGTCGCAGGCGACAGGGAAGCCCGCAATTGCTTCCTTGAACATTACGAACGGTAACGTTTCCACGTTTGCAGGCTCCGGCGCGCCCGGTCAGGGATACGGCGTCACCGTCGATGGTACAGGTACCCAGGCCAGCCTCATGGAACCGAGCGCCGTTGACGTTGTCGGCGGACTCGTTTACGTCTCAACGACGGATTCGATTCGTGCGGTGAATCCCTCTACTGGAGCGGTGTCGACGCTGGTTCTGCCCGGAAATGGAAAAACCTGCACTCCCGGCCCTCGGGGGACGGCCGTCGTGGGGCCCGCGGACGGGATGGACAGCGACGGAACCTACCTTTATGTGGCTGACGCCGTGTGCAACACCGTGTGGAAGGTTTCCTTGGCGACCGGCGAGACAACAGCGCTGGATTACCAACAGATATTAATCGGTGTCGCCTACGGGCCCGACGGGATGCTCTATGCCGTGGATGGCGGACACAGTGCGTACGTTTATCAGCTCGACCCCAAGCTCTCGACACAGACACCGAAGGTCGTGTACACGCTGCCGCCAAGCGGTCTCAATACCTTCGGCGGTATTGCCGCCGACGCCACGTCGCTGTGGGTGACCCAGCAAGATACTGACCAGACGGGCATTTGCGGCTCCGGCGGGTGCTCCCGGCTGGTCGAAATCGACTGGTCGACGGGTGGTATGAAGACTTTTGACCCCCCGCCGGGCACCTCGGTAAGCGGCTATAGGAACCAGTTGCTCGACACCCAGAACTTCTTGTACTCAGTCGGTTTGTTTGGCTCATCGGTGGAGCAGATTCCCAAGACCGGCGGCGCGCCTGTGGTGGTGGCCGGTGTGGCGACAGTGCTGTACAACAGCCCTCAGGGGTGGGTCGACGGCATCGGCGCGAACGCACGATTTTATGGCGGGAACGCCACAAGCGGGATCGGGACGGATGGAACGAGCTTGTGGATCGGCGACGGGCAGAACTTGCGGCTACGTCGCATCGCGGCTGCTCCCACCGGCGGCGGCGTCACGAACTCCCAACTTCTCGGCGACACCAACGCGGCGATGCCTTGCAGCTGTCAGGCGCCGTCGAAGTCGAAACACTTCACGCAGTGGCCAATCAATGCCGAGACCGGCAACTTTTGGCACACCTTCACCGACCTGTCGATCCCCGGGCGGGGCTTGGCGATCGATGTTCAGCGCTCCTACAACTCCGACCCGTCGTCGCTCGCCGCCGCAGGTTTGTTCGGCCCAGGTTGGAGTTTCAGCTACGGCGTGAATTTGACGGGGATCGGGACCACGACAGTGACGGTAAAGCAGGAGAATGGCGCCACCGTCTCGTTCATCCTCAGCGGCGGCGTCTATACGCCCACCTCCCCGCAGATGATCGCCACCTTGACCGCGGTGGGAAGCACGTTTGTGTTCCAGCGTCAGGGGCGCGACAGTTTCACCTTCGACGCCGCCTCCGGGCAGTTGATCTCGGAGAAGGACGTCAACGGTTTTGTGACAACCGTCAGCTACCCTGACCCGTCGAGACTGGTCATAACGGACGCCGGAGGGAGGGCAGTGACGGCAAACATCGCCGGTGGGTTGATCCGCAGCCTGACAGACGCCTCCAACCCGCCGCGGACCGTGGCCACCTACAACTACGACGCCGCCGGGAACCTGGCCGAGGTTGTCGACGTCAACGGCGGCCACACCCTGTTCGGCTACGACTCGGCGCATCGGATGACAACCCTGCGCACGCCGCGCTTCTACGGCGACACCTCAACGAACCCGCCCCCTATGGTAACCAACCACTATGACAGCGCGGGCCGGGTGGACTGGCAGAGCGACCAGCTGGGCAACAGGACGACCTTCGACTACACCTCCCAGCCCGGCTCGACGGTCATCACCGAGCCTCCCAACGCGAACACTGTCGCCAATGTCGTTAAGCAGACGTATATGGGAGGGCTGCTAGTTCAAGAGACCGACGGGATCGACCCTTCAAAGGCGGGGAGCGGCTCGGTGTGGACCTACGCCTTCGACCCTTTGACGGGCGGTGTCAGCGAAATCACCGACCCTAACGGGAACCGGTCCTTCAACTACTACGACGCCCAAGGCAACGTGCTGACCCATGTCGACAACGCCGGCAACGTCACCGCCACCACCTACAACGCCTTGAACGAGCCGACCACCGTGGTCGAACCGGTGGTAGTCAACGGCGTGCACCCGACGACGACGAACTGCTACGACAACGCGGGCAACATCGTGAGCACGACCCGCCCCGATGCCAACACCTCTTGCGCCAGCCCCAACCCGAATGACACCGTCTTCTACCACTATCATGACGCCAGCAGCGGCGGCCAGAATGGCGACGTCACGTCCGTGGTCGACCAGGGCGGAAACACTACCCATTTCACCTACGACAACTTCGGCGACCGCACATCGGTGCGCCTACCCGCCACCGCCGAGAACCCGGCTGGCGACACAACTAGCTACGGCTTTGACACCGCCAAGGGTTGGCTTACCTCGGAGGTGGCTCCTAAGGGCAACGCATCCGGCGGCACCCCGGCGGCGTACACCACCGTCTACAGCCACGACCCGCGGGGAATGGTCAACGCCACGACCGACCCTCTATCCCATGTGACCAAAACCGACTACGACCCCGACGGCAACGTCGCCGACACCATCGACGGCGACAACAACAAAACGACCTACGCCTACGACGCCGCCGGGCGGCTCATCACCGCGACCCGGCCGCCGTCGACCGCCCCGACCACAACGGCCACCAGCTACTGGCCTGACGGTTCAATCAAGGACCAAACCGACGCCGCCGGCGCCGTCACCCACTACACCTACAACCCCATTACCCGGGTTGCCACCGTCACCGACCCCAACAGCCGGCTCACCACCAACACCTATGACGCGGTCGGCGACCTGATCTCCAAGCAGGACCCGGGCGGCACTGCGCCGCCACCGCCAAGACAGGCTGCACCAGCTACGGCTACACCGTCAACGACCAGCCCAAGACCGTGACCTACTCTGACGGCACGACGCGCAATGTGACCGCCATTGGCTACAACGCCAATGGGCAGCGGACAACGATGAGCGACGGCGGTACCACCGCCTGGGCGTGGAACTACGATAGTGCCGGCCGGCTCAGCAACGTCACCGACGACAACGGCCAATTCGTTAGCTACGGGTACGACACCCGCAACAACCTTACCGCCATCACCTATCCCGGAACCGCCAAGACCGTTGCCCGGGATTTCGACGCCGCAGGGCGAATGGACTGGGTGAAAGACTGGAATGGCAACAAGACGACCGTCGGCTACGACGCCAACTCCAACCTGACGGCCCAAACCACACCCACCGTCACCGCCCCCAACACCCCCGGCCCGTCGGTGGTGGACAGCTTCGGGTTCGACAACGCCGATCGGATGACTTCCATCTCCGATCAGCTGACCGGCGCCGCCCAACCCTTCGCCACCTTCGGCTACGGATACGACAACGCGGACCAGGTCAACACCACCACCACCGGCGGCACCCCCGGCGTTCCGGCCGACAACCACAGCTACGGCTACACCCCCATCAACCAGGTGGCCGTGGTCGACAACGGCGCCTCAGGCACCAACGGCTATGATAAGGCCGACAACCCCACCCAACTGTCGACCGGGGTCACGCAAACGTTCGATCCGGCGAACCAGATCTGCTGGAGCATCAACGGCAGCGCCCCCAATCCGACGTGCTCAAACCGGCCCGCTGGGGCCACCACCTACGGTTACGACACCCGCGGCAATCTCACCACGATCGCCGCCGCCGGGTCGGCTACCAGCAGCGCCTTGGGCTACGACCAGGCCAACCGGCTCATCAGCGTGGCCGCCGACAACGCCGCCAACTTCACCCCGACCGCTCCCACCCGCGTCGCCGACACCCGCCCCGGCTCGGGCAAACCCTACGCCGGCCAGACCATCGGCAACGCCGCCACGTTGAACATTCAGGTGACCGGCGCCAACGGAGACGGTGTCCCCGCCACCGCCACCGCCGTCGTCCTATCGCTGACCGCCGCCACCTCCACCCAAGTCACCTTTCTCACCGCCTACCCCGCCGGCTCTGCCCTGCCCAACACCTCGGCGCTCAACGTGGCCGCCGCCGGCCAGGTCACCGACAACCAGGTCACCGCGAAAATTGGCGCCAACGGCCAAATAGCCATCTACAACGGGCACGGCAACACCGACGTCGTCGTCGACGTGATGGGCTACTACAACCCCGTCCCCTCCGGCGCCGCCGGGTACACCCCCGTCGTCCCCGTGCGCGTCGCCGACACGCGCGCCGGCTCGGGATACCAAAACGCCGGGCAGACACTGGGGGCCGCGCAGCCCACCGACGTCGTCCAGGTCACAGGCGCCAACAACATCCCCGCCGCTGCGACGGCGGTCGTGGTCGACATCTCAGCCTTCAACGACCCCTCCAGCGGCTACCTAGTCGGCTATGCCGACGGCGCTACCCTGCCAGCCACCGCCAACATCACCTACGGAAACAACGTCGTCGTCACGAAAGAGGCCACCATTCCCCTCGCCGCCGACGGCGCGTTCGACCTCACCTACGGCGGGGGCGGAACCGACATGACCGTCGACATCGAGGGCTACTATACCGGCGGCACCGGAAGCCAATACACCCCGATCAGCCCCACCCGTATCGCCGACACCCGTACCAGTTCGGGCTACCCCGATGCCGGACAAACCATCCAAGCCGGTGGCAACCTCACCGTGCAGGTCGCCGGCGCCAACGGCGACGGTGCCCCCGCCAACGCCACTGCCGTCATCCTCAACGTCACCGAGGTCAATGCCACGGCAAATAGCCTCTTCACCGTCTACCCCACCGGCGCCACCAGACCGACAACCACCACCGTCGCCTTCCCCGCCGGCACCGTGGCAGGCAATGAAGTCACCGTCAAATTAGGCACCAACGGCGCGGTAAACATTTACAACCTCTACGGCCACGCCGACGCCGTCGTCGACGTCGAGGGATACTCTTCGCCCCCGCCAGCCAAACCACTGCCGCCTACACCTACAGCGGCGACGGGCTCCGCATGACCAAAACCGTCAACAGCACCACCCAACAAATGCTCTGGGACCAAACCGCCACGATCCCCCTCCTACTCTCCGACGGCACCAACAGCTACATCTACGGCCCCCAAAACCTTCCCCTCGAACAAATCAACAACACCACCGGCACCATCGGCTGGTACCACCACGACCAACACGGCTCCACCCGAGGGCTAACCGACAACACCGGCGCCCTCATCTCAACCATCACATACAGCCCCTACGGCCAAGCCACAGCCACCACCGGCACACCGAGTCCCCTGGGGTACAACGCCCAATACACCGACCCCGAAACCGGCCTCATCTATTTGAGAGCCCGCTACTACGACCCCACCACCGCCCAATACCTCACCCGCGACCCCCTCGACGCTGTCACCCGGTCCGCCTACGGCTACGTCGACAACAACCCCCTCAACGGGTCGGATCCGACCGGGTTGTTCTGCCTACTCGGTCACGTCCACGGAAACCATGGAGCGTGTCGCGGAGCCAACGCCACCCACGACGTCGCCACCGTCGGCCTTGTCCTCGGAGTGGCGGCTGTGGTCGTCGGCACAATTGTCGCACCAGAGGTCGTCCTTCCAATTCTCGGCGCGGTATCCACCGAAGGACTGGCGACTGGGTTAGGAGCCGCAGCCACGGCGATCGGTGCTTACATTACGGCTGTGGATTGCAGCCACGCTGTCGACACTCAGTGCGTGATCGATGGCCTTGGGACGGCCCTCGGAGGCGCGAGTGTACTTGGCGGCCTAGGCGCCGCTACAGGCAGTGCTCTCGATGCTGCCTCTCCGGAGCTTGCCCAATATGTGCGCGGAATTAGCAATCTCGGACTCGGAGTCAGCAGCAGTCTGTACGCGGCCGCCAGCTCGTTCGGGGACCAATTCGGACTCACTTCGGGTAGTGAAGGGAATTGCCGGTGAAGGTTGAGATGTCGCCAACAACCCGAGCGTTAAAGCGACCGTCTCTATTAGTCATCGCGCTCGCCATCCCTGGGATCGTCGTCGGGTCCTTAGCACTCGGCCCTGCCGCGATCATCGTGGCCGCGGTTACGATCTTGATCCTTGGCCTTGGTTTAAGAGTCGCACCGCCACTTAACGATCGCCTATGCGCGGGACAACGTCGGGTTGGTGTTATTCTCACATGCTCGGCAATAGTGGACCACATCTCTGGTCGGTGTGAGATCGAACCGGGAGTGATTTCCTGGCGCCCGTATCGAAAAGGGGCGTCGCCATCGTTGCTTAGAATCCCGTTCGGCAGCATCCAAACCGTCGCTCTGCGGCCTCAGCCAGGTCTGCAGCCGAGTTCGGGAGTAATATTGCGCCTTACGGACGGCTCTGCACATTCCCTTCGACTCTTTACGAGCGCGCAAGAGGTCGGTAAGGCGCTTCGATACGCCAGCGGTGCTTGAGCGCTCGGACGGTGGAATACGGTCCGCCAAAGCCTGGTCCGGATGATCCGACGGAGCCGTTCCGTCGGATGACGGCGATAGTCCCGACGGTGGCGACATAGTCGATGGCTAGAACAGACGACATCCAGGTTAAGGTATATTGGTACTGTTTGACGATCGGAATACGCCGGACCAGATTACTGAACATCCCCCCGTTGACCGGACACGGGTCTGCGCTGCCTGTCTGCTGAGGAGCTGGTCCTCGTACTCCTCTGGTGGCCGGTAGCCGATCGAGGAATGCAACCGCTTCCGATTATACCAGACCAGCCATTCGAATACGCTATTCTCGCCTCATTCTTTTGTGGCATAATGGGCGCCATCGACCAGCTCTCCCTTTAACGAAGCCCAAACGCTTTCTGCCATCGCATTATAGTACGAATTGCTGACCGTGCCCATGGATTGGGTGATATGTAGATCTGCGCAAACCAACCGGTAATCGGCGCTCGTATATTGACAACCGTGGTCGGAATGGAACACGACACCGTCGAAGCGGGCCCGGCCCCGGGTGGCCACCGCCCCCTGAAGCGCGTCGAGGCAGATCTCGGTGCGTGTGTGATCCGCGATCGACCAGCCGAGCAGCCGGCGGCTGCACGCATCGAGGACGCTGGCCACATAGACCCAGCCCTCCTCGGTGGGAATATAGGTCAGGTCGCCGACCCAAAGCTGGTCAGGCCGGTCCCGGTCAAACACCCGTTTGACCAGGTCAGCAGCAGGTTTCGCCTCCGGGTCGCGGATCGTAGTGCGGAGTTTGCGTCGCCCGCACTTGCCCTCGATGCCGAGCTCGGCCATGAGTCGCTCGACGCGCTTGTGGTTCACGCAGAGCCCCTGGCGGCACAAGGCGGCGGTGATCCTCGGCGCCCCATAACGGCCCCCCCTCGAGCAGCGCCAGATACCGTAGATCCGATCGGCCAGCATGGCCTCGTCCCACAATGCCTGGTCGGAGCCTCGGCCACCGCCGCCGCCCAATCATAAAGCGCCGAAGGTGACACCGCGCACACCTGGCACAAGGTCTTGATCTCGAAATCGGTCCTTTGGGCGTCGATAAACGCGAAGACCCTCACGCGTTCGACTCCTTCATCCAAAAGACCGCAGCTCGCTTTAAGATCTAACCGTCTCCAACTCCACCACTCGCTTGCGGAGCCGTTTGAGCTCCTCGGACTCGGCCGCCTCCGCCGCGAAACCGCTCCGGATCGGCCGCCGCCCGCTGCGCCCGGTCCTTGGCCACCCAGCCGCCCAGGTTGGACTCACCAATGCCCAACTCACGGGCGATCTGAGCCAACGGCCGGCCCGACGACCGCACCAAGTTGACGGCGTCAATCACGCTTGAACTCCGGCGAAAACGCCCGCCAGCGCTGATCTCCCATCAGGACTCCCTTCTGCCAGCCTAGAGACTGGTCTCGGGTGTCCGCTCAAGTGGGGGATGCTCAGTCTGCTTTGACCCCTTCGTGCTGTACACCGCGCTGTTTTTGCAGTCGGCCAACATCTTGGTGATCGGACGCCAGGGGTTCGGGAAGTCGACGTTCATCAAAACCTTCCGGACCGCTGCCCCCACTCTTCAGGTACCACCGACCAGGCATGGCACCAAGCCGTGCGAAGTTTGCTGCTCTTCTCCATGGCAGCCAGGAACAGAGGATACGGATTATCGCGAACGGCCAGAAACGTCTCGATCAACGAAATGGCTAGCGCCCTCAGGTGGTCGTCGTCGGGAGCGGAGTCCGCCAAATAGGCGATCAGGGTGACAGCCTCCGCAGGGTCGCCAACTAATACTGTCTCCTCGTAGGGTTCGTACATTGCGAAGCGCCTGCGCCAATCAAGGTTCTCCTTGCTGACAAGCTTCTTCCCTGTTTATAAGGACCGGTGCCTCCGAAGACGGCTGCGTCGCCAAACCGACACAAGACACCTACCCCCGGCGCCGTCGAGTCAGCCGAAGGATCGATATTCGTACGCCCTTGGTCAGTATCGCCTTCCCAAACATCGATTGGCGATCGAAATCGAATAGAAAACCGGCGACCGAACCGTCAGTTCTTCGGACAAGGAGCCACGCTGCTGCGAGGTAGCCGAGGCCGCTATAGATGAGCAGCACCGCGATGACGCCGCCAATGGCCCCTTGCCGGGTGTACGCCGCCACCCCGATCAGGATCAGCGCTAGTGGGAACGACAAGACCGAACTCAACAGCAGTCCCGCGACGCCCCGTCCGATGGCCGCGTCCAAACCGGTCACGATCCGCTGGTAGTCGGGGTCTGACTCAGGCCAGAAGATGCCTCCGGCTGTAAAGCACCTACGCGGCGCCGGCGGATGCCGCCGCCTTCTGGAGGATCTGGGTGGCCGTGCCGGCGCGGGAGATCACGACCGCCGGCTCGTTGGTCTTCACCTGCTGCCACGACGTGACGCCGTGGTATTTGGTGTTGGCGTCGATCTTCAGGGTCACGGACTGCCCGTCGGGACGAGCCAGGGTGATGTGGTCGGCGGCGACGGAGCTGACCTGGCCCCGATCAAACGTCACGGTCACCCAGGTGGCGGAGGCGCCGTTGGTTCCCTTGACCTTGATCTCGGCGTCGCCGTGATCGGCCCGGCGCAGTATCCCGAGCCCGGGGCCCGCTTTGCCTGCCGCCTTGCCTGCCGCCTTGCCCGCCGCCGGGGTGGACGTCGCAGCGGTCGTCGTCCCGCTGCCGTCGGCCGCCCAGGCGACCGCTCCCGCCCCAAGGGCGAGGGTGCCGGCCAACGCCGCGCCGGCGATCTTCGTGCCGATGGAAATGGCCATGGATGTCTCCTGTCACTGTCAGGCGGCCGGGGTGGCCGCTTCGACATTCAGGGTCCGGCGCCGCTGTGAACCGCGGGCAAGGGAGGTGTGAGCGAAGTGTGAGCGCCGCCTCGCCTACCCGCTCGCCGGCGGTGTCCGCGCCCGGCTGGGGGCCACCCGGGGCGGCTCGTCGGGCATCTTCGGGTACACCGGCGGCCAGGGTGCGTCATGGAGGCCCGCCGCCTTGTCCCGTTCGTGCAGGGCCAGGAACCGCTCCAGCGACTGCGGATGGGCGATCATCGGGGCCCACGGATCACCGTGTTCCGCCACCCGCGCCGGCACGGTGCGGACGGTGAGCGGGTCGGGCTCGATGGCGGGCAGCTCCTCCCAGGCGAAGGGCGTCGACACCTGGGCGCCCGGCCGGGCCCGCACCGACCAGGCGCCGAAGACGGTCTTGTGGGGAGCGTTCTGGTTGAAGTCGACGAACACCCGCTGGCCCCGCTCCTCCTTCCACCACGCGGCAGTCATGAGGTCGGGGCGGCGGCGCTCCATTTCCCGGGCCACCGCCACCGCCGCCGAGCGCACCTGGTACGAGTCCCAGTGGGGTTGCAGCCGTACGTAGATGTGGATGCCCCGGTTGCCGGTCGTCTTGGGCATCCCGACCACGGCCAACTCGTCGAGGAGCGCCTTGACCTCCGCCGCCGCCTCCCGCAGCATCGGAAACGTCACCCCCGGGGTGGGGTCGAGGTCGATCCGCAGCTCGTCGGCGTGGTCGGGGTCGTCGGCCTTGGAGGGCCACACATGGAAGCCGAGGCAGGCCAGGTTGACGGCCCAGAGAACATGGCCCAGGTCGGCCGCCACCAGCGCCTGCGACGTCGTCCCGTTGGGCGTGCTCACGATCGTCGTGTGCAGCCAGTCCGGCCGGGATTCGGGCACCCGCTTCTGGAAGAACGACGACCCGCCGGCGCCGTGGGGGAACCGCTGCAGGAGGACCGGCCGCCCGCCCATGGCCGCCATCACGGGACCCTCCACGGACTGGTAGTAGCGCACCAGGTCCAGCTTGGTTTCACCGTGTTCGGAGAAGAAGACCTTGTCGGGGCTGGTGATCACCAGCTCGTGTCCTCCCGCCTCGACCACCACGCCCTCGTCGGCCATCGACCTGAAGCTACCCGCGCCCCGGCGGCCGTCCCGTATCTCCCCCTCCCCAGGCACCGGCCCGTTGTAGGGTCAACACCATGGCCAATAAGGCACCAGCACCTGGCTCGTCGAAGAAGCCCGCCGGCAAGAGCCTCATGGAGAAGCGGGCCGTGAAGAAGGCCAAGAAGGCCGGCAAGAGCAAGGGCAGCACCAGCTAGCTGCGGCCATCACCGGGCGCCATCCGGCGGGTTGGCTACTGCGGGGGTCGACCGCCCCAGAGGAGAAACCGCCACCAGTGCCGGCGTTTGGCCGCCAGCTCCCCGGTCACCTTGGCCAGTTCGGCTTCGATGGCGTGGCGTTGCTCGGGCGCGGGCGCCGGATCCTTCGTCAGTTCGCCCTCCAGGAACAGCTTCCGCTCCTCCAGCCATGAGCGGCCGTCGATGATCCCAGGCACCGGTCGAGTGTACGGCCGGTCGTCTTCTACCTGTGGGTGAGGGTTCTACCCGGGGGTGAGGGCGTCGCGGATGACCCGGCGGGCGTCGTCCACGCTCAGGCGGGCCAGCTCCGGCAGTGGGGTGCCGAGGCCGGCGACGAGGCGATCGGCCAGGTGGTGGCCGGTCCGCCAGCGACCCTCGACCGTGCCCCCGCCGAAGAACGACTCCACCGCCTTCGGGTCGTCGAGCGCCTCCCGGGCCAGCTTCTCGAGGTCTTCGGCGTTCTCGGCGCACCACGTGACCCAGCCGTCCATCTTCGGTAGGCCGTACCAGAAGTAGTCGGTCTCGGCCCCGTTGGGGTCGGCCTGTCGCGACACCTGGGTGGCCAGGCCCTCGGAGAACAGCATCCAGGCCAGGTCGTCGTCGTCGCCCGGTGCCAGGCCGGCGGCGCCGAGCACCAGGCGGTGGTAGGCGTGGGCCGTCTCGTGGGCGACCAGCGCCCTCTCGCCCTGGGGTGTCTGGAACCACTCCACGCAGTGGAACACGGCGACGTCGCGGCCGAGTTGGCCCACGGCGGCGTTGACACTGAACGTTCCCACGGTAAGGACGTGGAGCGGCGACCCTTCGCCCCCGGCCCCCAACACCTCGGCCACCACCGGGTCCATCTCGTCGATGATGGCGGCCAGCTCGGGCCCGGTCTGGTCGGCGCGGGTCCGCACGTGGGAGAGGTTCCGCGCCAGGGGGAGCAGGTCGGCCGCGAAGTCCGGCTCGATCGCTTCGAGGGCGGCGAACACGTCGGGGTGGGTGGCCCGGTACCGCCCCTTCCAGAGGTCCTCGCGGCGGTGGGGCGGCTCCAGCGCGGCGGAGACCGCGAAGGCGTCGAAGTCGGGAAGGGTGTTCAGCTGGCGGGCGATGGGGGCATTCTACGTGGGCCAATTCGTTTCGCCCGGCTGATATTCACGGTGTACGGGCCGATCGGTAGCGGGTGATGAGGGCGTTGGTGGAACTGTCGTGGGCCAGCGCCGCGGCGTCGGGGGCCTGCAGCTCGGGGATGATGCGCTGCGCCAACTTTTTCCCCAACTCGACGCCCCATTGGTCGAAGCTGTTGATCTGCCAGATGGTGCCCTGGGTGAAGACCTTGTGCTCGTAGGTGGCGATCAGCTGGCCCAAAATGTTCGGCGTCAGCTTGGGGGCCAGCAGGGTGTTGGTGGGGCGGTTGCCCTCGAAGCTGCGGTGGGGAACCTGGTGCGCCGCCACCCCCTCGGCGGCGACCTCGTCGGGCGTCTTGCCGAACGCCAGCGCCTCTGTCTGGGCGAAGAAGTTGGCCATCAGCAGGTCGTGGTGGTCACCCACCTGATGGTTGGGCTGTAGGAATCCGATGAAGTCGCACGGGATCAGCCGGGTCCCCTGGTGGATCAGCTGGTAGAAGGCGTGCTGGCCGTTGGTGCCGGGCTGGCCCCACACGACGGGACCGGTTTTCCAGTCCACGCGGGTGCCCGCCAGGGTCACCGACTTGCCGTTGCTTTCCATGTCCAGCTGCTGCAGGTAGGGGGTCAGCTTGGACAGGTACTCGTTGTACGGCAGGATCGCCTGCGTTTCGGCGCCGAAGAAGTTGATGTACCACACGCCGATCAGCCCGAGCAGCACGGGGAGGTTCTGTTCGAATGGGGCGGTGCGGAAATGCCGATCGACGGCATGGAAACCCGCCAGCATGTCGGTGAACGCCGACGGCCCGATGGCCACCATGAGCGACAGCCCGATGGCCGAAGGGTAGGAATACCGGCCGCCCACCCAATCCCAAAACTCGAACATGTTGGCGGGGTCGATACCGAACTCGGCCACCGCCTTGGTGTTGGTCGACACCGCCACGAAGTGCTTGGCGATGGCGTTCGGATCCTTCAGGGCGCCGACGAGCCAGTCTCGGGCCGTGGCCGCGTTGTTGAGCGTCTCGAGGGTCGTGAATGTCTTGGAGCACACGATGAACAGCGTCTCCTCGGGATCCAGATCGGTCGTCGCCTCCCAGATATCGGTGCCGTCCACGTTGGACACGAACCGGAACGTGCGGCTTCGGTCGCTGTAGTCGCGTAGCGCCTCGTAGGCCATGGCCGGACCCAGGTCGGAGCCGCCGATGCCAATGTTGATGATGTTCTTGATGGGCCGGCCGGTGTGGCCGACCCAGGCGCCGCTGCGGATGCGCTCGGCGAAGACCTTCATCCGGCCCAGCACCTCGTGCACCTGCTCGACCACGTCGACGCCGTCGACGACGAGGTGCTCATCGGGCGGCGCCCGCAGGGCGACGTGGAGCACGGGGCGGTCCTCGGTGACGTTGATGTGCTCGCCCGAGAACATGGCGTCGATGCGCTCCCGCAGCCCGGCGGCGGTGGCCAGGTTCACGAGCAGGGCGATGGTCTCGATGGTCAGCCGGTTCTTGGAATAGTCGAGGACGAGGTCGCCCGCTTCGATTACCAGCGAGGTGCCGCGTTGGGGGTCGGCGGCGAACAGGTTCCGCAGCGTGTCGGCCCGATGGGCGTCGAAATGGTCGGCCAGCGCCTTCCATTCCGGCGTCTGGTTGATCGGCGTCACTGGCCCGGCACCTCGTCGGGCACCCGTTCGGGGTCGTGGGCCGCCTTCTCCATGTGGCCGCCGAACTCCTTGCGGAGGGCGGACAGCATGCGGTCGGCGTAGTCGCCGTTGCGCTGGCTGCTGAAGCGGTTGAACAGTGCGGTGGTCAGCACCCCGGCGGGGACGCCCTCGTCGACGGCGGCTCGGACCGTCCAACGGCCCTCGCCCGAGTCGGAGACCCGGCCGGAGAAGCTGTGCAGATCGGGGTCGCTCATCAAGGCGTGGGCCGTCAGGTCGAGCAGCCAGGAGCTGATGACGCTGCCCCGGCGCCACACCTCCGCCACCGCGCCGAGGTCGAAGTCGTACTGGTAGTACTTCGGGTTCTGGAGGGGCGCCGTCTCGGCGTCCTGATCCTGCTGGTGCTTGCCGACATCGGCGCGGTGCAAGATGCCGAGGCCCTCGGCGTAGGCCGCCATGATCCCGTACTCGATGCCGTTGTGGACCATCTTCACGAAATGGCCGGCGCCGGCGGGCCCGCAGTGCAGGTAGCCGTACTCCGCCTGGGTCGGCTCGCCGTCGCGGCCGGGCGTGCGGGCCGCGGCGTCGACGCCGGGGGCGATGGAGCGGAAGATGGGCTCCAGGTGGGCGACGGGCTCGTCCTCGCCCCCGATCATCAGGCAGAAGCCGCGCTCCAGGCCGAACACCCCGCCGCTGGTCCCGACGTCCAGGTAGTGCAGCCCGCGGGGCTGGAGGGCTTCGGCCCGGTCGACGTCATCGCGGTAGTAGCTGTTGCCCCCGTCGATGATGATGTCGCCCGCTTCCATGCGGTCGGCCAGTTGGTCGACGGTCTGGCCGGCGAAACTGGCGGGCACCATGATCCACGCCGCTCGGGGCGGCGTCAGCTTGGCCACGAAATCGTCGAGCGAGTCGGCGCCCGTCGCCCCCTCACTCTCGAGTTGCTTGACGGCGTCGGCGTTGACGTCGTAGACGACACATTCGTGCCCGTCGTGCATCAGGCGGCGGACCAGATTGGCCCCCATCCGCCCCAGTCCGATCATGCCGAGCTGCATCAGGGTCTCCTTCCGCGCCGTCCGGTCATCCGGTGCGAGCCTTTCCCCGGAGGCTACCGGCGCTACCAGCTTCCGGCTGTGCCCTTCCCGGCCGAGACGGCGCCGCCATGAACGCCTCCCCAGAAGTAAGGCAGACTGATATCGGTGGGACGAAGAACACGGCGCAGGTTGGCTCCCCGCAGGCGGCGTGACTGGTGGTGGGTGGCGTTCACCATCGGAACGCTGCTCAACGGCCTCCGGCTCCGCCAGCGCCTCTCCCAGCTCGGGCGGCTCGATGCCGATCCCGAGCCCAGTGACCCCGCCGCCGACGCGGACGACTTCGTCGTGCTCTGCCTCCCCGGTGTCGCCGTCGACCCCACGACCCGGGCCGCCGCCGTCCGCTACGCCGAGCAGGAGGGGCTCGACGTCGTCGATCTCATCCCCGCCGACCTCGCCGCCGACGACGCCTTGGACCTGGCCCGGGCGGTGGACACCACGGCCTACCGGTCGGCGCCGCTGATCCCCGGGCGCGGCGGCCGCCATGCCGTCGTCGTTCGCCGGGCCGTCGCCGACCGTATGGGGGCGCAGGCGCCGGCGGACCGGGCGGCCTTCGTCACCTTGACCGAGCGGCTCAAGCAACATGCCGCCCGCTCGACCGACCTGGCGGTGGCGGCCGGCCTGACCGCCGAGGCGCCGAGCCGGGGGGAACGGATCGCCGAGCTGAAGGCCATGTACAACGCCGCCTACCCCGTCGCCCTGGGGTTGCCGGCCGCCCGCTCGTCGTTCCTCCTCGCCGGCCTGGGGCTCAGCCCCGGCTGGGGCCTGGCCGCGCTCGGCGCCTACCTCGCCCAGCCGTACCTGGCCACCGGTGGCTCACCGTTGCGGCCCCCGATGTCACCCCTCGGCGGCGCCCGGCGGGTCACCGAGCCATTGGTCCTGGCCGGCCAGGCCATGGCCGGCGCCCGCGCCCGGAGTGGCGCCGGAAGCGGGCCGCCCGCTGAGGATCCCGTCGAGGCCCGCCGGGCCGCCTACACCGCCGAGTTGGCGCTCGGGCTGGACCGCTTCTACGAACCCCGCCGCAACGACTGCCCCTGGTGCGCCAGCACCGCCCTGCTCCCGCTGCTGCGCACTTCGGATCTGGTGCAGTTCAAGCCCGGCCAGTTCGTCATCGAAGAGTGCATGACCTGCGGCCTGCTGTTCCAGAATCCTCGGCTGTCCCTGGCCGGCCTCGACTTCTACTACCGGGACATGTACGACGGGCTCGGCGGGGCCGAGGTGGAGTTTCTCTTCGCCCAGGCCGAGCCGTCCTACCGCGGCCGCGTCGAGCTGGCCCGGCGCCACGGGTCACCGCGGAACTGGCTGGACGTGGGCTCCGGGTACGGGCATTTCTGCGTGGTGGCCCGGGGGCTGCTGCCCGACACCCGCTTCGACGGGCTCGACATGGGCGAGGGCATCGAGGAGGCCGAGCGCCGGGGCTGGATCGACACCGCCTACCGCGGCATGTTCCCCGACCTGATCGAGGAGCTGAAGGGTCGCTACGACGTCGTCAGCATGCACCACTACCTGGAGCACACCCGCGACCCGAGAGCCGAGATCGAGGCCGCCCGCACCGTGCTCGAGCCCGGCGGCCTGCTGCTGGTCGAGGTGCCCGACCCCGACTCCCGCCCGGCCCGAATCTTCGGGAAGTACTGGGTCGCCTGGCTCCAGCCCCAGCACCAACAGTTCCTCTCGGTGACTCACCTGACCGCGGCCATGGAAGTGAGCGGCTTCGCGGTGGTCGAAGTCGAGCGCGGTGCCGCCCACCAACCCATGGACCTGGCCGGCGCCGCCTGGCAATGGGCCACGGCGCTGGCCGGCGCACCACGTGTCCCGTGGCGGGAACCGCCGACCACCGGTCAACGGCTGCGCCGGGCGGCGGTCCTGACCGCCCTGGCCCCGGTGGCCCTGGCCGGCCTGGCCGCCGACCGCATCCTGCAACCGGTGGTCAAGGCCCGCGGCGAGGGCTGGTCCAACACCTACCGGGTCCTCGCCCGCCGGCTCTAGGCGGCCGGTCCCCGCTCGCCGGCTCTAGGCGACCCG
>DATARN010000031.1:0-14779 GCA_036264135.1 Acidimicrobiales bacterium
ACGATCTCGGGGATGCCGCCGGTGGCGGTGGCCACGACCGGGGCGCCGCAGGCCATGGCCTCGATGTTGACCAGGCCGAAGGGCTCGTAGCGCGACGGGCAGACGAACACCGAGGCGTGGCTCAGGATCTGCACCGCGTCGGCGCGGGGAAGGGCCGAGGAGATCCAATGCACGCCGGAACGGGCCGAGGACAACGACGCCACCGCGTCGCGCACCTGGGCTTCGATGGCCGGCGTGTCGGGCGAGGCGGCGCACAGCACCAGCTGGGCGGCGGGATCGATCGAGGGCGCGGCGGCCAGCAGCTCCAGAATGCCTTTCTGCTCGGTGATGCGGCCGAGGAACACCACCGATGGCCGGTCGGGGTCGATGCCGTGGCGGACCAGGGCGTCGACGGCGGAAACGGGGTGGTATTCGGTGGGGTCGACCCCGTTGTAGATCACCACCACCCGGTCGGGATCGACCGCCGGATAGGTGGCCAGCACGTCGTCGCGCATCCCCGCCGACACCGCGATCACCGCGTCGGCGGCCTCGATGGCGGTGCGCTCGCACCACCGCGAGACGTCGTAGCCGGGGCCCAGTTGGTCCCGTTTCCACGGGCGGAGCGGCTCCAGGCTGTGGGTCGTCAGGACGTGGGGTATGCCGTGCATCAGCTTTGCCAGATGGCCGCCCAGGTTGGTGTACCAGGTGTGGCTGTGGACGATGTCGGCGCCGGCCGCGGCCTGGGCCATGCGCAGGTCGATCGACACCGGCCCCAGCGCCCCGCCCCCCACACCGCCGGCGACCGCGGGCCACGGGTCGAAGGTGCCGGCCACGAGCGGCGACGATCTCGGTGCCCCGAAGCAGTACACGCCGACGTCCAACGAGTCCAACGCCGCCAGCGAGGTGGCGAGGTTCTCGACGTGGACGCCGGCGCCGCCGTACACCTCCGGCGGGAACTCCCGGCTGAGCAGCGCCACCCGCATACGAGCGCTAGTTGGCGGGGACCGACTGGCCCTTGCCGATGACGACCACGCCGCCGTCGGAAATGGTGAAATGACTTTGGTCCCATGCCCGGTCGACCCCGATGCGGGCGCCGGCGGGGATCACCACGTTCTTGTCGACGATGGCGTTGCGCACGACCGCGCCCGGCCCGACCCGCACGTCGTCCATGAGGACCGAGCCCTCCACCAGGGCGTGGCTTTCCACGACCACCCCGGGCGAGATGATCGACCGCCGCACCGTGCCGCCGGAGATAATGACGCCCGCCGACACCACCGAGTTCACCGCCTGACCCACGCCCTCGGTGCCCTCGAAGACGAACTTGGCCGGCGGCCGGGGTGGCCCGGAGGTGTAGATGGGCCACGCCCGGTTGTAGAGGTTGAAGATGGGGTGGACCGACACCAGGTCCATGTGGGCGTCGTAGTAGCTGTCGAGGGTCCCGACGTCGCGCCAGTAGGCCCGGTCCCGGTCGGTGGCCCCGGGGACGCTGTTGGTGTGGAAGTCGTACACGTAGGCCTGGCCGGCGGCCACCATGGCGGGGATGAGGTTCCCCCCCACGTCATGTTTCGAGGCCGGGTTGTTGGCGTCGGCGGTGACCGCGTCCACCAGCGCCCGGGTGGTGAAGATGTAGTTGCCCATCGAGGCAAACACGTGCTCCGGGTCGTCGGGGAGTCCGACGGCGTCGGATGGCTTCTCGCGGAAGGCCTCGATGCGCATGCTGCCCCCGCCGGCGGCGTCGATGACGCCGAAGCTGTCGGCCTGGGCCAGCGGCACCCGCACCCCGGCCACCGTCACGGCGGCGCCGGTGGTGATGTGCTGGTCGAGCATCTGGCGGGGGTCCATGCGGTAGATGTGGTCGGCGCCGAACACGCAGATGTAGTCGGGGCGCTCGTCGCCGATGATGTTGAGGTTCTGGTAGATGGCGTCGGCCGACCCGAGGAACCAGCGGGGGCCCCGGCGCATCTGGGCGGGCACCGGCGTCACGTAGTCGCCCAGCAGGGTCGACAGTCGCCACGTCCGCGAGATGTGCAGGTCGAGGCTGTGGCTCTTGTACTGGGTGAGGACGACGATGCGCATGTAGCCGGCGTTGGCCAGGTTCGACAGGACGAAGTCGATGAGCCGGTAATGACCGCCGAAGGGGACGGCCGGCTTGGCCCGGTCGGCGGTCAGCGGCGCCAGCCGCTTGCCTTCTCCGCCCGCCAACACCATGCAAAGTACCCGCGCCGTCACGCCGGCCTCCCCGTCTGCCGCACCGGCAGCACGGTACTCGCGCCCGGTGATGTTAAGGACCGGGGGCGAACAGGTCCTGGGGCAGGAACGCCGACACCACCCAGTTGGGCGCGTCGACCACCTCGCTGATGCGCAGGTCGACGGCGACCGAGCACAGGGCGTAGGCGGCCTCAGGCGTCAGGTCGTGGTGCCGCTCGAGGTAGGCGATCATGCGCTCGATGCTCTGCCGGGCGGCGACCATCAGGTCGGGGGCCACCCCGGTGGTGGCGTGGTAGCCGGCGGCGGCGGCGCTACGCCGCTCCAGCGGCCGGCGCACGTCGAATTCCGGCGTGTCGACGTCGAGGTCGGTGCGGACCGACAGCCGGAGCGTCACCGTCATGGCGCTCTCGATCGCGGTGCCGCAGACCTCGCCGTCGCCCTGGGCGCCGTGGGTGTCGCCCACCCCGAACAGCGCTCCCTCGACTTCGACCGGCAGGTACAGGGTGGCGCCCGGCCCCAGCTGGCGGGTGTCGAGATTGCCGCCGACCCGGCGGGGCGGGATGACGCTGTGGCGACCCGGTGCCGCCGGCGCCACGCCGAGGACGCCGCAGAACGGTTCGAGCGGCACCCGGATGGCGTCGGTCAGCACCGCCGTGCCCGCCTCGAACTCCCAGACGTGGAGCCAAGGGTCGACGAACCGGTCGGCCAGCAGCCCGAAGCCGGGGATGAGCGCCGTCCACCCGTACCGCCCCGGTTCGACCGCCAGAATGTCGACCTGCAGGACGTCGCCGGGGCGGGCGCCGTCGACGAACACCGGGCCGCTGATGGGGTTGGCCCGGTCGAAGTCCAACTCGGCCACGGACCGGTGGGTGGCGCCCGGCCCCAGCTGGCCGCCCGACGCGTCCTGGGTGTCGACCGTCAGCTCGGCTCCGGAGGTGACGGTGGAAAAGGGGGCCTGGTCGCGGCTCCAGCCGTAGGACACATCCGGGCGGGCCAGGTGCAGCGTTTGCACCTCGCCACCCTAGAGCGGCAGTGAACCGCCAGCTCGTGGGCTTCAGGCGACGGCTTCCAGCAGTTCCTCTGCCACGCCGTCGCGCCGGCGCACGGCCCGGCCGACCAGCCAGTCGAACAGGCGGGCGTGCTCGCACCGCCCGGTGAGCAGCTCGGGATGCCACTGCACCCCGATGCAGGGGGCGTCGCGCCCCTCAATCGCTTCCACGAATCCCTCGGGTGACCAGGCCACGGCCCGGAAGCCGGCGCCGACCCGGTCGACCGCCTGGTGGTGGAGGCTGTTGACCCCGATCGGGCCGCCCCCGGTGATGCCGGCCAGGCGGCTGGCCGGGTCCACCACCACGGCGTGGACCGGTTCCCGGTCATGCGACGTCACCCGGTGCAGCTCGGGGGACACGGCCGGCAGGTGCTGGAGGAGGGTGCCGCCGGCGGACACGTTGAGCAGCTGGGCGCCGCGGCAGATGCCGAGGATGGGCAGGCCGCCGGCGCCGGCGGCGGCGACCAGGGCCAGCTCCCAGGCGTCGCGGGCGGCGTCCATGCCGCTGGCCTCGGGCGCCGCCTCCTGGCCGTAGCACCACGCCGCCACGTCGCCCCCGCCGGTGAGCAGCACGGCGTCGAGGCCCGAGACGACCGCGGCGGCGTCGAGCGGGTCCAGGACCGGCAGGACGAAGGGGATGGCCCCCGCCCCGGCCACCGCCTCGCAGTACACCAGGTTGACCTGCTCGACGGGACGAGGGCCGTCGTAGGAACGGATACTCGTCACGCCGACACGGGCCTTCATTCCCGGGAAGCGTACCGACGGCCTGTTTCCGCGGTGTTACGGCGCCGCTACAGGTTGTGGGTTTGCAACCAAAGTTCGAGGAGACCGAGCTGCCACAGCTTGTTGTATTTGAGGGTCGTCAGCTCGTGGGGTTCGGCCAGGAGGTGCTCGACGTGGCCGGCGTCGAACAGGCCTCGTTCCCCGGCGGCCTGCGAATGCAGGGCGTCGCGCAGCAACTCCACGTAGGCCGGTCCCAGCTGGACGAGGGGCGGGACGGGGAAATAGCCCTTGGGGCGGTCGATGACCTCGGCGGGCAGGACCCGCCGGCCGACCTCCTTCAAGATGCCCTTCCCCCCCTGAGCCACCTTCAGCGACGCCGGGCAGGCTCCGGCCAGCTCGACCAGCTCGTGGTCGAGGAAGGGCACCCGGGCCTCGAGCCCCCACGCCATCGTCATGTTGTCCACCCGCTTGACCGGGTCCTCGACCAGCATGACCTCGGTGTCGATCCGCAGCGCCCGGTCGACCGCCGTTTGGGCCCCGGGCTGGGCGAAGTGGTTGACGATGAACTGGCGGCTGACGTCGTCGGCGACTCGGTGGCGGGGGCCCACCACCGCCGCGATCTCATCGTGGGTGCGGTCGCAGAACACCGACTGGTACCGGTCGACCCCGTCCCCGTCGTCGGCGTACATCCTCTGGTACCAGTGGTAGCCGCCGAACACCTCGTCGGCTCCCTGCCCGGACTGCACCACCTTGATCGAGCGGGCCACTTCCTCCGAGAGGAGGTAAAAGGCGACCACGTCGTGGCTGACCATCGGTTCGTTCATGGCCGCCACCACGTCGGGGAGGGCGGTGAGGACCTCGTCGGTGGGCACGAAGATGCGGTGGTGGTCGGTGGCGAAGCGCTTGGCCACGATGTCCGACCAGCGGAACTCGTCGCCCTCCTCGTCGCCGATCGTCTCGAATCCGATGCTGAACGTCGACAGGTCCGCCTGTCCCGCCTCGCTCAAAAGGGCCACGATCAGGCTCGAGTCGAGGCCGCCGGAGAGCAGCACTCCGACGGGAACGTCGGCTTCCAGGCGGCGGCGCACCGCCAACTGGAGGGCGGCCATGACCGCGTCCTCCCAGTCGCGGGCCTCCCAGCCGTCGTAGGCCGGGTCAGGCTGGCAGCGCAGCTCCCAGTAGCGCCGTTCGTGGCGCCGGCCGTCGGGTTCGATGGTGAGGACCGTCGCCGGCGCCACCCGGCGGACGCCGGCCAGCACGGTGCGGGTTTCCGGCACCACGGCGTGGAAGGTCAGGTAGTGGTGCAGGCCCACCGGGTCGATCGCGGTGTCGGCCAGGCCGCCCGCCACCAGGGCGGGCAGGGTCGAGGCGAAGCGAAGGGCGCCGGGCACCTCGGTGACGTACAGCGGCTTGATACCCAGCCGGTCACGGACGAGCAGCGCCCGCCCGGAGTCCCGCTCCACCAGGCAGAAGGCGAACATGCCGATCAGGTGGTCGACGAAGTCGTCGCCCCAGTGGTGGTACGCCTTCAGCAGCACCTCGGTGTCGCTTGTCGAGAAGAAGTGGTAGCCGGCGGCCTCCAGCTCCCGGCGCAGGAGCTTGTGGTTGTAGATGCAGCCGTTGAACACCACCACCAGTCCCAGTTCGGGGTCGACCATGGGCTGGTCGCCCCGGCGGGACAGGTCGATGATGGCCAGCCGGCGGTGAGCCAGGGCGACGGAGTTGTAGCTCCACAGCCCGGTCCCGTCGGGCCCGCGGTTGGCCATGGTGGCGGCCATGCGGCGGGTGGCTTCGACATCGGCCGGCGTTCCGTCGTGGCGCAACTCGCCGGCGATGCCGCACATACCTAGACGGGCCGCCGGGTCTCGGGGAAGAGCAGGTCGATGAAGCGAGCGGCGGTGGGATGAGGGTCGTGGTTGGCCAGGCCCGGCTGCTCGTTGACCTCGATGATCACGCCGTCGGGGCTCTCCAAGGCGTCGACGATCAGGTCGATGCCGGCCACCGGCAGGCCCACGGCCGCCGCCGCCGACACCGCCAGCTGGGCCAGATCGGGATGGACCTCGGCGGTGACGTCGGTGATCGTGCCGCCGGTGTGGACGTTGGCCGTGCCTCGGACGATGAGCGTCTCGCCGGCGGGGAGCACCCGGTCGAGACCGGCATAGCCGGCGCCGCGCACCGTGTCCCCGGTCACCTCGTCCACCGGGATCACGGAGTTGGCCCCGGTGGTCCGCGCCTGGCGTCGGTTGTAGGCGTCGATGAGTTGGGCGATGGTGGACGTGCCGTCGCCGGTCACCGCCGGGGGTCGGCGCACCGCCGCCGCCACGACCGCCCCGTCGATCACCACCGCCCGGAGGTCTTCACCGTGGCAGCGCTGCTCGATGAGCACCTCGGGCCAGTACCGGCGGGCGAACAGGCACGCCCGGTGCAGGCTGCGGGCGGTCGTTACGCCGACGGTGATGCCGCGGCCCTGTTCCCCCCGGGCCGGCTTGACCACCACTTCCCGGTGGCGGCGGAGGAATTCCCGGTCGCCGTCGTCGTAGGTGGCCATCCGTCCGGGGGCGACGGGAAGCTTGGCGTCCTCGAGCACCCGCCGGGTGAGCAGCTTGTCGTCGCAGCGGCGAAAGGCCACCGCTGAGGTCAGCTCGGAGAGGGACTCCAAGGTGGTGACCCGGCGGTTGCCGTATCGCAGGCACAGCTCGCCGACCGCGGGATCGACGATTTCCACCTCGATGTTGCGGTCGAGGGCCTCGTCCACGATGACCCGGGTATGAATATTGAGCTCTCGGTATCCGCCCGGCGAAGTTGCCACCGGCCCACCTTTATTCATGACGACGACTCTTACCCACTTACGCCCGAAAGGATCCCCCGCTTTGGTGACAGTTGTGTTGCCATCGCATTACAGGGGCGAGACTTCCCCCGGCCATGGCTTGACCACGAGGCGGTACTGCGGCACCGTCCGAGCATGCAACGCGGTGGGTTGACCCTCGGGGTCGAGGAGGAGTATCTGGTCGTCGACGCCGCGTCGGGCGCCCTCGTCCCCCAATCCGGCTTGGTGCTGGCCGCGGCCCAGCAGCGGCTGGGCGACGACGTGACCGGCGAGGTCAACCTGTGCCAGATAGAAGTGGCCACGCCGGTGTGCCGGACGCTCGACGAGGTGCGCGGGCATCTGACCAGGTTGCGGCGGGAGCTGGCCGCCGCCGCCGCCGAGACGGGCCACGCCATTGTCGCCGCCGGCACCCATCCGTTCAGCCGGTGGGAGAACCAGCAGGTCGACGTGAGCAACGACCGCTACCGCCGGATGGTCGAGCATTATCAGATCGTCGCCCGCCAGCAGGTCATCTGCGGGTGCCACGTGCACGTCGGCGTCGACGACCGCGACGCTGCCGTGGCCGCCATGACCCGGACCCGGCCGTGGCTGCCGGTTCTGCTGGCCCTGTCGGCGAACTCGCCGTTCTGGCAGGGGTTGGATACCGGCTACGCCAGTTACCGGTTCCAGGTGTGGCAGCGGTGGCCGACGTGCGGGATGCCGCCGCCGCTGACCACCCGGGCCGAGTTTGATGAGCTGGTCCAGCAGCTCGAGGCCATCGATGCGGTCGAGGACTCGACCTTCCTCTACTGGTATGTCCGCCCCTCGGCCCGTTTTCCCACCCTCGAATTCCGCCCCGGGGACGTGTGCCTCACCATCGACGACGCCGTCGCCCTGGCCGGCCTGGTGCGGGCCCTGGCGTGGACGGCACTGGGGGAATCCGACGACGTCCCGCCCTCGGGAGCCGTCCTTGACGCCGCCATGTGGCGGGCGTCGCGCTACGGGCTGGCCGGCTCGCTGGTCTCGCCCCGCGGGCTGGCGGTGCGGCCCGCCGTCGAGGTGGTGGGGGAGCTGCTCGACCACGTCGGCGCCGGTCTCGAGGCCCACGGCGACACGGCCGAGGTGAGCGAGCTCGTCGGCGCCATCATGGCCCGGGGCAACGGCGCCCAGGTGCAGCGGGACGCCGCGGCGTCGGGTGCCGGCGTGGTGGCCCGCCTCCTTCAGGAGACGTCGCCGGAGGTCACTCCCACTCGATAGTGGCGGGCGGTTTGCTGGTGATGTCCAGAACGACCCGGTTGACCTGGGGGCACTCGTTGGTGATGCGGGAGGAGATCAGCGCCAGCACGTCGTAGGGCAGCCGGGACCAGTCGGCGGTCATGGCGTCCTCGCTCGACACCGGGCGCAGCACGACGGGGTGGCCGTAGGTGCGGCCGTCGCCCTGGACGCCCACCGAGCGGACGTCGGCCAGCAGCACGACGGGGCACTGCCAGACGCTGCGGTCGAGGCCGGCGGCGGTGATCTCGTCGCGGGCGATGGCGTCGGCCTGGCGCAGTACACCGAGCCGGGAGGCGGTGACCTCGCCCATGATGCGGATGGCCAGCCCCGGCCCGGGGAAGGGTTGGCGCCACACGATCGACTCGGGCAGGCCGAGTTCGGCGCCGAGGGCCCGCACCTCGTCCTTGAACAGGGCCCGGAGGGGTTCGATGAGGGCGAATTTGAGGTCCGACGGGAGGCCGCCCACGTTGTGGTGGCTCTTGATGTTGGCGGTGCCGGTACCGCCCCCGGATTCGACAACGTCGGGGTACAGCGTGCCCTGCACGAGGAACTCGATCTCGCCCGCCTCGGCCTTGGCCTCGATCACGTCCCGGGCCGCCTGCTCGAAGACCCGGATGAACTCCCGGCCCACGATCTTGCGCTTCTGCTCCGGGTCGACCACCCCGACGAGGGCGCTGAGGAAGCGGTCCCGGGCGTCGACCACCTTGAGCTTGATGCCGGTGGCCGCCACGTAGTCCCGTTCCACCTGCTCCGCCTCCCCCTCGCGGAGCAGGCCGTGGTCGACGAACACGCAGGTCAGCTGGTCGCCGACCGCCCGGTGGACCAGGGCCGCGGCCACCGCAGAGTCGACCCCGCCGGACAACCCGCACAGCACCCGGCGCGGTCCGACCCGGGCGGCGACGGCCTTGATGGTCCGCTCGATGATGCTGGAGGTCGTCCACCGGGGCTCGATGCCGGCGCCCAGGCGCAGGAATCGCTCCAGAGTCGCCTGGCCGTGGGCGGTGTGCACCACCTCGGGATGCCACTGCACCCCGAACAGCCGGGCGTCGGGATCCTCGAAGGCGGCGACCGCCGCCGCCGAGCTCGAGGCGGTGACCCGGAAGCCCCCGGGGGCCTTCACGACCGCGTCGCGGTGGGACATCCACACCGGGTGCCGTCCGGGGTTGGCGAACAGCACGGTGTCGGCGTCAATCTCGGCGTCGGTGCGCCCGAACTCGGCCCGGTCGGTGCGGGCCACCTCGCCGCCGAGGCCGGCGGCCATCAGTTGGAAGCCGTAACAGATGCCGAGCACCGGCACGCCGGCGTGGAATAGCGCCGGGTCGATCGCCGGCGCCCCCGGCTCGTACACGCTGGCCGGGCCTCCGGAGAGGATGATGGCCGACGGCCGGCGGGCCAGGAGCGCCTCGGCGGGCAGGGTGTGGGGCACGATCTCGCTGTAGATCTGCGCTTCCCGCACCCGGCGGGCGATGAGCTGGGCGTACTGGGCGCCGAAGTCGACCACCAGCACCGGCGACGACTCGAGAGGGGCGTCGCCATCGTCCGCGCCAGCCATAGTTGAGCCTATCTGAGCGGCGGGGACGCCCGGCCGATGCCTTCCGGCCCGGCGGTGGTTTACCGCGGGGGCGCGACCCGATCGTGACGCAGGCGTGGGGACTCGGGGGCGCCGGCCAGGTGGTCCACCAGCTCGGTGACGTACTCGGCGACCAGTTCGGGATGGGTTCGGGGCAGCCAGTGCCCGGCGTCAACCGGGCTGCGCCACAGGCGGGGCACCCACCGTTCGAGTCCCGTGCTCAGGGCGGCCGAGACGTAGTGATCCCTCGTGGGCACGACGACCTGCACGGGCACAATGGTGGATTGGGGCCGGGGGTGGGCCAGCCGGTTGCCGAAGTTGGCCCGGTACAGGGCGATTCCCCGGGCGGCGTCGGCGGCCAGGGTGGGGGCGGGATAGTCGTCGTCGGTGGGGACCTGCTCGACGCGGTGCAGGAACGCCGGCCATCGCCGACCGAGCCCGTGGTGCCACAGCGCCGGGACACCGGGCAGGTGGAAGGCGGCCACGTACCAGGACCGGGCCTGCTGCCCCAGCAACTCGGCGACGCCGCGGCCGGTGGGGTGGCGGAGGCGCTCCCGGGCCCAGGCGGCGGCATGGTCGAGGCTGGGAGCGTACAGCGAGGTGAACGACGCCACCCGGCCGTTGAGCCGCTCGCTGGTCACCGCCTCCCAGCCCTGGATCGATCCCCAGTCGTGGCCCACCAGGTGCACCGGGCGGTCCGGGCTGGTGGCGGCGGCGACGGCGGCCAGGTCCTCGACGAGGTGGGGCAGGGCGTATTCGCTGGTGGCGGCGGGTGCCGAGGAGGCGCCGGCGCCCCGCACGTCGTAGGCCACCACATGGAAGCGGGCGGCCAGCAGGGTGGCGACGGGATGCCACACCGCCGAGGTGTCGGGATAGCCGTGCACCAGCAGGACGGTCGGGCGGTCCCGGGGTCCCCACTCGGCCACGGCCAGGCGCGCCGGGCTGGGCCCACCGCTGTTCACCGTGCTCCTCGTCGCCATGCTGTTGGTCACCGCGCTCTTGGTGCCGTGCCCTTGGGCTCAGGCGGTGTGGGCGAGGGTTGGCTCAATCTGGTGCAGCACGGTGAGCGGCGCTTTGGTACCGCGGGTCGAAACGACGATCGAGATCAGCCGGGCATTGATCACGAAGTAGTCGAGCGCCTCGGCGATGGCCACCTTGTTGACCGTCAGCTGGGCCGAGACCTGACCGGCGGCCACCTGGCCAGCCCCGGCGATCGGTAGGTGGACGACGGTGACCTGCACGTTCTTGCCGCCGACCGCCTGGACCTGCTTGGCCACGTCGGTGGCGGAAAGTTGATCGGCGCTGGTGACGCCGGGTACGTCCATCCCGTAGGCGTACAAGGTGGTCCGGCTCGGCACGTCAACCGCGAACAACCCGACCTGGATGCTGGTCAGGGCGCCCAGGGCATTGTCGAGCAACGGCGCCAGCGTCGGGTTCTGGGCCTTCATGGCCTGCAGTGCGCTGGCCAGGGAGTGGTTGGTGACCGCCGGCGCCTGCCAGCCGGCGGGGACGGCCAGGCTCAGATGGTCGGTGGCGTCGACCAGCCGGCTGTAGCCCGCCGGTGTGGCCAGGGTCGTCGTGGTGGCGGGCACGGTGCTCTTCGCCGCCACGGGCTTCGTGGTCGTTGTGGTGGCGGCGGGGGCCGCCGTCTTCTTGGGGTGCACGGTCGCCGCCCCGAAGATTCCGCCGGCCAGCAGCGCCACGACGAGTACCGCCAACACGACGGTCGAGGACCGTGACGGGCGCCGGTCCGGCCCCCAGGAGAACGCCTTCTGGTCGGGGGTCGGCGCCAGCTGGTCTCCGGTTGGTTTGTCCGGCCGTTCGGTGGTGGTCACCGGCCGAAAGACGGCGCGGCGACCGCGAGGAGGAGGTGCATCTGAAGATCATGCCCGCGATCGGCCGAAGGCGACGAGGCATCCGTCACGACTGGCGCCCGGCGTCGCCGGCGGCGTCTCCGCTCGCCGACTGCTCGGCCCGCTGGAGGTCGGCGACGGTGTCGATGTCGACGGGGTCACCCGAACCCTCCAGCTCCACTTCCATCACCAAATCGGGTCGGCGGCGCATCAACACCCGGGCGCCTTCGTCGCCTTCGGCGGGGAGGAGGTCCCAGCACGCCCGGTCGATTCGGACGGGATTGCGCCGCTGGCCCCGGTACGAGGCGACGGCGATGGGACGCCCCTCCGAGCGGGCCACCGCCCGCCACGCCTCGGGCGGCAGCAGCGGCTGGTCCCCGAGGCCGACGACCAGGCTGGCCACTCCGGCCTGGCGGGCGGCGGCCACCGCCACCTGAAGCGAGGTGGCCTGCCCCTCCGACCACCGGTCGTTGACCAGGACCTCCACCCCCGGCGGGATGACGCCGGCCGCCGCCAGGTCGACGGCACCGGTGACCACCCACGTGCGGTCCAGGGCCGCCGCCTGGGCATGTTCGACCGCCCAACCGACCACCGGGCGGCCCCGAAACGAGGCCAGCAACTTGTGGGTCCCGGCCTGGTAACGGCTACCTGCCCCCGCGGCCAGGACGACTGCCACTCGCTCGTCACTCATGGCGTCCATTGTGATCGGGGTAGGGATCAGGGCGGGGTAGCGTCGAACTGTCTTCCCTCGGGTGTCCCAACCGAGGAAGTCCCGTCGTGGCGACGAACGATCGGAGGGACCAGCGGTGAAACTCGGATTACACCTGGCCGACTTCACGTCGGGGCACGGACCGGAGGCGCTGCGGCCCGACCTGGCCCGCGTCCTCGAGGCCGCCGAAGTGGCCGGCTTCGACCGGATCAGCGTGATGGATCACGTGTGGCAGATCGGCGTCATCGGGCCGCCGGAGCACGAGATGTTGGAGGCCTACACCACCCTGGGCTTCATCGCCGCCCACACCTCGCACGCCAAGGTGATGACCCTGGTCACAGGCGCCGTGTACCGACCGCCCGGCCTGCTCGCCAAGATGGTCACGACCCTCGACGTACTAAGCGGCGGCCGCGCCTGGCTCGGTATCGGGGCGGCGTGGAACGAGGAGGAGGCACGCGGCCTCGACCTCCCCTTCCCGCCGACCGCCGAGCGCTTCGAGCGACTGGAAGAGACCATCCAGATCTGCCTGCAGATGTGGAGCGACGACGACGGGCCCTACCACGGCAAGTACTACCACCTGGAGCGGACCCTCAACTCGCCTCCCGCGCCGACCAAGCCCCACCCCCCGATCCTGATCGGGGGCTCGGGGGAGCAGAAGACCCTTCGCCTGGTGGCCCGCTACGCCCAAGCCTGCAACCTCTTCGCCTCTCCCGAGATCGCCCACAAGCTCGACGTGCTGCGCCGGCACTGCGACGCCGAGGGCCGCAACTTCGACGAAATCCAAAAGACCGCAGTGATCAATTTCGACGTCGGCAAGCAGGGAGAGCGGGTCGCCGAGACACTGGCCGGTCTTCGCGCCCTCTCCGACTTGGGTATCGAAGTGGCCCACGGACGTGTCACCGACGTGTGGGACGGCACCCAGCTCGAGATCATTGGCAAGGAAGTCATACCCGCCGTCGCCGATTGGTGACGAATTCGGCTCTCGGCAAGCCGGAGCCAGGGGTGCGGGAGGCGTCGGGGCTCGGGCAGCGGGAGGCGTCCACAGGACGGCTAGGGGAGGGCGTGGGCGGCGAAGAACCGCCACAGGGTGGCCGTGGCATCGAAGGTGGCCGATGTGGTGCCGATGGTCCTCTCCGGGAGGTACTGGATGCCGCCCGGCCAGGTGTGGCCGCCGCCGGCGACCTGCCAGAACTCGACGTCGCCCGAGGCCGACGGGCCGGCCCAGCGCCGGACGGTGACGTCGGGCGGGATCCGCTCGACAGTCGGGCCGCCGGCGCGGTTGTGGCCGGCCACGAGGGCGGCCCATTGGTCCACCCCGAGCACCCGGCCCGGGTCTTCGGCTCCCGGTCGCCGGCGGAGCACCGCGCCTCCCTCATAGGGCAGGATCGGGTCGGCGGTCCCGTGGATCTGGATGATCGGGACCGGTCGGGAAGGTTGCCACCACTCGGTCGCGTCCTCGGGAGCCGTTCCCGCCACCTGGCCGAAGGCGGCGAAATGGTCGGGAACTTCGTGGGCCAGCCGAGCCGCCATCATGGCGCCGTTGGAGATGCCGACGACATAGATCCGCCGGCGGTCTATCGGCAGCCGCCCGGCCGCACCCTCGACGAGGGCGACGAGAAAGCCGACATCGTCCACGCCGGCGACCGTTGGGCTACGCCCGTCGTTCCAGTGCCGGTCGAAGCCGCTCGGCGACAGCACCACGCACCGCTCCCGATCGGCCAGGCGGTGGAAACGGGTCAGCCGGTCTAGCCCCGTCCCATTGCCCCCGCCCCCGTGTAACTGCACGACGAGGGCGGCGGCGGGCGGGACAACCGGAGGGATATGGATCCGGTACCGGCGGGGCCGGCCGTCGTGGGTGACGACATGCTCCGCGGTGCCCCGCTCCTCGTCGGGTGGGCTGATCCGCCGCGGGATCACGGATGGCGCTGCAGGACCCGCTGGGCGTGAGTCCGCCACGACTCGGGAACCTCCGCCGAACCCACGATCCGGCCGAGGAGGTCGGGGGTCGGCTCCCGATCCGCCTCGACCAGGTCGCCAATCGTCACGCCGCCGGAGGGTCCCGCCTGGCGCTCGATCGCGTCGCCCGCCGCCACCTCGCCCGGTGTCACGATGCGCAGGTACGTCCCGAACCGAGACGCCTCGTCGAAGCGGTCGACGAAGGCAGAGTCGCCCATCCGTATGCCCAACTTGAAGCACGGGAATCGGGGTTCGCTGACTTCGAGCACCGCCGTCCCGACGAGCCAGCGCTCCCCGACGACGACCGCGACAAGGTCAATACCTTCGACGGTGAGGTTCTCCCCGAATGTCCCGGGCGCCAGCGTCTGCCCGAGCTGCGCCGACCACCACTGATAGTCCTCACTGGCGTAGGCGTAGATCGCCTTGTCGTAGCCGCCGTGAACCCGGCGGTCGGCCTGGTCATCGCCGGCCAGGTTGACGCCGCGCACCGGGACCCGACCCTCGACCGGTGCCTTCCAGATGGCGCTGGTCACCCGGCGCCCGAACCACTCGACGGTTCGTGGTTGCCCGACGTTGACCGAGACCACCCGGCCGTCCACAACAGGTTCGTTCTTCGGCATGGGTACCTCCGGGCCGGCGCCGGCCACGGCCT
>DATARN010000033.1:0-23057 GCA_036264135.1 Acidimicrobiales bacterium
GAGCCCATCGGAGCCGGCCATGACCCTCGTCTTGACCCCGAAACCAACCAGCGACAACATCAACACCAAAAACCCGCCGGCAGTCCCTCAATGTGGTCTGAACAAAACCGGGATCTGTTGCAAAGAATCAGATACGGCTCAATTCGGGGACTTGTCGCCGCCCACCTCCACAAACGGCCTGCGGTGTCTCCGCAATTTGCGCCGACAACTCCGGCCGAGCCTGTTTGGGTTGGATGGGCGACGGGTGCGGCAGCGACCGATCTCCAATCCTCGGGTCGTGAGGGCCTGCTCCGTCCCCCAGGGGCAGCCCTCGCCCCGGCTGCGCCTGGTGGCCTTCGCCGCGCCGTGGCCGCCCACCCCGGCTACACCGAGCGGTTCGCCACCGAACTGCTCGCCCTCCGTGTCCGGATACCGCCAGCCGGCGCAGGACTGCCGCCCATCTGATCGTCCGGCCTGCTAATGCCCGTGTCTCTCACGTCAGAACCCGTCTGTGACGAATTGGTGCACACCACCTTCGTAGTGCGCCTCCACCCCCGCTATGACCTCGGCGTCGGTGAGGTCCTCAACCTGGTCGACATCGGCCCATTGGCAGTCGCCGATCCAGCCACGCATGTCCGCGATCACCGTTTCGTCGATAGCGTCTACAACCCCGGTCGGGGGTGATTCCCGGGGTCCGACACGGGCAGATTATCGGAAACCCAGACCCTAGTTACAACCCTGTAAGTCAGCGCCGGAATATACGATCGTGTCTGTGCGCTTCGAGCGTCGTTCCCCCGCCGGCTGTAGCGGCGGCGGGTTGGCGGGCGATCGCATGTCCGCGTAGACACTGAGGGCGACGAATACGGTGATGGGGGCCAGCCAGCCGTTGGCTGAGTAGCCGGCGACGCCGTCGTTGTTGAGTTGCGGCATGTTGGCCGGTGGCCCGGAGGAGGTAGACGGCCTAGCTAGCTAAGGCACCCGTCAGTCCATCTCAGACACCCTTTGTTGTCGTCTTATTGCGTTTACGCTCGATGGTCGGTTTCGCTCGGCGGCCTACCGCGGTGAGGGCGAATAGTCCGAGAAGGACTGCTGCGGCGACGACCGAAATGGCGATCGCACTGATACCGGCCACCCCTGAGCCTGGGGTGTTGGCGGACTTGACGGCGTTGTGGCTGGTTCCGGCGATGTAGTAGCCGGCTGCGGTGAAAGGCGACCCGATCATGGTGGGGTCGGCGAGGTCTTGACTGCGCAGCGTGGTCCACGATCGGCCGTCTGTCGAGTCGAGGAGGGACTCGGCTTGGTAGGGGGCGGTCAGGATGACATTGCCCACCCCGGCCAGGGTGACGAGGGGGGTCTTCGACGGCTGGTAAGTGAACTCGATGCGATAGGCGTTGCCGTCGGCCGCGACCCCGGGGGGCAGCGGTCCCAGGGATGCCGGGTCGAGGGGGGTGATGGTGGCGTGGACTTTGGTGTCGGGGTCGTGGCGGGGGAAGGCCCCGGAGCCAAGGTTGACCACGAACTGGCCGTCGGGCGAGCTGACAAAGGCCGGTTCAACGGGACCGGTGAGGGGGAAGTCGGTTTCGACCGGCTTGGGTTTGACATTGCCGGCAGCGAACGCGGGCGGCGGCTTGACCCACTGGTATTGCGGTGGCGGCCCGATTCCCTCGAACAGCGGCAGGACATGGCGGCCCGAGAGCCCCACCGTGGCAAGGGCCGCGATCAGGTAGCCGGCGATCACTACGACGCCGCTGACGACGACAATGCCGACGACCGGCCGCCTGGTGGGTCGGGGGACGCGGCCGCGGTGGGCGGTCATTGGTCGATCGGGGTCCACGCCACCGGGTGGGTGGCGAACGCCGGCGGCCACACGACGGCTTCGACGCCGGGGGCCACCCATTCCCAGATGACCCCGGCGGCGTTGCGGTTGTCGCCGGCGTCGGCCGCCCCGGGCGGGGCGATGTCGAGCCCGCCCCCGTTGGCCAGGGTCCCAATTGGCAGCTTGACGGTCTGGGCGGCTGCCGCCACGGCGCCGGTGCTCGCCTGCCCCGCTCGGGGGAGCACGTGGGCGAAGAGGGCGTCGGCGTCGGCGAAGCCAGACAGGGCGTGGGAGGTCATCTCCTGGTGGTAGCGGGACCGGTATTGGCTGGCCGCCCAGGCCAGAGTGGCCCGGCCTTCGGCGCTGAGGGCGTCGGGGCGCACCGCGGCGGCGTCGGGTTTGTCGGAGGCGAACACCCCGACCGCAGCCGCCCCGAGGGCCTGGCCGAACGCGGGCATGCAATAGGAGCTGGAGGTGCCCAGGTTGACGACCAGCGGCACCTTGGCCGCGGCCAGGGCCCGGCGCAGAGCCATGCCGTCGGCCAGATAGGCCGACACGTAGAGGGCGTCGGGGTGGGTGGCGGCGATGCGGGCGGCCAGGGCGGTGAAGTCGGCGCCGCTGGCCGGGTAGGCGAATGTGCCGACCATCTGTTGGCCGGTGGCGGCCACCTCGGCGGTCGCGCCTGACTCGACGGCCCGGCCGTAGGCGTCATCGACGTAGGCGACCGCCCAGCGAAACGGGCCTGGGCGGGGCAGATGCGGGGCCAGGCCGGTGGCCACGAAGTCGACCGCGGCCTTGCCCAGGTCGCCACCCATGGGGGCCATGCGTATGAAGTCGATGCCGGCGGCGACGGGACCGTCGGCGCTCGCGCTGCCCGCGGCGTAAGGATTGTCAGATGCCAGGGTGGGCTGCCAGTCGACGGCGCCGACGGCGCCGGTCTCCCAGATGAGCATGTGGCGGCGGGTGGCCTCGGCGGCCGCGACCGCCGAGTAGGCGCTGCCGTGGGTGCCGACCACGACCGACATCCCCTCGCCTTTGAGGGTGGCCATGGCGTCGGGGACGCCCTCGGGGCGGTCCAGGTCGGCGGTGACAAGCTGCAGTTGGCGGCCGCCGATGCCGCCGTGGTGGTTGGCCCACTCGGCCGCCAGCAGGGCGCCTCGTTTCTCCTCGATCCCCTGCGGTCCTTGCGGCCCCGTTGTCGGGTACATGAGGCCGACCTTGACAGTCGGGTCTTTGCTTCCCGAACAGCCGGCGAGCAACCCGGCGGCCATGGCGGCGGCGATGACCATGGTGGCAGGGCGGCGCATCAAATGATCACCAGCAGGTTGGCGACGACATGGGTGGCGGCGGGGACGGTCCATGTGCCGCTGGCCCAGCGCTGCCAGGACAGGACCAGTCCCGCCGCCAGGTCGAGGGGTAGCACCCACCAGCCGTAGACAGTGACATGGGCCACCGCGAACAGCACCGTCGAGCCGGCCATGGCCCAGGCGGCGCCGCCTGGGCGCAGCACGGCATAAACGAAGCGCCGGAAGAACGCCTCTTCGGCCACCGCGGCCAGCGTGACCGCCGCCACATACCCGGCCCGGGATGGGACCGCAGGACGACCCCCATCGAGGATCCGCCCGAGGGCGAACGCTGCGATGCCGACCATGAGGGCGACGGCCACGGCGCCCCGACCCTCCCTGGCGATTGGCCAGCCCCGCCCTACGGCCAACAGCACCGCGAACAGGGCCATGAGCGGCCATGTCCCGGCCACCAGCGGCCGGGCCACGAACACCCCGAGCAGGGCGGCCATGACCGCGACGGCGGCCCCCGGGGCTGAGGCGGCGGCCGTGTCGACCAGGTGTGATGCGGTGGCGGTCGTGGTCATTGGACGGTGAACAGCACGTCGGCAACGACCCGGTTGGTGAAGGGCAGATGGTCGGTGGCGACCCACGACGCCGACACCGAGTGGGGGCCGGGACTCAGACCGTTGAGGTCGGCGTGGGTGGAGTAGGCCATCTGCACGAGTTTGCCGTCGACCGACACGTGGATGTGGCCCTGGTCGCCCCGCAGCGGGCCGGTGGCTTGCGCCGGTGGCAACACGGTGCCGCCGGTCACCTGGAACTGCAAGGTCAGGTTGGGCCCGGTCACCTGGTTCGGGGTCGGGCTCAAGATGAGCAGCTTGGCGTTGGTGCTCGGCCGCGGCCGCGCCGCCGGGCTGGCCGATCCGCAGCCGGCCACCAACGCGAACATCGCGGCGGCGATTGGGGCTCGCAGTTTCATGTTCATGGGACGGGGAATCCTTTCATGTGACCGGGATCTGGAAGGTACCGGTGAGGGTCTCGCCGCCTTCGGTGGTCCCGGTGATGGTGAAGCGATAGGGGCCCTTGGTGGCGTTGGGGAGGTCGGAGACGAAGTGGCCGATAGTGTCGAGGCGCCGGACAACCAGGGCGCCGCCCGGGGTGGCGGTGACAGTCAACGCCGTCATCTGGATTTCCTGGCCGTCGGGGCCGATGAAGGTGGCGTGGAACTCGTTGAGCGCCACCGGGTGGCCGGGGTCGAGGTAGCTCTGGACTGTCCGGGCGCCGGAGAGGTGCAGGTTGTAGAGGTCGGGTAGCCCGCCGCCGGTGCGGGTGACGGTGATGTTCTCCGGGGGCTGGCGGGTGGTGACAACGAACGGCACCTCGACACTGCCATCTGGGGCGGCGATTACGGCGGTCACGTTCCAGGTGCCGTCGAGGGACAGGTTGGGAGCCGAAGCGGCGTAGCTTCCCGACGGGCCCTGGGGCAACAAGGTGAGGGTGGCGTGGCCCAGCTCGGGGTGGGAGGGCAGGGCGAAGGTGAGCGCCACCGTGGCGTTGACCGGGCGGGCGGTGTCGTAGTCGGCGACGGTGACCGCGAACCGGTTGAAGCCGGCGGTGCCGGGACTGATCTCCAGGCTGACCTTGACAGTGGTGGCGAAATCGTTGGCGGTGAGCAGGATCGGCTTGACCACGGCTGTTTTGGCGGCGCTGGTGGGGGGGCTGAGGCCCTGGAGGATCGCGGTGGCGGCTAGGACGGCGGCGACCACGACCACCTCACCGCGGAGGGCGGCCCGTAGCGGCCCGATGGTCCGGGACAGGGCGGGCACGGCCCGGAACCGGTTGAGGGCGCCGAGGACCACGAGCAGTCCGAGCAGAGCGGACTTCACCAGCACGTCTTGGCCGAAGACGGCGTGGATGAGGCTGTGGAGGCTACCTACCTCGTCGTAGGCCCGCTGCACGCCGCTGGCCACGACGACCGCCACGCAACCCAGGGCGATGGCCGAGAACCGCCGGGCGGCGGCCAGCCGGTCCTCGGGCGCCGTGGCCGACAGGGTCGCCAGAAGGGCGACCAGACCGCCGACCCAGATGCCGGCGGCCGCGAAATGGGCCCACTGGATGGCCATGCGCAGGTAGCGCAACGTGTGGGCGGCGGCGGCGTGGCTGCCGGTGACGTCACCCCACATGGCCACCAGGGCAGCCGTTCCGGCCAGTGCGATCATCGCCCGACGGGTCCGGGGGGCCCGCCCAAGGCGGGGCAGGCAGGCGGCGGCCAGGAACACCCCGGCCGCGATTACCGGCTCGATGCGACCAGCGAACTGGTGGCCGATCGACGAGGCCAGCAGGCCCGAGGTCGGCACCTGGGCTTTGCGCCAGGCGTCGACCGCGACGATCGTCGGGCCGGCCGCGGCGAGCAGCCACCCGCCGCCCAGGAGCAGCAGCAGCCGCCCGGGCAGACCCCGCGCGCACGCCAGGGCGAACACGGCGACCCCGACGAGGAGCATCAGCCCGGCGTAGAGCAGCCAGCGGCCGGCCACGGCGGCCGGTGACGGGGCCGGGGAGCGAGCCGAGAACCCGGCCGACGCCGCCACCCCAGTGGGGGCCACCCCGACCCCGAACGCGAATGTGCCCGCCGCCAAATGGCCGTCGACCTTGGACAGGGTCCGCCAGGCCACGGTGTAGACCCCCTTGCCGAGCGCGCCGACAGCCACCCGCAACGACAGCGGCTGACCGGCGACCGGCTCGGACTTGCCGTTGGTGTGGTCCCCGCCAGCGGAGTCCAAGACCCGCAGCGATGACAGCGCCGGGTCGGGCTGCTCACCGAAGGTAACCGTCACCACCGCCGGGGCATGGACCAGCGTCGACCCCGCAGGCGGGTCGGAACTGACCGCCAGGGCGTGGGCGGCGGCCGGGACGACGGCCAAGACCATCGCCCCGGCCGCCACCACCGCGGCCACGAACAGGCGGCCCGCTCGGAGCCGCGAGCCCTCAGGCGTGGAGACGCCTGGCGGTCAGGCCGACCGCGATGCCGGCCACGCCGAGCACCCCGCCGACGACTAGGGCCACCACCGCTAGCGTGGTAGCCGACCCCGCTCGGTCACGGGCCGAGCCGCCGACCGTGACGGCGTTGTCGACCCGGGGCGTCAATCTTGAGATGCTGGTCGACAGGGCCGCCCCGGTCGGCACCGCAGCCGGGAACTCGACCGCGGTCGGGTCGGCAACATTGTCGAAGGTCTTGTCCGACGAAATGAACTTCTCGTCGATCTTCTGGCCTCCCAGGGTTCCGGTGAAGTGGAACATGTAGGTGCCCGGCGCCGTGGGAATGACGGCGGCGTCGAACTCGCCGTGCATCCCCAGGCTGGTGTCGGGGTCGAACGACGCCTTCAACTCCAACGGGTCGCTGGTTTTGGCCGGCGTGCCGGTGGCCACCGTGACCTGCAGGGTGGGCGGGCTGCCGATGTCGTCGATCGGGTTGCCCTTGACGTCGTGGATGAACAACTGCACAGCGTTGAGGGTGCCGGTGTAGGTCGGCTCGTGCTGCCAGCCGACCGTGAACATGTAGGCGCCCACGGTGCGCTGCTCATGAGCGAACGCCGGTGCAGCAGCGAAGAGCGATAGGACGGCGGAGGCGACGACAGCAACGCCGCCCCGCAACAAGACGCGAGACATCAAAACTTCCTCCTTTAGGTCCTGGCGCCAGACGGCGCGGCCGGGCCGGTTTTGTGGCCGGCCCGCGGTCAGTTCGGGATCAGGAACCGACCGCGACAGGGGGAGGGCGGCACCACCGCTGCGCCCCCCAACGCTGCACCGGCGTCCAAGACCGTCCCGGCGCCGGCGGCGGCGCGACAGGAGTCGAAGCCCGCAGCCACGCCGAAAACGCCCGCACGACCGCCACCAGCGCGGTAACCCGCCGCCGCAGCAGGCACACCCCGGTGACCAGCGCCAGCGTGACGGCCAGGTGCACCACCGGAGCCAGCGCATGAGCGCCGGTGAAGGCACCCAAACCGGGCGTTGACACATGGCCCAGCCACGCCTCGACGTTCTCCTGCGCCAGGTACAGGCCCGACTGGAGAAACCAGACCGCCACGACGAGGGTAGGGACGGCGAACGACCATCCGGCGCCCCACGCCCCGGCTGGACAGGCGGCCACGGCCCGGCCCGAGCCGTGGCCGCGCAACTCGGCCAGGCGACCCTCGAGGCGGCGGGCCAGGCGGGCCGTCGACTGCACCCCCAGGGCACCACCAACCAGAAGGAGGCCACCGGCCGGGCCCATGTACAGGTGGATCGAAGAAAGGGCCTCGCCCGTGAAGCGGTGGGCGCCCCAAACCCGCAGGTACTCCAGGTTGTGGCTCAGCCACGCCCCGAGCAGGGCGACCAGCAAAATGCCCGCCGGGCCGATCTCGACCCGGGTAGACCGACCAGGCCGTGCTGGGCGCACCACGACCCCAGCATGCCCCACCCACCAATCACGGGTCCAGCCACACCTACCGTCGTGCCCTACCGCCACCGCCCGCCAGGGGAATGGGCTGAATCCCGCCCCGGGCACAACAATACCCGCGGTGAAACGGGTGGCCGTGGGACTGGCACTGGGATCGGGTTCCTCGTGTTCAACAAGCTCGAAGGGTCATGAAAGCAATGACCGAAACCATGGGCGGCGACTACGTCCCCTTCCCGCCGGTGCGGGGAATGCAACGCAAAATGCTCACCGTGTTCCCGTTGGGCGAATGCCCATGGGAGCAAGCTCCACCGAAGGAACCGTCGACCCGGGCGGCCGGGTCTAAAACACCGCCACCGGCGGCCAGACCGTCCATGACGGCCTCTACGTCATGGACGCCGCCGTCATCCTCGGACCCCTCGCCGTGCAACCCACCCTGTCAATCGTCGCCTCGTCCTCAAAATGAGCGCCGCCATCGCATCGACCGCGACCGCCTGGGCGGACCACATGGAATCGCAAATAGGTCACGTCCCCCCAACAGCACCGATGATTTCAGCCTGGCGAGTTGAACCGCCGGGTCAGATCTCGGTTGCGGGCGCGGACGGCGTCGATCTCCTCGACGAGACGGCGATTGGCTTCGTGCAGAACGCGGTTCTCTTCAAGGAGTTCTCCGGCCCGGGCCTTCCAGTCCGCGGCGCTGACGCCGGTGATCTCGGCCGCAACCACGGACCCCAGGACCTCGCCGAGGCGGCTGCGGCACGCCTGGAGGTCGCTGCGCAGCCGACGGCTGGTGGCCTTTTCGTTCTCCAGGTCCCGCTCGGTTATGGCTGTCGTGCCCTCGTCCTTCACGGTGAAGGGCAGGTCGGTTCTCATCGAAACGCCGAGTCTGTTCGACGCGTGAGCGCCGCTGGGGATAACGAATGTCTTCGGATCGGTCATCCGATCATCGAACACCTGTTCGTAGACGAGTGCAAGGTGCCGACGGGAACCTTAGGTGCCGGGCCGTTGTGCATGGGCTGCTCGGCAAGCCAAGCTTCGTACCAGTCTCGGCGTATCCGAACGTCGCCGTTGCGCAGTCTGATGGCCTTGGGGAACCACTGCCCCCCGCGAGCCGACCACTTGTAAGCGGTGCTCGCCGAGATCGACAGTTCGTCTGCGATCTGACGAATCGTCATCCAATACCGGGTGGCATCATCGGGATCAGTCTCGGTCGTCATGGCATCGCGTGTCCCGGCGCTCACGGCAGCACCGATCCCCCGTCGGAACACGACAGCCTTACCAGTCGCAGGCCGGAGATGCCCTTGTGTACCCCACCCCGGGAGTGCAAGAGCCTCCGTTTCTGTCTAAGCCGGGCGCGGCGAGGCAGGCATGCGACCTGAAAGAGGGTCAGGCGCGTCCTACTGAGCAGTCGACTCTGCTTTGCGACGGGAACAGGGTTCTCGTCGGGGTCCCTGGTTGGGATGTTCACTGGAACCTCCTGGTCAGTGGCTGTTACTACTGACTGGACGTGACCGCTGCCCAGGCGGAAACGGGAAGCAAGAAAAAGTTCGCTGCTAGCCGGTTTCTCGCCAAAATACGCCCGAGGGGTGGGTCGTGCACGGAGGCGCCGGGATCGTCTTTGTCACCGGAACGCTGCGTTGTACAGGCGCTTTGGTACGGACCCAACGGTGAGCTCAATCGACTGAACACGTCGAGTGGGAATGGGCTCGGCGAAGCGATCGACTCTTGGTGTGGCTCCGGGTGGACAACTTTCTTCGGGACAACCTTTCCGTCCTGGGACTGGCGGCGTCCAGTCAAGTTGTGACCACCTCTCCCCCGCGCAGGTCCGCGGACCGCCTGTTGGTCTGCGGGGACGAAGGGCGACGGCGGCCACGGCGATGCCACCGCCAGTCGGCGCCGGCGCGCCTCAGCCGATGGCGGCTGCTATGTGGCCGCCTGACCAATGAGGAGAACAAGATGCCTACACCCGAAATCGCCGCCCGCAGCGGCCAACTTACGCCAGAGTGTCCCACTCCCGACACCGACGCCGGAACACCACCGGTTCCGGACGGTTGGGGGCCGCGGGACGATACCGGGTCGGACCCGAGACCAGCGGTGGCGCTGGCGTTTGGCCTTGGAGAGCTGAGCGCGACCAGCGAGGCGATGACCACGGCCCACGCCGGTGGCATCGAGATCGTGGCGCTGGTGCTACGCCACCTCAGCTGCGATTGGGGCGACATCACCTCGGCCGCGGCGACGGCCAACGACGAAGCGGTGACGAACGGGCGCCCGTTGCGTTCGGCATATCGGATAGCTGGCGGCGATGCGGTGGTGGTCGTCACCACCGACGGTCCCCGCCGTCGCACCATCGCCCATCTCGCCTATGGAACCGGGGTGGACGACAGATGGGACTGAGCCTCGTGGCATCTAGCGACGCCCACGGCGGTCTGCGATCATCCGGAAGCCACCAGTCCCACATCATCGTGGGAGCGTTCTGCCGGTGCGGCTGGGTCGGGCCCTCCCACCCGTGGTGTCCGGGCGCCAACCGAGCCGAGCAAGAAGAACTTGCCGCCCACCTGGCCGACAGCGGACACCACGAGTACCGGATCGGTGTGCCGCCGCCCGAGGGGTACCACTACGCCTGCGGTCATTTCCATCAGCTCAACGACGCCTGCCCGATCGCCGCCGACAGCTCCAGAGGCCGCGTCGAGCGCATCACCGTCGGTTCGACGCTCGGTCGGCCCGACCGGGCCCTCGACCGCCTGGCCGCCATCGCCGAACTGAACACCTGGATTGGAGACCAGGAGAAGGAGGCGGTGATCGGCGCACGCCTGACTCGGTGCACATGGGCAGAGATAGGCGACGCCGTCGGCGTAACCGAGGAGGACGCCCAGCATCGATGGGGTCCGATGATCGCACGGTACGAACGATCGGGCCTGCTCGACGCAGACCGCTCCCCCACCGACCGCCGGTAGAGCCGAGGCGTTACGACCAGCAGCAATCTCGGGCGGTTCCGACAAAACCGTGCCCACGGTCGACCGGGGCGCGGATCGTCCCACGATCTGCGGTCCCGGCAAACGCCACCGGAAAGATTTCGATCCCGTTTCGGAATTGTTCTTCCGGGTCAGCCCACCCCAGGTCCAGTCCAAGTATGACCATGACCAGAACCCCATCCCAGTCCCCCACATCGGCTCCGGCTGGCGACGCGATCACTATCGCCACGCCACGCCACCAGCGCGCCACGCCGCCCGAGCCGCCCTCCCGCCAGGTGCAATCGGGCACCACGATTGCCGAGGAGCCGGCGATGCCCACGACCGACCCAATCCCAGCCACCATCACGATCGTCGGCTGGGTCGACCCGGTGGTCGACGCGACCGGATTCACGCCAGACAGCGCCTACGTCGAGACGTGCTACCTGCCCCGACTCGGCCCGACCAGCTTCGTCGCCTACCGGTACGGAGCCCAAGAGCTGCGTGGCCGCAACCAGCGCGTCATTGACCTGACAGAGATGGCCCAAAATCTCGGGCTGCGGTCCGGTGTCAGCCGTAACGCGCCAGTCGTCCTGGCCCTCTCCCACCTCCAGGCGTTCGGGCTGCGGGCCTGTCGGGAAAACAACAACTACCTGCTGCGCCTCACCGCGCCTCCCCTCACCGATCGACAGGCGGCCCGTCTACCCGCCAAAGCCCGACGGATGCACTACGCCGTCCTTGCCAGCAGACGCCCGAACCGCCCCTGAGGCGGACGCGACCGCCCACCGGGGTGTCAAGTCGGTGGCCCAGGGGATCCTCGGCAACCAGCTGCGACTGGGCGACGTCGACGCGGCGGCAGCGGCCGCCAACGACGGCGCGTGGGCGGCGGCGTCGACGACCTGCGCTCGGTCTACCGGTTGGCGGGAGGCGACACCGTGGTCGTTGTCGCCGACGTCGCCCGCCACAGCACCACCGTCGACCTCCATCTGAGGCGGTGGTGGTAGTACCCCGGGCCGGTCGCAGCGTGGGGCGGCGCCCGGCGTCGGGGCGGCCACTGGATGGAGAACACAACTCGTCTCGAGACTCCCCGCCGAACACCCGCCCCGGCTCCACCGCGACGCCCACCTGGCGATCGATCGACGCTGGGACCGAGACCGCCAACTCGCCTTCGGGGCCTCGCGTCTCACAGCCGGGACCGAGTGGCTCGAAAACCTCGCACACGCCGGTCGCCCTGCATGGACCCCACGGCCACCCGGGCGCCCACCCAGGGCCCACCCGGCCCCCACCGGCCGGAGCGGCACCGGCCAAAAACCGGGGTCGGTTACACCCGGTCACCGAATACCGGGGGCTGTGACCTCGGATGAGTCCGAGCGGCTGCGGCACACTCATACCTCCGCCGTACCCTGGGGGGGGTGAGCACGCTCGGACCACGGGAGGAGTATCAGCCCCTGATCCCGGTGTCCAGGTGGAACGAACCGGACTTGTCGCCGGCTTGGCATGAGTTCCTGGCGCTACTCGGAACGGCGCGGGCAAAAGCAACCGAGCAGGACCTCGACCGTGCCGTCGAATTCACCCTGCGCTCGGCCGCGTTGGAGACAGGGGCAATCGAAGGCTTGTACGCAATCACCAGAGGCATCACCCGGACCGTGGCCTTACAGGGCGCCATGTGGGAGGCGGCCCTAGACGAGATCGGACCTGACGTCCGAGGTCACTTCGATGCCCAGCTTGAAGCACTGGAACACGTCCTCGACGTCGCCACACAGCGCCGGCCGATCACCGAGGTGTGGCTCCGTGAGTTGCATGCGGTCACTTGTCGGGGACAGAAGACCTACCGAGTCAGAACAGCCGTTGGACCCCAGGACCATGAGCTGAATCATGGGGAGTACAAGACGGAGTCGAACCACGTCGTTCGTCCGGACGGGAGCCCCCACTTCTATTGCCCGGTCCACGACGTCAGGGCGGAAATGGCTCGCTTGGTGGAGGAACTTGGAGGCGACGGGTTTGCAACTCTCCATCCGGCGGGCCAGGCCGCATGCGCGCACCATGCTTTTACGTCGATCCACCCCTTCGCCGACGGCAACGGCCGCGTGGCCCGAGCGCTTGCGTCGGTCTTCCTATACCGAAGCGTCGGAGTGCCGCTTGTCCTCTTCTCAGACCGGCAAGAGCGCTATTGGGACGCGCTCCTCGCCGCTGACCACGGCCGCCACGAAGTCTTCGTCCATTTCATCGAGGACCGTGCAACTGACACCATGGCGATGATCGCCAACCGGCTCCGAGAAGCGGCCGAACCCCTGAGCGCTGAGGCCGCAACCATTCACTCGCTCATGACAGCCCACGGTGGGCTCACCTACGCGGAACTCGAAGCGTGCGGACAACGACTCACGGCGCAGCTGCAAGCCTCCCTAGTGGACACCGCCGACGAGACCCTCTCTGCACTATCACAGGACGTGCGGCGGTCGATCCAGCACAAGGGCGGCAAGATCGAATGTCACTTCGGCCGGCCCTACCACACGCTCCAGCAGGGCGGCGGCTTCACGTATTCCTTGCTCTGTGAGGATCCGGTCCACGTCGGCACCGAGATGACTCCCATCGTCGGAGTTTCCGACAGTACGGATCAACGGTTTGCGTACATCGTGGTCGACGCCAACCGGCCGAAGCCCGTACCACTGCTGCTAAGAACCGACGATCTTCATCCCGCTAGTACCGCCGCAGCCGATGAGCGAATCCGATCGTGGGTCTCTGCGATGTTCCACAATGCACTGGCCGACCTACGCCGGGGCGTCGAACAAGGGCTACGAGGCCGGGGCTTCGACTTCCCAGCCCACGAACCCATCCAGCCCCTCATCACTCCGGGGCCAGGGGACACGCTGCTACTCAAGTATCTATTGCCCAAAGATGATCACGACGCGACGGCCAGAAAGGCCATCAATCTGGCCCAGTCCGCCGGCTACCAAGTCATCGGATCGCCAGAACGGCTATCCGACCATGGAAAAATGACAACGTGGCAGATCCAAGTCAACCGTCGCAGTTGACGTAAATCCCTGCTCCGGAGCCATGTGGAGCGCTCCTGGAGCGACGCCACGAGGCGGGCTGGATCACTGATTCAGCAGATGCGGGTAGGGGCCCGGCGAGCTGACGCTCCCAGCTACACATCTCCGACATAGAACGGCGTCATCAAAGAAGCAGGGGTGGCCGCCGCCCTCGACAACGCCGGCCGGCCATCTCGGCGGCCAGCCAGGTGTCGAGCGGCCATCCTTTCCATTTGAGTGAGCACAGCCGGCGGCTGGCCACTTGGGGGACGGTGCCGGCGGCGAGCAGATCGTGGTTGAGGGACCAGCCGGGCGCCCGCGGGCGATGGTGACCGCCGCCCGTTCTCGGCGGGTCGTTCCGGGCGCGAAGGCGAAGCGCACGCAGCCTCGGTGTCGTATCCGGCCGCCGACGTCGACGTCCCGCTTGGGCGGGCCATTCCGCGGCCTTCCGTCACGTCATGGCTTCAACCGCGACGAGACCGGCCGCGCCGAACGGGACCGCGCCTACTCGAGCGCCGCACGGGCTAGCCGCTACCCGCTCATCGAGTGGGGATGACCCGGGCGGACTTCGAGTCGTACCTGGCTGCGGCCACCGGCGTCGAGCACTGGCCGAAAATCGTGCTGCACCTACTGCCCCTTCGCCCGCGACCACCACCTGGACCGCTACCGCCGCTTCCCCCACCCCGGCGGCCGACGCCATGTTCCTCGAACACGTCGCCGTGGCCGCCAACCCCCGCGCCGCCCTGTTCGGATCCAAGTCCGTTGCCGCGCTGGTCACCGCCGACGGCAACAGCGAGGCCCTCGCCGAGCCGCAGGGCCGCCTGGCGGCCGCCGAGCACGCCGTCTACGACGTGCGCCGCGTCTACCAGGCCAAAGGAATCGCCGCCCGCTCAGTCATTGCCGTCATGGTCGGCACCCGCGGCGAGGCGCACCGATGGCTGGCCGCGCAAGCCCAGCCTGACAGTGACACCGACCGCGACCACCAAGACGGCACCGTCACCCGGATCTGGCTGCGGCGCCGGGTCGGTACCTACCCCAACGTCGAACAGTTCCTCGTCGTCGGCCCGGCACGTCATCGCCGACAAGCAGCGGCCCGGCTTCGTCGCCTCCTGGCAGCGGGCCCTCAGCCCCATCCCCGTCTCGTCTGACCCACTTCACCCGGCGCCGACCGCGTCGGCGCGACCGGGCGCCTTACAGGCGACCAGCCGCCGTCGACACCAACGCTCGACCCGGCCCGACCCCAAGGAGACACCGTGACCATGACCGAGCCCACCAACCACGCCCGGGCCCAATGGGCGGCGGCGGTGACCGCGTTCGCCGCTGAAACCGCCACCACCGGGGAGAACCTGGCCACCCAGGTCGGAGACCTGCTGGCCGACCTGCACCACCTGTGTGACCGCGCCGGGATCTCCTACCGGATCTGCTCGCAACGGGCCGAGGACCACTACCGCGCCAAGATCGAAGAAGCCGAATCCGCCTCGCCCGACCAGGTGCCCGCCGCCCTGACCGTGCCCGTGGACCTGGCCCTGGTGGCCGGCGAATATGCGGAGCTCCTGAACGGCGCCGCCATGGCCGACGTCGACCGGCTGATCGCCGACGCACCTGCTCAAACACGCCTGGACGCCCATCGTCCGCCACCAGATGGTCGACGGGTCGGCGTCTCCTGACGATCCGACCCTCGCCGAATACTGGAACAGGCGACGACAACGACGAACGCCACCGCTCGATCGCGTCACCGTGCACCTGCTCAAGGAGCAACGGGGCCGCTGTCCCGTCTGTGGTGGGCTGTTGCTGCTCGCCGACCACGAGCCCCAAACCCTCCTTGAATGGGAGCAGTGGCTCGCGGCGACTCGAAAGGCGATCCGCAAACAAGCGGTCATCGCCCAGAGGGAACCTGTCACAGCGGACGAAGCCGTCACCATCCAGCTCATGCACCCCCACTGCCGGTCCCGGCGCACGGCCGCTACCGGCATCAAGCTCAGCGACGCATCTGCAAGCCCGTGATCCCTTTGGGCCTGCTTGAGCCCGGTGCGGTGAAAGTCGCACGCCGGGTTCTGAGGGGGCCCCGGCGCAGCAATGCGCCGGGGCTACCCGACAGGGCAGCGGAGCCGGTCAGGCGGGAGTACGTCCGCAACCTCCTGGCCCGCAAGTCACCCCCCAAGGGCGTGCTGCGCTTCGTGACCGCCGAGATCCTCGCGGCCCCCGACCGCGTCGGCGACGGCAAAGACGAACTGCTGGCCGACCTGCTGTCCAAGCCCACCCCGACGCACACCTGGGGCAGGGCAGTCGGAGCGGCCGCGGTAGCCAACGTCACAGAGGCCCGCCTGCCGCTGCTGCTGCTCGCCCAGGTGGCCGCAGACCGGGAACAGACCATGGACGAGGGCACCTGGCGAAGCGTCCACCCCAGCGCCGCCCGCTGGCTCGTCTTCCTGGCCTCCACCGGCTACACGCTCGCCCCCATCGAGCAGAAGGTCGTCGACGACGACGCCGCCACCCCCGACGCCGACGACGATGACCGCGAACCCGCAGCCGAGAGCGACCACGGATACGACGGCGATGGCGGGTACGACGGCGATGGCGACCCCGGCCCGGAGGACGCCTAACCGGAGCAGTGGCCCGGGTGACGAGATCGGGGGGAGTGGCCACATCGGCCGCCCCCCCGATTCGTCGCGTCCGCACGCCCCTACCGATGACATCCCCGGCAGGCGGGGACGCTCGGAAGGAGACCGACGATGGGCCGCACGCAGCGCAACGACCACAGTGACCGCACCGACAAGCTGGCCGAGGCCCACGACCGCCTGGCGGCCGCCGTCGAGGCCCTGGTCAGCGGCGAAGACTGGCAGAGCTTCCTGACCATGGCAGCCAAACTCCACGGGTACTCGGCCAACAACGTCCTGCTCATCTTGAGCCAGGCCCCGTGGGCCTCCCAGGTGGCCGGCTACCAGACCTGGAAGCAGCTAGGCCGCCAAGTCCGAGCGGGCGCCAAGGGCATCGCGATCTTGGCCCCCTGCCGCTACCGCAGCGCCGGCGACGACGGCGACGGCGACGACGGCGCACCGCAGCCCGAGACGCAGCCGGGACGGATGGTGGTACGCGGTTTCCGGGTCGTGCATGTCTTCGACCCGTTATCCCGAGAATCGTGCACCGTGCGTTCCTCCTCGGCTCCGCGCTAAAGGCGTCGTTGTGCTGGCGCCCGAGTCATGGTGACTTCGCCCAAGCTACTCCCTTCCATCGGAAGACGCCCCGCCTTGTCTGGAACAGGCATAATTGTGGGAGTCTTCAGGCCGTGCTTCGCTGCACCGGGCGACGAGTAGCTTCGACTTCCAGACCGCAAAGACCTGGGCCCCGGTGCCGCGAGCGAGTTGCTCCGCAAAGACGAACCGATCATCGAAATGCGTCCTGGCGCGTCGCCCAATTCCTTGTACGTTTTGGCCGAATAGTGATCAATCGCAAATGCCGGAGAACATGCCATTGACCTTGGTCCGTCACCTCTGGGCAGGAATCGTATCTTCACACGCTAAGAGCCAACGTGTTGCGGTTCCGCGGAAACCTTCCGCCTCGGTTGAGCGATGTCGTCGACATAGCAGAACTGATTTCTCGCCGCAAAGCGATCATACGAAAAGTTGTAGGGCTGGCCGTGCAAATCCAGACGACGGAGCAACGGCCCGTACTGGTCGCGCAACACCCAGAAGCTCGACAGCAGCGCGTCATATAGCTCCTCACCAACGGGACCGAAGACTCCCGCGGCCTTCAGGAGTTCCAGATCCATGCCGAAGCGGATCGCAGCGTACGCCAGGCGACCAAGCAATTCATGCTGCTGCCTTCCAGTAAATACGTCATTCGAGTAGCAGTTGGTCAAGGTCTCGCACATCATTGCCTCGGTGACAAGACCATGGAGGGCAACATATACACTTCGTCGATCCCCTCCGGCACCAAGGATCTCAGACAGCGTTGTGTCCTCCGATGTCGAAAACAATCCCGATCGGTCTATGGTCGCGGTGCTAAACAAGATGTGACCGGACTGGTGAACGAGGTCTTCGATAAAAAGAACCTCGTCGACCCCGTGACTCACATTTAGAAAAGCGGTACCATGCGCCGCCATCGACGCGAACGAGTTCAGTCCGTTATGAGCAAAAAGCGCGACGCGTTTCGTGACAGCAATGATGCCTGCATAGTATGGACAGTGTTCCCTCACCATTTCTACGGCACTACCTAGGTCGTCGCATCGGTTCTGTGCCGAGGTCCGCAGGTCGACCGGCACGACCTCGAAGTCCTCGTCACTGAAGAGCAGGTCAAGCGAAGAATCCTGACAAATCTCAATCGCGGATCCGGGTAGGAAGAGCAACTCCTCAACTCTATGGGGCAAGACACCAGACCCAGCGAGCAGGACAGGGGAGTTCGTTCGTGAGTCCCATTCCAAAAGGAGATCCTCATTAGCAGCATCGCAGCATAAGATACCAAAGTTTGGCAGATAGACCGTTCCGCGGGAGTCCGTTCGAACCGAAATCGACCCAACTTGGGCACGTCTTTCCGGAGGAATATACGCAAACAGAATCTGACGCAGGCCCCGCGTCTGTTTTCCGGCAGCGGTAGAGAAGACAAGCGGATCGAGGAAAGGGCGATCGTCCTGGAAATCCAGGAGCGCAAAAATGAACGGATCTCGCGCGTGAACAAAGGCTTTCATGGCGTCAGCCAGTCGACAAAGTCCTTCCGCGGCACGATCATCGAAGAAGGTGGTGAGGGTCGTTTCGGCCGTGGGGGGACCGGACATCGTGGTCCACCCCACAGCCTCCACAGACGTTGTGCTCGTCATAATCGGTAAGCCTTTGAGGTTATTGCCGGACCGCCGACGGCTGAAGGTTTCTCATCGCCAAGGCCGCGTCGAGCCGCTGGAATACGGGGACGAGTTCGGGGACAAAAATGCCTGTTGCTTCGAAGATTGCCTTGTGGCAAGCGGCAAAGGTCCCACCATTGATCTGCGGAGCGATTCGAGCGAAGTGCTCTCCGAGGATTGATTGCACCTTTTCGTTGTCCATGAACTCTTCGAGGGATAGACGCCGTACTTCGTAAGTCTCTGGCATGGTGTGCCGCTCCATTTCCCGTTTGCGCTGCGTCACCTTGACGCGGCGGTGAGAACAGTTTGCGACTTTGAAACGACTAGTATGGTGAGTACTGTTCGAAGAGTTGATTTTTCCAGGCGTTGGTATAGTTTCTGTATCACGTCATCGCCGAGTGAGCCAATCTACGCCCCGACGTGACAGTTCGGTCGGCCGTCTGCGCGGGCGTTTGGGTGCCGCCAGCCTGCAGGCCCGGCTTGCCGACAGGCCGGTTTCAGCCGGCGCAGGCTTCGATGGCGGCGGCGACGTCATCCTTCAGCTCGTCAGCACGGCGAAGAGCGCTGCGGATCCGGTCTATCTCCAACTGGCGGGCGGCGAGTTGACCCGCTGGTTCCCCAGTCTCCTTCGCTCGGTCCAGGGCCCGGGTGTGGCTGACCAGCATGCGCCGAAAAACGGGGGCGGCCGAGCGTTTCGGTTGGGCGTGGACGCAGCCGAGGCATACGAGGCCCCGCGAGCAGTGGTCGCCGGTAGGCAGGGCGCAGAGGTGGGTTCCCATGTCCCGCATCGAGCAGCTGGTAGCAAACGCCGCCCATTCATGTGCGGTGGGTGTCCGGGCGGCGTCGGGGCCGTAGACGCCGATGTAGAGGCCCCTGATGGCTTTGCGGTACTCCTCCACGAGGTGGGTGGGGTAGAGCTTGGCGTAGACCATGACGGTGTCGATGCTGGCGTGTCCGAGGAGGGCCTGGATGACCTGCACCGGTGTGTTGTTGTTGAGGTGCTCGCTGGCGAACACCCGCCGGCAGTCATGGGGTCGCAGCGTCAGCGGGGTCCCATCGGATCGCCGGGCGCCAGCGGTCAACGAAAGAGCGCGCAGGCGGCCTCGGATCGTGTTGACGCCCATGGCGCTGGGATGCCCGGCCCCTTGGAGCAGGTAAGGCGCACGGGGCAGCGGCTCTTTCTCGTGGTGGTCCCGGCGGTCGCAATGCGGAACGGTATCGGTGGCGTAGAAGTCCCGGACATGGCGGACGATCTCCGCGATCACACGTCCCAGCCCGTCGCCAATGGGGATGGTTCGGGCCCGGCCGAACTTGGATGGTTTGACGTGCAGCAGGTAGTACCGGCGGCCATCGGGCATCTGTCGGCGGAGCACGTCGAAGGTGGTGAGCTCGCATTCCTCCTCCACCCGCAGGCCGCTGGTCACGAGCAACTCGAGTAGCGCCCAATCCCAGAATGTCGTGGTCTCCTTGGCCTCCAGTGCACGTGAATCAGGGTCGGCACTGCAAACATCGGCGGCGTCGTGCCAGCAGCGAAGGGCGAAGGCGCGGATATTGGGCATCTCGCGTTCGAGTTCGAGCACCGTCGACGTCATGCGCGCTTCGCTCCGTTGCCGAGCTTTGCGGAACGAAGCATCGAGCAGGTCACGTCGCGCCAGCGGGGGCCTGGCCGGGGCGTGAGGAGTGAACGGCGAGTCGTCCTCAGCCGCCCACGTGCAGACGTCGGCGAAGAATCCTCGGACGTCGACGAGCCACGCGTGGGCGGTGGTCTTGTCGCCGCCGTCACTGTTCGAGCGGCGCGCCACCCGCCGGGCCTCCTCCACCGCGTACGGAACGAAGCCCCGGGCCACCGACGGTGTGACTTGGCCGCAAGCCCGCACGTCGGGGTGGTGCTGGTCGACGTATCGCTAGAAGTGGGCCACCGCCGATGCCTTGTGCCGCAACGTCGGATACTTGTCGCTCAGCCGGCTGGCGTAGGTGGCCAGGTATAGCGCGGTCACCACCTGGAATCGTTCCGGGATGCCAGTAGTGGCGGCCAGTTCCTCTGGTGTCAGCCTGCCAGTCCGCTTTCTGCGAGCCGTGCCCCGCAACGGGCCGCGGTCGAACACACCCAACTCGCACAGCATGCCGTCGAGAATGTCGGCCCCCTCGGTGCCCATCGGCAACCCCGCCAAATCCATCTCGCAGAGCTGCCCTACGTGGTCGATCCCTGTGCCGACAATCAGGCGCACACCGGCGCCGACGGCCCGGCGGCGAAACTCCGACGTGCCCCAGGCCCGACGCTCCCCCGCTCCTACCAGCTCTGCTTGAGCCGCCAGAAGGGGGTCATCGGCCGGCAGGCGGGCGATCCACTCGGGGAGCCGCGCTATTGAGACGAACCCCCAGGTCGGCCGAACCAGGCGGGCGAGGACCAACGCCCGCGCGCCTCACGTCCAGCGGTAGCCAACGGGCAGCCGGCCCTGTCCGGCCAGCCACTCCGGCCACACCTGGGTCTCAAAGGCCTGCCACCGGTCCTGGAGGCGGTCGCCTGGGAGCGTCCCGAGAATCTCGAGTGTCAAGGCCGCCACGCGCCCCATGTCCCGTCGGTCACGGCTGTGAAGGCGTCAGCGATGATGGTCTTGGCAACGTTCGTCATGTCGTCAAAGCGGCGGCGCTGCCTCCGGCTCCCCAAAGTAACGCCTCCGTTGAAGAGATCACCTCGATGGGATTGAATCTGAAGTCTCAAAATCCACGTTCCCTACGTTTTCCACAAACCATCGCCTCAAGCGTACCGATCTAGGCGACTGCCAGGGCAGCGCCTTGAGTGCCTCGGACTTGCCAAGAGATTGCTTCGCCATAAACCGCCTAACTGCGTCGTTCACGTAGTCCTGCACGGAGTCCTGGTACTTGGAATCAGTGAGATCAATAGAATCCGTGGACTTACTGGGACTCTTTTCGGCACCAACAGACACTCGCTGTTGCTCCTGCGCTGCGTACGCCAGGCTTTCCTTGATGATTAGCGTAGCCAGCTCCGTTGCTTTTTCCATCGCCATCACCACCCGGACTGCCTCGTGCCTTTGGAAAGGTGTGAGAGGTTCTGGCGGCTCAACGCGAGCGAATAGCTTTTTGAACAGACCAACAACAAGTCTGCCGAGCGGCACGCTCAGCAATACAGCGAACGTCACGCCGGACACCCAACCAACCACATCCATACCCGATAGTGATCCGAGCACGGTCTTTAGCCCTTGCCGTGAGCCTTGTCGTAGTCGGCGTAAATCTCGGGCTTCAGCCGTCCACGATCAGGCACCTGGTGGCCGTTCTCACGAGCCCACTGGCGGACTTGAGCAACATCAGAGCGGCCTGAGCCGGTAGAGGCTCGCTTCGTAGCTCCTGTGGCTCGTGGTGCCCTTGTACGGGGAGCTGGGGATGAGTCGTAGCCAGAAGGATCAGGGCCCGCAGCTCCACAGAAGGGAGCCATCGCCTTGCGGTACTTCTCGGCGTTCTTCGGGCCAAGGTCAATCATCAGGGGTTCGCCGCCCTCGCCTAGCAGGTGGAAGGTGGTCACATCGCACTCCGAGCCGTCTAGGTCATCTACAAGAACCTGCTTGATCGCCACCGGGAGTCTCCTTGAGTCTGAAACAAACCAGCGTACTCCAACGGCAGCGGTTGGTTCAGGTAGAGGTTCTGTTCGGTCCGCACAATCTACCTTGTACGTCGCACATTTTTGGGTTCCGATATCGAGACGCACAATATTGGCGACTGCCGAAAAGCCCGATGTGTTATAACTATGTTTCGTTTTGAGGCTACACATTTGGAACAGTTCTTCGTTTTGCTCGATTGTCCGACAGCTCGTTTTCGGGTGCTTTGATGATCCCCACACTGGCAGCGGCGTAGTAGTCGCTGGGTTCCATCAGGCCTACTTGGCAGCTCGTGCCCAAGACTCCACGCATGGCTGAGAGGTGTTGAGCATCTCGGGTACGAGAAGCACGACCGGGCCGGGATCGGGGCGGAGAACATCCGCAACGGCACCCGGTCCAAGACGGTCCTTCCCGCCAATACCGGGCCGGTGGAGATCGACGTGCCCCGGGATCGGGCCGGGACTTTCGAGCCGCAGATCGTCAAGAAACGCCAGCGCCGCCTCGGCGAGGTCGACGAGATCGTCTTGTCTTTGTACGCCAAGGGCCTGACTACCGGGGAGATCTCGGCGCATTTCGCGGAGATCTACGGGGCGTCGGTGTCCAAAGAGACCATCTCGAGGATCACCGACGGGGTCATCGAGGAGATGCAGTCCTGGCAGGCGCGACCCCTCGACGAGGTCTACGCGGCGATCTTCATTGACGCGGTGGTGGTCAAGGTCCGCGACGGCCAGGTCGCCAACCGACCCATCTACGCCGCGATCGGGGTCAGCTTGGCCGGCGACAAGGACATTCTGGGGTTGTGGGCCGGCAGCGGCGGTGAGGGCGCCAAGTTCTGGATGGCGGTCCTCACCGACTTACGCAACCGCGGCGTCAAGGACAGCTTCTTCGTGGTCTGCGACGGCCTCAAAGGGCTCCCCGAGGTGGTCGGCAACGTCTGGCCCCAAGCGATCGTGCAGACCTGCATCATCCACTTGATCCGCAACACGTTCCGTCTCGCCTCCCGCCGCTACTGGGACGAGCTCAAGAAGGACCTGCGGCCCATCTACACCGCGGTCAACGCCGATGCCGCTCTGAGCGCCTTCGGGGACCTGAGCGACAAGTGGGAGCCGCGGTGTAGAT
>DATARN010000038.1:0-2537 GCA_036264135.1 Acidimicrobiales bacterium
ACCGTGGGCGGCGGCCCTATGGCTTTCGGGTTGCTGGTCGAGCAGGCACTCAGTGCAATCGCAAGAGCTCCTACAACCAGCGCCCGACAACACATGCTCCGGCCCCGAGCCCTTGCTACCAGCATTTCGGCTACCTCCCACGCCAGAACAGACTCGCTGAGAGGGAGGTCCTATCCCGGGCCTCCGAAGGTCCACCCCGTCCCATAATCGGGCCGGCCATCCGTACTTTACCTAATCAGGACCCTTGCGGTGTCCTGGATCTGTGCCTTGGAGACACAGTTGCTCTGGCGCCGCCGGCGCTACCGCGTGAGTCCCGGCCGACAGGAGGCGGGCCTCCCGGCCGGCTCCTGGCCGCCCTTACCGATCTTATGTAGGCGAGGCGTTCGGAGAAACGGTCAGCCGGCCAGGCTGCGGACCGTCTGGTAGGTCCAGTCAGGCTGCTTGAGCATGACCCGCTTGTCGTACGCCACCCGGCCGTCGACCAGGTCGACGATCTTGGGCACCACATACTCCCGCTCGGCCGCAACGTGGCGGTCGAGGTGCTCGACGAACTCGTCGGGGAAGGCCCTCATGATGCTGCTGACGATCGTCTGCTCCTCCTCGGGCAGGAAGCAGCGGTTCTGGTCGGTGACCTTCTGGAGGAGGCCGCCGATCTCGTTGACATCGGAGATGGAGGCCAGGCCTTCTTCGAGGCGCTCGAGGCGGCGGGTGATCTCTCCGCTGTTGATCTTGCATGCGGTGCACTGGCCACAGGACTCGACGTAGAGGAACCGGGACCACATGCGGGCGACGGCGACCATGTCAGCGGTGTCGTCGTACACGATGAACCCGGCTGCGCCCAGGCCGCTTCCGATCGCCTTCAGACCTTCGTAGCTGGCGGGGGCATCGAGGTCGGCGCCGGTGATGACGGCGTTCGACACGCCCGAGAAGACTGCCTTGATGGTCCGCCCCGGGAGGGGTCCACCACCGACCATCTCGATGACCTCGCGCAGCGGCAGGCCGAGCTCCAGCTCGGCGTACCGCGCAGCGGCAGGCCGAGCTCCAGCTCGGCGTACCCGGGCCGTACGACGTCGCCGACGACGGTGAAAACCATGGTCCCCGGCGAGCCGGCCGTGCCGAGGGAGCGGTACCACTCCGGACTCCGGGCCAGGATCTGCGACACGCTGGCCAGGGTCTCGACATTGTTGACCAGGGTGGGGTTGGCCACACCGGCGACCTCGACGGCATCGTCGGGCACGTCGACCGCGTGGGCCGACCAGCCCATCTGCGGACCTGCGAAGAGGCCGTGGATATAGGGCGGAAACCGTCGGGGCAAAGGATCTTCGCCCTCGATCACTTCCAGCAGCCCCTTCTCCTCGCCGAAGAGGTAGGAGTCGGGACCGGCCACGATCGTGATGGGGACATCACCCGTCATGCCAGCCTCGTTCATCTCCCGCAACGCTCGACTTACCATCGCAATCTCGCGGTGAAACGTCTTCTTGATGGCGAGGAAGGCCGGTGGCGCCGACGCAGTAGGCCGCGATGGCCAGGCCTTCTATGACCTGGTACGGGTTGTGCCGAAAGATGGCCCGGTCCTTGAAGGTCCCCGGCTCACCCTCGGCCCCGTTGGCGACGACGTAGGTGTGGTCGGCGGTGTCGGCCGCCGACCGGATCGACGCCCATTTCTTGGCAGTGGGGAATCCAGCGCCGCCGCGGCCTCGCAGGCCGGACAGCCGCAGTTCCCGAATGGCCAGGTCAGGGCCCAGCTGGCGTGCCGCCTTGAGACCGGATCCGCCACCCCGGGCCTGATACTGGGAGAGGTTGGTGACTGGATTGCCACCGAGCAGCGGCCCTCGACCAGCCAAGTCGTTCATTTGTGAATCCTTTCACAAGCGTCCCTTCTCATTGTGGCACACCGTGGGGGGTTACCCGCACCCCCCCAACTGAACCCGGCCCCGGCCCACCGGCCCGGCGCTGCCCGACTCGAATCCGCCCGCGACCGGCCCGTCCCCTGGCCGCAACCCTGCTGTGCTCGGAATGCGCCGGCGGGGCTCGGTGGTTGCCTACGGCATGGAAGTCAAGGAACTCGGTCACCTCGTGCTGTACGTGCGCGACGTCGAGCGGTCAGCGGCGTTCTACCGGGACGTGCTCGGCTGGAAGCAGGTCAGTCCGGGCGGACTTGGGCTCCCGGCCGCCGCCTTCTCCAGCGGACGAACCCATCACGAACTGCTGCTCATCGAGGTCGGCGAGGACGCCGCCCCCCTCCCCCGCGGCCGCCACGTCGGCCTTTATCACTTCGGCCTCAAGGTGGGCGATTCCGACGATGAACTTCGGGAGGCGCTGGCCACCATCCAAGCGGCCGGCGTGACCGTCGCCGGCGCATCCGACCACACGGTGTCGCACAGCCTCTACATCTACGATCCCGACGGCAACGAGATCGAGTTGTACGTCGACGTTCCCGGCGTCGACTGGGCCGGTCACCCCGAGCTGGTGTTCGCCCCGATCCGGCCGCTGGCGCTGTAGCCGCGGCGCCATAGCAAGCTAACCGTCAGCCGCCC
>DATARN010000055.1:0-13951 GCA_036264135.1 Acidimicrobiales bacterium
CGGGACCCGCCGGCGCTCACGGCGTCAGGATGGCTCTGGGCAGGAGGGCTCTGGACAGGAGGCGGAAGCGGCACCACGCAGTAGCCGGAAACGCAATCCCGTGGCCGCCGACTGGGTACAGCCGTCGGCGTCCGCACCGGCCGGCCCATTGGATGAGGCCCGTCCCGTCGATCCCATCGAGCGTGTCCGGCCCATCCGCGCCAGGGTGGCGCGCCCGGTCACCGCGCCACGAGCCACGGCCGAGGCGGCCGAGGCGGCCGAGGCCGAGGGTGTGACCAAGGTGGCTGAGGCGGAGGCGGCCGATCCCAAGGCGGCCACGCCAGACGTGGACGATCGCCCCGCCGGCACCGAGGACCGCCCGGCAACGCCGCGCCGCCCGCGGCCAGTGGTCCCTGTCCGTGCCGCCTCCAACGGTGCGGGAGGCCATCGGGGACCCGTCTCGCCACCGGACGGGGGCGCCCCGGCCGTCCGGCGGCGAATTGTCCGCGATGAACCAAGCGACGGCGCCGATGCACGGAGGGAGCCACGGGTCGCCGCCCGGCAGCCGGCGGAGCCAGCCGCCTCGGCATCCGTCCGCACTCCCGCGGCAAGGCCAATTCGCCCGGCGCCCGCCCGCCAGCCTGCCCCTGCGCGCCAGCCTGCCCCTGCGCGACAACCGGCCCCCGCCCGCCAAGCCGCCCCTGTCCGCGAACCGGCCGCCGCCCGCCAGCCCGCCACCGCCCGCCAACCCGCGCCCGCCCCTGCCGCCCGGCCGGCGCCCCGAGTGGCCCCAGGCCCGGCGGCCACCGGCGAGAATGCCTTCCCGATTGACGAGTACGACTATCTCAGTGTCGCCGAGATCGTTCCTCTCCTGCCGGAACTTGACGACGAGGAGTTGGTTGAGGTCCTGCTGTACGAGCAGGCCGGCGCCAACCGGGCGGGGATCCTGAACCGGATCGACGTCCTCCTCGAGGGCGAGGAGATCTGAGCGCCCCGCCGAACGGCGAGACCGCCCACCGAGGCGGGTAGGCACCCCCAGACCCCGAGAGAATTCATCCTCGCGGACAAGACCGAGAAACTGGCGTATCTGGGCTGGTCCTCGCCGCTCTGTCTACTGATGCGACGGTTCGGGAGTGGGGACGCCGAGGCAAGGGAGGCGACCGGTTGGGTCGACTCCTTGACGTGGGGACAGGGGCCAACGGGCGGAGCGGGCAGCGTGGCGCGCTTCCACCCGAGTGTCCGCACCGCGGGCGAGATGGCGGACGACGGGGCGGCGTGGGGCAGCGCCGGCGCCATCGAGTCCCCCCTCCCGACCGCCGCCCACCCCACCGCCGCCCACTCCACCGCCGCCCACTCCACCGCGGCCTGAGCCGCCCTCGACTCGCAGTATCAGGCCGCCGGCCCGGGCGTGGCTGGGGGCCCGGGGTCCTCGCCTCCCCCCTCCGTCTTGTCCCTGGTGAAACGGCCGCTGTGGCTGCTGGCGTCGAGCCAGCGCAGGAAGGGGATGTGCTGTAGTTCCAACGTCAGCAGCAGCAGGGCGGTGGTGATGGCGCCGAGTGCCAGGTGCCCGAACCCGACCACGATGCCGATGCCCACCGCGGCGAAAATGGTGGCCGCCGTCGTGGCCCCCCGCACCATGCCGAACTGGCCTCGGAACACCACGGCGCCGCCGATGAAGCCCACTCCCGACACCACGCCGGCGACGGCCTGGGGTGACGACTTCCCGGCCACCGCGGTGATGGCCGCCGCCGCCGCCCCGATCAGCGAGAACGTCCGGTCGCCGGCCGGGGACCCCCGCAGCTCGCGCTCGAACCCGAAGATGTAGGCCAACGCAAAGCCGACCAAGATCCGGACCAGCAGGCCGAGATCGCTGTGTGACACAGGCATAAGTATTCCGGTCCCGGCCCGGTGACTGGCGGACCCGGAACCTAGAGTGGCGGAGCCAATCGTCGGAAGGCCGTAGTCACGTGTCCGAGCGGGTCCGCTACACGATCGCAGAGGGTGTCGCCGACGTCCGCCTGGCCCGCCCGGAGAAGCTGAATGCCCTCGACGTCGAGATGTTCCTCGCCCTGGTCGAGGCGAGCGACGCGCTGCGGGGCCACGCCGCGGTCCGGGCGGTGGTGCTGTCCGGCGAGGGGCGCGCCTTTTGTGCCGGCCTCGACCTGGCGGTGTTTGGAAACGACGGGGAAAAGGAGGGCGGGGCGGCTGCGTTCGCCGCGGCCGTGCTGGCCCGTCACGGCGACGGCGTGGCGTCGGTGGCGCAACAAGCCGTCATCGGATGGTCGACGCTGCCGGTCCCGGTGATCGCCGCGGTGCACGGCCACGCCTACGGCGGCGGCCTGCAGTTGGCCCTTGGTGCTGACATACGGATCGTGGCGCCCGACGCCCGGCTGGCGGTCATGGAGATGCGGTGGGGAATGATCCCGGATATGGGCGGCTCCCAGATCCTCCCCGGACTGGTCGGCCGGGACGTTGCCAAGGAGTTGACCTTCACCGGGCGGGTCGTCAGCGGGGAGGAGGCGATGGCCATCGGCCTGGCCACTCGTGTCAGCGTTGAGCCCTACGAAGATGCCCGGGCATTGGCCCGCGACATCGCCGCCAAGAGCCCGTCGGCGATTGGCGCGGCCAAGGACCTGCTGAACATGGCGGGCACGGTCAGCTGGGAGGTTGGTCTGCTGGCCGAACAGCAGGCGCAACGCCGCCTTCTCGGTAGTGCCGACCAGACCGAAGCAGTGCTGGCCTTTCTCGAGCAGCGGCCGCCTCGTTGGAATGGCTGACGCCGCGCAACCTGGACGAATCGTCCGTTTCCCCGCCACGACCTTGAGCGTCGATACCACCTGTCGGGCCGGTGTCGCGGTATAGGCCGGCGCACCGGGTGCCGGCCCGGCGAATTCGCCGCCTGCGGAACACTCGCTGGGCGTTGGGGCTGGTCATTCTGGTCGGCCTCAGCGTCAGCGTGGGCGGTGTGGTGGGCAAGGTGAAGGCGTCGTCGGGGACGGGCCCGGGCAACAGTGCCGAGTCCGAGCCGACGGTCACCGCGCCCGGCACGGTGGTCGGCGGGCAGCCGCCCGGCCCGACGGCCGCCACCATGATCAAGAGCGAGAACGCGCTGCCCGGATCGGACGGTTGGCGGATCACCGTCCCGGCCAGCCACCACGAGATCGAGGGCTACGCCGGCGCTACCAGCGTCAACCGGGGCCAACCGGTCACGGTGTACGTCTCCACGACCGCCCCCACCTTTCACGTCGAGGCGTATCGGATGGGCTACTACCACGGTCTCGGCGGCCGCCTGGTGCAAACCTCGGCTGAGACCCCCGGGGAGCGCCAAGCGGCGCCACTGTTTACCGCCGGCATCAACATGGTCGAGGCGAACTGGACGCCGTCGCTGGTCCTCTCCACCGCGACCTGGCCGGAAGGCGAATACCTCCTGAAGCTGGTCGCCAGCACCGGCGAGCAACGCTACGTCCCGCTCACGATCCGCAACGACAACAGTGCGGCTGCGGTGGTCGTCATAAACGCCGTCACCACGTGGCAGGCGTACAACCTCTGGGGGGGCTACGACCTGTACGAGGGCCAGACCTCGGGCGGGGCCACGGATTTCGCCCATCGCTCTCGAACCGTTTCCTTCGACCGCCCGTACACCCTGGGCGACGGCGCCGGCGATTTCCTCGGACTGGAGTATCCCGTCGTGTCGCTGGTGGAGTCCCTCGGCCTCGACGTGACCTATGTGACCGACGTCGACTTACAGCAGGCCCAGAACTCGCTGCTGCGGCACAAGGCGGTGCTCAGCCTGGGCCACGACGAGTACTACAGCGCGACCATGCGCCACGCCCTGGAGCAGGCGCGCGACGAAGGGGTCAATCTCGCCTTTTTGGGCGCCAACGCCGTTTTCCGCCACATCCGCCTCGCCGACTCGCCCAACGGCCCCAACCGCCACGAGATCGACTACAAGGTCGCCCGGGAGGACCCGCTCTACGGGAAGGACAATGCCGACGTCACCGTCGACTGGCGCGAGGCGCCCAACAACAACCCCGAGAGCCAGCTGATCGGCGATTTCTACCAGTGCAACCCGGTGCAGGCCGACATGGTCGTGGTCGATCCGTACAACTGGCTGTTCGCGGGCACCGGCGCCACCGCCGGCCAGAAACTCCCCGGCGTGGTCGGCTCGGAGTACGACCGCTACGACCCGACCGTCCCCGGGCCGGACAACGTGGAGATCCTGACCCACTCCCCGCTGCGCTGCCACGGCAAGGCGGACTTCTCCGACGCCACCTACTACACCGCGGCCAGCGGGGCCGGGGTCTTCGCATCGGGAACCATCGACTTCGTCGGCAACCTCAATCAACGCTGCCAGCCCGACAACTGCGCCGGCCGGGTGCTGGGGCTGGTGATGGAGAACCTGTTGACCGTCTTCGCCGCCGGCCCCGCCGGGCTGGTCCACCCCTCCGACCCGCTCGGATCGACCGTGCACAGCCACCCGCCGCAGCCCACGTCGGTGCCCACGACCACGCCTGGAACACCGTCGCCCTAGGGCCGCCGGCGCCATTCCGAGGGAGAAGGGAACAAGAGTCCCCCCGAAGACGCTGTACCGTAGGGCACGGGGTGCCGAAAGGAGTAGTTGTGGTGGGAACATCAGTCGAAGCTGCCGTTGAAGGTTGGATCGCCGAGCTGGGTGACGGGCCGTCACTGTCAGCCATGGCGGTACAGGACCGGCTGTTTGACTTGTGGGGTCTCCTGGACGACGGGGACACCCGGCGCGCCGTCGAGAAGTGGCTGACCGAGACCCTGGACCGCCATCTCTACACGAGTGAAGACTTGGTGTCCCGCTTGCGGTCCCTCGTCGACCTCGAGGCGGTCAACTCCTAGCGTCCTGCGCTAAAGCAAGTTCAGGGTCGGGAACGACCCGTTGAGCGCCACCTTCGGGTCGACACCGACCACCTTCGCCAGCATGGTGGCGAAGACCCGGCGGAAGTCGGTGGTGAAGCGTAGGTTGCCGTCGTCGAGATTGGCGAGCGACGGCTCGTCGCCGTAGAACTGGCCACCCTTCACCGGCGCGCCGACGACGAACAGCGGCGCCGCGGTGCCGTGATCGGTTCCCCCGCTCAGGTTTTCCGCCACCCGGCGGCCGAACTCGGAGTACGTCATCAGCACCACCGACGAGCCGGCGGCGCTGCCGCCAAGGGCGGTCATGAACCCGCTGACGGCGCCGTCCAGCTCGGTCATCAGCCGGGCATGGGTGTCTTTCTCCTGGGCGTGGTTGTCGAACCCACCCATGCTCACCTGGTAGACGCGCGTCGGGCTGCCCGCGGCGATGAGCTCGGCGACCACGCCCAGCTGCCCAGCCAAGGTGGTGGCCACCGTCCGAGCCCCGGCCGCCCCGCCGCCGGTCCCCGGTCGGGGCGTCGCCGTCGCCGGGGTGGCGGCGCGATGGGCGTTCATGAGGTCGGCCAGGGTGTGCTGGACGTTCAGCAGGTCGGCGCCCGACGCCGCCACCAGGGCGGACAGGCCGTGGCGGTCGGGTCCAGGGGCGTCGAGGGAGGCGAGGGCCGGCGCCATCGCCGTTCCGCCGGGGAGGGTGACCGTCGGCGCCACGATGGCGGTGCCCGCGCTGCGCTCCCCGGTCAGCAGTCGGGGCAGGGTGCTCCCGATGCTGATCGCCCGCAGGGGATCACTACCGGTCGCGTCGAGCCAGCGGCCGAGGACACCGGTGACCAACGGTTCGTCCGGCGAGGCGGTCTGCCAGATGTCCATGCCCCGGAAATGGCTGAGCACCGGGTTCGGGTACCCCACCCCCCGGATGATGGCGAGTTCCTTGGCGTCCCAGAGGGCCTTCATGGCCTTGAGGTTGGGGTGCAGCCCCAACCCGTCGGTGAGGGGAAGTACCTGGTTGGGCTGGTAGCCGAGGTTGGGGCGGCCCTGGAGGTAGGCCGAGTCCTGGTAGGGGATCACGGTGTTGAGGCCGTCGTTGCCGCCGTAGAGGGTCACCATGACCAAGATTCCCTTGCCCGACGTGAGGGTGGGGCGAGAGGACGACGAGGAGGAGAGGACGTTCTCCCAGCGGCGGTGGGTCAGGGCGACGGCGCCGGCGCCGGCCACGCCGACGCCGGCGGCGCCGGCGAGAAACCGCCGGCGGCTGACGCCGTTGCCCCCGGGGCCGGAAGGCGCAGGAGTGGGGGAGTCGGGCGGCATGGGACGCTCCTCGCTCAATTGAGGACGTACTCGGGGGCGGTCACGGCCAGCCCGACCAGGACGACGGGGTGGCCGGCGACATGGTTCAGGGCGGCCAGGGTGGTCTGGCCCCACCCGTCGATGGAGAGCCGCTGGCCGATGGCGGCGGGGCGTTGCCCGACCGGGACGACATCGAGCCAGGACAGGTCGAGGCGGGCGGCGACGGCCAACCCCGCCTGCAGCCGGGCGAGCGACGTGGCGGTGTTGAGCCAGTAACCGTTCTGGGCCCAGCCGCCCACGTTCGGGGGGTTGAAGGGCTCCTGGGCCAGCACGGCCAGGATGCCGCTCAGCGGCGACCGGCCGGCCACGGCGCCGGCACCGGTCCCTCCCGATGGTTTCAGGTCGGCGTCGAGCCCGAAGGCCCGGGCCAGGCCGACGACCCACTCAATGGGCTGCTTGACCAGACCCTGTTTGGCTGCACTGCTGGTGAATCCGGGATGCAGGAAGATGGTGCGTAGCAGCGACGTGATGTCGAGGTCGCGGGCATAGGCGGCCGCCAGCGGGGCCACCAGCGCATCGGTGGGCGCCACCGGGTAGGCCAGGTGGCTCCAGAGTTTGGCGACCACGAACCGGGCCGAGGCCGGCTGGTGGGTGACGATGCGCACGATGTCGGTGCCGTCGAAGTTGCCGGACTGGCCGAGGAACGTCTTGGGACCGCTGTCGTGACGGCGGGGGCGCAGCACGAACGCGCCCGTCGCCGGTACCAGGCTCCAGCCGGTGAAGGCCCGGGCCGCCGCCTGGACGTCGGTCTCGGCGTAGTTGCCGATTCCCAAGGTGAACAGCTCCATCAGCTCGCGGGCGAAGTTCTCGTTGGGGTGGCCGGCCACATTGGATTCGGTGTCCAGCCAGCGCATCATGGCCGGGTCCTTGGCCACCGCCTGGGTCAGGGTCTCGAAGCTGCCGCCGCCCAGGGTGCGGAATAGCTCGTTTTGCCGGAACATGAAGCTCGCCACCCGCACCTTTTGGAAGGCGGTGGCGAAATGGCCGTGCCACAGGAGGGTCATCTTCTCTCGCAGCGGCGTCGACGTGGCGATCATCCGGTTGAGCCACCACCGCTGCAGCGCCTGGTACTCGCCGGCCGCCTCGGCGTTGCGGGCCTTGATGGCTGTCTGGCGGGCGGCGGGATCGGTCGCCGGCGGCAGTGGGGCGACGCCGCTGGCGGCGAAGGGAGGCGGGGCGATGGCGTCGGCCGCCGGGTCAGGCCCGGTCAACCCCGCGAGCAGTGATTCGACCGTCGCCGGGTACCCCTGGGTCGCGGCGTGGTCAACCTCGTCCGGTCGAGCACCGAAGCCGGCGCGCCGAAAGAGGTGGGCGAGGTCGCTCCTCCGGGGATCGGGCGTGGCGGCCACCAGATCAGTAAGCCACCGAGTTATGAGGAACCTGTGATGGCGGGAGAAATCTCGCTTGCTTGCCAATTCTTTCGCCTGCATGATGCAGGCCGATGTCGAGACGTGGCCAGCTTCTGTTCCTGGCCATGGGCCTCATCTGGGGTATCCCGTATCTGCTGATCAAGGTGGCGGTGCGGGAACTGACGGTGCCGCAGCTGGTGTTCGCCCGCACCGCTCCCGCGGCCCTGCTGCTCGTGCCTCTGGCGTGGCGGCGGGGCTACCTGCGGCCGCTGTGTCGCCAGTGGCGGGCGGTGCTGTTGTACACCGCCGTCGAGGTGGCGGGCCCGTGGTTCCTCCTGTCCTCGGCCGAGAAACGCCTGTCGAGCTCGGTTTCGGGTCTCCTGATCGCCATGGTCCCGCTCATCGGCGCCGGCCTGGTGCTGGTCACCGGCCAGGGCAACGACCGGCTGGATCGTCGCCGCCTCGTCGGCCTCCTGGTCGGCATCGCCGGCGTGGCCGCCCTGGTCGGCGTCGACCTGCGGGGCAACGACCTGCTGGCGGTCGGCGAGGTCGCCCTGACCGCCCTCGGGTACGCCGCCGGGCCCATGATCATCAGCCGGCGGTTCGCCGACCTGCCCGGCCTGGGGCTGATCGCGGCGTCCTTCGCCCTGACGGCGGCCGGCTACGCCCCCTTCGCCCTCGCCCATCCCGTGGGGCACCTCTCCCTGGAGGTCGTCGGGGCGGTGGCGACGCTGACGCTGGTCTGCACGACGGTGGCCTTCCTGCTGTTCTTCGCCCTCATCGTGGAGGTGGGGCCGGCCCGGGCGACGGTCATCACCTACGTCAACCCGGCGGTGGCCGTCGCCCTCGGCGTGGTGCTGCTGGGGGAGCCATTCACCGCGGGCATCGCCCTCGGCTTCCCGCTGATCCTGGCCGGGTCCTACCTGGCGACCCGGGCGACCCGGCCGGCGCTCACCCCGGCGGTCAGGACAGGTCGGCCGTCAGGCTGATCTGCTCCTTGGCCTGGATGAGGTGGAACAGCAGGAGGAGCTGGGCCACCGCCAGCGCCTCGTTGCGGGTCTCGCCGTCGATCATCCCGAGGGCCTGGGGGAGCTCCTCGTGGGTGTCGAGCTGTTCCCAGATGGCCTCCTCGACGATGCGGGTCAGGGACCGCTCGGCGTAGGCGTGGACGTGGACCACATCAACCGGCTTGCCGTCGTCGTCGCGAAGCAGCTTGACGTGCATCGCCTGGCGGATGTTCTCGCCGATGATGCGGGACAGGTCGGGGTGGGGGATGGTGGGTCGCAGCTGCAGGGTGGCGCTGGGCGGGTCGCCGACCACCTCGCCGCGCAACTCGACGGGGGCGAAGCGGATCACGATGTCGGCGTGGCTGCGCTGCGGGCGGATGAACGCCGCCGACTCCGGCTCCCGCTTGACGAGATCGGCGAGGACCTGATCCTCGGTGTAGCCCCGCTTCTGGGTGTCCCGGTTCACCTTCCACGCCCGGCGCACGATCTCCGGGGGGTCGAGGTAGACCGTGATGTCGAAGCACGCCCGCGACAGCTTGGTGTACAGCGGGAACAGCCCCTCGATGATCACGAACTCCCGGGGTTCCACCAGCACCGGCCGGCCGAGGGAGCCGTCGTGGTGGTTGTACACCGGCTTGAGGATGGGCTGGCCCATACTGAGCAGCTGCAGGTGCTGCTCCATGATCTCGATGTAGTTGCAGTCGGGGTGCAGGGGCGTGAACGGCAGCGTCTTGCGCTCGATGCGGTCGTAGCGGTGGTAGTCGTCCACGCAGACCGAGGTGATGCGATCCGGCCCCAGGGCGGCAACCAGGCCGCGGGTGATGGTGGTCTTGCCGGCGGCGCTGTCTCCGGCGATGGCGAGCATGATCGGGCGGGCCACGCTGCCGTTGTTGTTGTTGCGGCTGGCCCGGTGAATCTCCATCTGCTCCGGCAAGGGGTTTACCTCGTTCGTGGTGTGGACAGCTCGGACGGTCTGTGTTCGGCCTTCCGGAGTGCGGCGCCACTGCCACCCCTCCCAAGTTCCTAGCCGCAGACAGTACCGAGGTGGCCCGGGCTCGGGCCACCTCGTGAGGGTGATCGGAGGGGGGATTGGTGGCGGCGCTCGACCGGGACTCGGCGGCCTAGGACGCCGCCCGGCACGTCCAGCGGCCGCCGGCGCCGTCCACCGTCAGCGCCAGGCCGTAGGTCGCCGACAGGTGGTCCGAGGTCATGGTCTCGGCCAGTGGGCCGGCGGCCACAACCGCCCCCTGGCGGAGGAGGAGCAGGTGGGAAAAATGGGCCGGGACCTCCTCCACGTGATGCGTGACGAGCACCATCGGCGGCGAGGCGGGCTCGGCGGCCAACTCCGCCAGGCGGGTCAGCAGGCGCTCGCGGCCCGCGATGTCGAGGCCGGCGGCCGGTTCGTCGAGGAGGAGGAGGTCGGGATCGCCCATGAGGGTGCGGGCCAGCAGCACCTGCTGGCGTTCCCCCTCGGAGAGGACCCCGAAGGGGCGGTCGGCGACGCCGGCGAAGCCGGCCCGGTCGAGGAGGTGGCGGGCCTGCTGGCGGTCGGCGGCCGAGTAGTCGTGCCACCACGGGTCTAGGGCGGCGTAGCGGGCGCTCATGACGACGTCGGCCGCCGAGACGCTCGGCACCAGCAGCTTGGCGACCGCCGCGCTCACCAGGCCGATGCGCTCCCGTAGCCGGCGGACGTCCACCCGCCCGAGCTGGTGGCCGAGCACGGCAACGGTCCCCCTCGTCGGGTGCAGGTACCCCGAGGCCAACTGCAGCATGGTCGTCTTGCCCGAGCCGTTGGGTCCGAGGACGACCCAGCGCTGGCGGGCGTCGACCTGCCACGAGACACCGTGGAGCACCAGGTTCTGGCCCCGCACCACGTCGACGTCGTCGAAGCGCAACGCCTGGCCCGCCGGCGCCGGCACGACCGCCGCCATCCCGCCGGTTACGGTTCGTCCAGGCGGACGGTGGCGATGCCCCACGGCGGCAACGAGAACGACTGTTCAACCCGCTCCTGCGGTGCCCCGCGGAGGTCCACCAGCCACCCCGCCCGGTCTCCCACGGTGACCGTGGTCCCGGCGGGGGACGGGTTGAACACCCGCAGCTCCAGGCGCCCCCCGACCCGCTGCAACGCCGACACCTCGGCGCCGGCCACCGCCAGCACCTGTCCGCGTGGGGGACCGGGGACGAGACCGGCACCCTCGACCACCTCGAGCGGCACCCACGCCTGGTCCGCCAGGGCGTAGGGGTCGCCGTCGCCCACGTGGAGGGCGTAGCGGACGGTGATCGGGCCCTGCATCTGGGGCCCCTCCAGGGCGATGGTCGGTCCGGCGGGGTTGTCCCGGTACGCCATGGCGGCCTGCGACAGCATGCCGGTGGCCCGCAGCAGGGTGAGCGCCAGCGCCGTACCCCCCGCGACCAGCTCGTACTCCAACAGCCCTTCGTGCAGGACGGTCAGCCCGCCGGCGGAGACGAAGCGGCGTGACGGGAAGGTGGGCAGCCCGAACTCCTGGGGGCCCCCTTCGGCCGAGAGGCCCCGGGTGACGACCGCGAAGGCGCATTCGGCCTGCGAGTGGTCGGCGGCGGTCGGGAGGGGGAACCACGCCCGCAGGCGATGGTCGCGGCTGCGGTTGTCGAAGGAGGTGGTGACCCGCAGCAGCTCCTCACCGGCCCGCAGCTCCAAGTCGGTGACCACCGCGGTGGGCTGCTCCCCGGCCCGGCTCCCACCGGCCAGGTGGTCCGGCCAGCGGTAGCTGCGGGTGACCCGAATCACGCCCCGCACCGGCCCCGCTTCGTGCACCTCGACCGCCACGGCGTCGGGCCGGCATATGACCCGGTCGTCCGGTGGCGGGGAGTAGTTGTAGGTGTCGCCGGCGTCGCCGGCGTCGACCAGGCGGCCGAGGCCGGCGAGCGGCGGGCCGCCGGCGGGGGTGATCGACCACGTGCCGTCGGTGTCGTCGACCGCCACGGACAGGCGGCCGTTGGTGAGGCCGCCCCCGGTGATGGCGTTCACCGGCGGCACCGTCAACGGCGCCGGTTCCCACGCCCCCCACCCGAATCCCGGAACCTCGGGAACGTGCACCAAGACCCGCTGCCATCCGGCGCGCTCGGCGCGGATGCGCAGCGGGCGGTCGGGGTGGGCGCCGGCCTGGACCTCGGCCTCGGCCAGGATGGCCGCACCCCGCAGGTCGGGCCGGCGGACCGGGGCAGTGACGAAGCCCAGTTCGACGCCGGTGTCATCGACGGTGAGCCCGATCTCGCCCGCCTCGTCGGGCCGGAACCCCTCGGCTGCCAGCGCCCCCAGCAGGCGGCCTCGCTCCGCCCCCGTTCCCGCCCGCTCGACCACCGCTGCCGGTACCGACTCCAGCACCTGGCCGCCGGCCACGGGCCCGTCACCGGGGACGACCAGTTCCACCACCCCGCCCCGGGCCCGCGCCGAGGGGTTGACCACCACCGGTCCCGTGACCCCCATCACCGCGCCCGCCGAGCGCAGCGCCCGCCGGCGCAGCCCTTCGGCGATGCTCCAGGCCTCGTCGAAGCGGTGGCGGACGGCGGCGCCGACCATGTCGTGGGAACAGGCGCAGATCGAGTCGTGCGCCGAGTTGCGGATGACCTCCGTCCACGCCACCCGCAGCTCGGCCTCCGGCCACTGCTCGGGCGGCAGCCACAGGGCGCACAGCGGTTCGGCGACCCGCTCGAGGGCCCGCTCGGTGCGGGCCGCCGCCGCCTTGACGTCGACCCGGTTCGACGCCACGCCCATCAACAAGTTGGCCCGGGCCCCGGCCCGCAACTCGCCGTCCCAGGTGTCCAGTCCGTCGACCGGTGCCTTGGCCAGGTACTCGGGGAGGGAGCTGACGGCGAAGTGGTAGCGATCCTGGCCGGCGTTGGCCTCGGCCAGGGTGGCGCCCAGCCATGGTTGCGGTGCCTGGTGGTCGGTGCCGTTCATCCACAGCACCGGGGCGTCGGCGGCGAGGGAGAACTCGCCGAACTCCGCCAGGTAGGCGTCCACCCGGCGGACCAGGTCGTCACCCCGGGCCGGCATGGCGGCGCCGCTGCTGTACCCGAGGAGGAGGTATTCGGCCCGCACGGTGGAGCCGTCCGGCCCCCGCCACCAAAAGGCGGTTCGATCCACCGCCGCCGGCACGCCGCGCCACACCACGGCGTGGTCGAAGCCGGCCTGGCGGAGCAGCTGGGGCATCTGGGCGATGTGGCCGAACATGTCGGGCAGGTAGCCCACCGCCATGGCCCCGCCGAAATCGGCGGCCCGTTCGAGTCCCCGCTGGAGGTTGCGGATGATCGTCTCCCCGGAAACGAGGAACTCGTCCATCAGGATGTACCAGGGGCCGACCAGCAGCCGTCCGGCCGCGGCCAGCCGCTCCAGGAGCGGCGCGGCGTGGGGCCGCAACTCGAGGTAGTCGTCGACCACCGCCATCTGACCGTCGAGCAGGAAGCGGTCAAACGCCTCGTCGGATTCCAGTACCGGCAGGAACTCGTCGAGCACCTGCACCAGACCCAATCGGAACGCCTGAAACGGCAGATACCACTCCCGATCCCAATGGGTGTGAGGGACGACCGCCACCTGGCGAACCATGGCGGCAACGCTACCGTTGCCGTGTGACGGTGAATGACCCGTGGGCGGTGCTCGGCCTGGACCCCGGCTCGTCCATTGCCGACGCCCGCGCCGCTCGGCGGCGGCTGGCCAAGGAGCTGCACCCCGACCTCCACGGCGGTGGGCGCGACGCCCAGATGAGCCTCGTCAACGAGGCGCTGGCGCAAATCGAGGCGACATGGGAGCCGCCGCCGGCAGCGGTGGCCCCGCCGCCCGGCGCCGATGTCGACGTCGACGAGGACGAGGACGAAAGCTTCTCCATCGAGTGCCTGCCGGCCGAGGCGTTCGAAGCGCTCTTCCTGGCCGCCTACGGGTTGGGCGACATCCTGGTGGCCGACGAGCCGTATCTGCTCGAGCTGTACCTGTGGGAACCGGCGCCGTGTTTTTGTCGCCTGTCTCTCGTTCCCGAGGCGGGCGGGAGCTTGGTGACAGTCGATATCAGCCCGGCGGCAGATGGTCTTAAGGTTCCTGAACAAGGGGCTGTCATTGGTGTGCTAATCGCGGAGCTCAAGGCCCTGGTATCGGGCTAACGCGGAGTCCGCTCCGTTCGTTTCTCCGTGCTACCTTTCCCGCCGAGGGCGCAGCATCGCAGGTCGAGCAGTTCCCTCCCGGCGACAGCCGGAGGTCGGTCCGGGCCAATGCGTACAGGAGCCCCGGCGGCCGAGAAAGGAGGGATTGCTTGTGGCAACGGGACACGTGAAGTGGTTCAACTCTGAAAAGGGTTACGGCTTCATCGCCCAGCAGGGCGGCCCGGATGTGTTCGTGCACTTCAGCGCCATCGAAGG
>DATARN010000068.1:0-3764 GCA_036264135.1 Acidimicrobiales bacterium
TCGATGTCGGCGCCCCACATCACCGGCTCCGCCGCCCTCGTCTTCGCCCTCCATCCCACCTTCAGTGCCGCCCAGGTGAAGTCGGCCCTCATGACGACCGCCAACCGCAACGTGGTCGAGGCGGACGGGGTTACCCCAGCGGGGGTGTTCAGCCAGGGCAGCGGGCGCGTTGACCTGGCGGGTGTCGTCGACCCCGGCCTCACGCTCGACGTCACCCGCAGCCAGATGGACGCGGTGCTCGCCGATCCCATCCACCGCATCGACCTGAACGAGCCGTCGGTCTACGACCCCGCCCTACCGGGCCGGGTCACCACCAGCCGGACGTTCAAGAACGTGACCGCCCACCCCATCGTCTTCCAAGTCAAGGCGACCTCCGACCTGGCGGGTGCCATCACCGTGACGCCCAGCGTCTTCAATGCGCCCCCCGGCGGGACGGTCACCCTCACCATCTCGATCGACGCCACCAAGGGCACGGTGGGTACCTGGTACACCGGGCAGATCGACCTCACCCAGCTTGGCGGCAGTCGCCACCTGCACCTGCCGGTGGCCTTCAACCCGAGTGCCCCGGCCGCGGGATCGGTGAGCCTGACGACCAACTGTGACGTGAAGGTCATCCATCTTTCCGCCAACCAGAACAGCACCTGCACCGCGGTGGCCCAGAACAACTCCCTGCAGCCGGCGACGGTGAACCTGAGCACCACCTGGTCGGACAACCTGGTGCTGCAATCGGCCACCCCCGGGGCCACCAAGACGGGCCGGGACACCGAGACGCTGCCCCCGACGACCCTGGCCCCGGCCCGGCCGCCCGACCCCCAGATCAGCACGGGGACCACGCCGGCGGGGGGCTTCCTGGACCTCGGCGGCATCGGCCTCCCGCTGCGGCCCATGGGCGACGAGACCATCAGCAACTTCACCCTGAGCCACCCGTTCCAGTTCGCCGGAGTGACCTACAACAAGCTCGGGATCGTGTCCGACGGCTACCTGATCGCGGGCGGGGGCACCGGCAACGACATCACCCCGCTGCCGCAGCACTTCCCCGATCCGACCCCGCCCAACGGCGTCCTGGCACCATTCTGGACCGACCTCGACGGGGGAAACGGCACCATCGCCGGCCAGGGCTTCTACATCGGCGCCCTGACCGACGGCGTCAACTTCTGGACGGTCGTGCAGTGGAACGTCCACGTCTACGGCACCACGACCCTGGAGAAGTTCCAGGTGTGGCTCGGGGCCAACGGCAGCGAAGACGTGAGCTACGCCTACCAGACGGTCGCCGATCCGGGGTTGCCGCTCAACACCGGCGCCGAGAACGCCGACGGTACGGCCGGCAGCAACTTCACCGGCCTGCCCACCCCCTCGCCGGACAGCGGCCTGGTGGTCGCCAGCACGCCCGGCGCTCCGGGGGCCTCGGCCGCCCTGGCCGTCACCCTGCGGCCCAACCGCACCCTCCCCCATCTGGCGCCCAGCCTCATCGAGACCGACATGACGACCTCCCTCAGCCGGGATACCTCGGTGGCCTCGACATCGATCCAAGTCCTGCCTTAACCGACGCCGGTGTCGGGGGCCCGCCGAACGCGGGTCCCCCGGCGCCGGTGAAGCCAGGTGACCACCAACACCCCCAGGAGCACCGCGCCCGCCACCACGAGGAGGTTGGCGGTGTAGTTGTGCGGGAGTGACGACGGGTTGTGGTTGACCCGGGCGTAGTCGCGGATCTCCGGCCAGGCAAACAGGGCGGCACACCCAGCGATGATCAGAAACGCCTGCACCGGCGCCCGCCAGCGGCCCCTGACCAGCCAGGCGACGGCCACTCCGGCTCCCAGCACCACCGGGGCGAAGATGAGGTCATGGATGATGTCACCGGCCAGGAAGAAGCGGACCAGGTCGGGCGGCTTGGTGTCGAGATGGTGGATCAACGCGCCGCGGACGCCCCACCCGATGATCGCCCAGCCGGCGACGGCCGAGGCCCAGAACAACGGACCCCGCCGGCGGTTCACGTGGCCACCACCCGGGTTATCCACTTGGTCTGATTCACCCCCGGCCGGTCGGGTCCGACGAGCCGCAACGGGAACCCGTGGTCGAGGGCCAATTCCTGGCCGTCGAGGTGGGTGGCGAGCAGGGTGTCGGCATCGTGGGCCTGGAAATGGTTCACAAACGATGTGCGGTAGATCGACCCCTGCTCGAGCGACTCCACGCTGACCGCGGCATCGGCGCGGGCGCCCGCCATGGCCAGGAGGTCGCGCAGGCGCACGCCGCGCCAGACCGCCGAGTAGCTCCAGCCCTCGACGCAGGCCATGGGAAGGGTCGCCTCGTGGCTGGGCAGGGCCAGCACCTCGTCGCGGGTGAATGTCAACGGGCGCGGGACCTGACCGGCGACGGTGAGCCGCCAATCGGGCGACGTGGCGGCGGCGATCACCCCGGCGTTGCGGGCGCTCCGGTTGACCGGCCGGCCCTGGGGCCCCACCGCCGGGTCACGGGGCGCCAACAGGGCCAGGCGCCGCAGGCCGGGCAGCGTCTGGCCGATGGTGGTCGCGCTCAGCACGCCCGACGCCGCCGCCACCGTCGCCAGGAAGCCCCGGCGGCTGAGGCCGGCGTGGGCCGGTTCGGCGACGCTGTCGAGGGCGGGGTCCGCCTCGTTGAGCCGGGGCCGGGACCGCGCCAGGGCGCGGCGGGTGACGGCCCACTTGGCGCCGAGATGGGCCACCAGGGCGCCGATCGTGATCCACGCCACCTCGTAATGGGAGGCGGTGAACGAGAACCGCCACGGGTACCACTGGGCGATGTTGGCGACACCGGTGAACACCATGAACACCCCGCCCCCCACCAGGGCCAGCAACCCTGCCCGCTCCACCACGTCGGCCAGCCGGCGAACCGGCGGGAACGCCAGCAACCGGGGCCAGATCACCCACAGCTTGGCGAGCAGCACGGGGACGGCGGCGATCCCGGAGGCCACGTGCACTCCCTGGGTGACCCGGTACAGCCCGGCAGGGCGGCGGGGAACCGGCAGCCACGGCAGCGGGTGCTGCTGGAGGTGGGAAAAGAGGCCGGTGACGAAGCAGACCGTGAACAGGATCCCGAGCGCCGCGCCGAGCCACGCCGCCAGGCGTTCGTCGCGGAGCCAGCTGCGGAATGGACCCTGGCGAAGGGCCGCCTCGGGATCGGTTGTCAGCCGGTCACGCCACGGCATGGTTGCACTCCAATCGAGCCACCCACCGGCCGGCCGCCGTTTCCACGTCGGCGAGCCGCAGGCCGGCGCCGGCCGCCAGACCGCCGATGGCGTCGACGCCGACCACGGCCCACGGGAACCACGGCCCCGTTTCGGCGTCGCACTCCAAGCGGACCTGACAGCGCCGGATGCCGCTCCCCGGGCCCTCCAGCTCGACCAGGACCGTGCCGTCCGCCGCAATCAGGCTCCGGCAGCGGAGCAAGAGGCGAAGGACGTCGCCGCCGATGCCCACGTTGCCGTCGAGCAACACGATCGTGCGCCAGCGGCCTTCCCCCGGCAGCCGGTCGAAAACCGACCGCTGCAACACCGCCGCCCCCCGCCCGCGGGCCAGGTCGATGGCGGCCGGAGCGGGATCGACGCCGAGGGCGGGGATGCCCCTCCGGCTGAGGGCGGACACCACCCGCCCCGGCCCGCAGCCCACGTCGAGGACCGGTCCGACCACCGTGCCCAGCAACCGCGCTTCGGCTCCGTCGGCCTCGCCCAGCCACCGTTCCGGTCGCAACGGGAGCAGGTCTCCCGCGGCGCTGCGCATCACGATCACCCG
>DATARN010000106.1:0-4101 GCA_036264135.1 Acidimicrobiales bacterium
GTGCGCGGCGCCCTGCGCCACGGGCGCCACGGCCTGATGGGCCACCTGTACCCCGGCATGCTCGACGTGTCGACCGACCTCACCCTGGTGACCGCCAACTTGGGCGGCCACGTCGAGGTCCTCGAGTTCGATGACCTGCGCGTCCGCGCCGAGGCGGTCGATGACAACGACGTCGCCGACCGCATGGCGCTGGGCGCACAGGTCTTCGAGCTCGACGACAGCGTCAACCCCGAAGACTTCCGGTGGGCGGCCCGGGTGTCGGTGGCCCTCGACCGCCTGGTCGAGGACTTCTCCCTCGACAGCTTGGCCTACTACCACCGGGGCCTGGCGGGCGAGATCCACGAACGCCTGGGAGCGGGCATGATCCTCGGCGCCTCGCTGCTCACCGCCCGGGGCATTCCCGCCGCCGGCGAGTACGAGCTGCGCACCTCGCTGGCCATGCTCATCGTCGACCGGCTGGGCGGCGGCGGATCGTTCACCGAGCTCCAGGCCCTGAACTTCCGCGACGGCGTGGTGGAGATGGGCCACGACGGCCCGGCCCACCTGGCCATCAGCGACCAGCGGCCCCTGCTGCGGGGCCTCGGGACCTACCACGGCAAGCGGGGCTTTGGGGTCTCGGTGGAGTTCGACGTGCGCCACGGCCCGGTCACGGCGTTCGGCATCGGCCAGCGGCGCGACGGCAGCTTCGTCTTCGTGGCGTCGGAGGGCCAGGTCGTGCCCGGACCCCTCCTGGCCATCGGCAACACCACCTCGCGCGTCGACTTCGGCTGCGACCCCGGCGAATGGACCGACCGGTGGAGCGCGTCGGGCGTCGCCCACCACTGGGCCCTCGGCACCGGGCATCTGGTCGCCGACCTGAAGGCCGCCGCCGACCTGCTGGGCGTCGAGCTCATCGAGATCGGCTAGTGACCGAGGGGGCACCGCGGTCGGGGGTGGTTTCCCACCCCGGACCGCGCCCGGCCGCGGTGGCCGCCGTGGACCTCGGGGCGTCCAGCGGTCGGGTCATGGTCGGGCGCGTCGACGGCGAACGGCTGCAGCTCACCGAGGTCAACCGGTTCCCCAACGACCCGGTCCTCGTCAGGAATTCCCTGCAGTGGGACATCCTGGCGATCTACCGGGGGGTCCTCGACGGCCTGCGGGCCGCGGGCCGGGAGGCGGGTCCGGTGGCCAGCATCGGCATCGACTCGTGGGGAGTCGACTACGGCCTGCTCGACGAGTCGGGAGCCCTGATCGGCAACCCGATCCACTACCGCGACGCCCGCACCACCGGGGTCATGGAGCAGGTCCTCGCCGTGGTCCCCCCCGCCGAGCTGTACGCCATGAGCGGCGTGCAACTGCTGCCCATCAACACCATCTTCCAGCTGGCGGCGGCGTCCGGGTCGCCGGCCCTTCTGGCCGCCCGGACACTGCTCATGATCCCGGACCTGCTCGGTTACTGGCTGACCGGTGAGATCGGTGCCGAGCTGACCAACGCCTCGACCACCGGGCTCTACGACGTCCGGGCCGGCACCTGGTCGGGTGACCTGATGGCCGCCCTCGGCATCCCCGGCCCCCTTTTCCCACCCCTGCGGCGTCCCGGTGAACCCGTCGGTGTCCTCGCCGCCGACGTGGCGAACCGCACCGGGCTGACGGCGCCGGTGACCGCGGTCGGCTCGCACGACACCGCCTCGGCGGTCGTCTCCGTGCCCGCCGAGGGCGAAACCTGCTGCTACATCTCGTGCGGCACCTGGTCGCTGGTCGGCCTGGAGCTACCCGGCCCGGTGCTGAGCGAGGCCAGCCGGGGCGCCAACTTCACCAACGAGGTCGGCGTCGACGGCACCATCCGCTTCCTCCGCAACGTCATGGGGTTGTGGCTGCTCCAGGAGTCGCTGCGCACCTGGAACGACCACGGCCTGCCCGCCGACCTGGCGACCCTGCTCCCCGGCGCCGCCCGGGCGCCGGCGTTCGCCGCCCTCGTGGACGCCGACGACCCCGTCTTCCTGGCCCCCGGCGACATGCCGGCCCGCATCGCCGAGCGCTGCGCCGCAACCGGCCAGACCCCGCCCGAGAACCAGGCGGCGGTGGTGCGCTGCATCCTCGACAGCCTGGCCCTCGCCTACCGTCGGGCGGTGCAGGCGGCCCAGGAGCTGTCCGGGCGGGCCGTGGAGACCGTGCACCTGGTGGGCGGCGGCTCCCGCAACGCCGTGTTGTGCCAGCTGACCGCCGACGCCTGCGGGCTGCCGGTCGTCGCCGGCCCGGTCGAGGCGTCGGCCCTCGGCAACGTGCTCGTCCAGGCCCGGGCGGTGGGGGCGCTGGCCGGCGGCCTGGCCGAGATGCGGGACCTGGTGCGGGCCAACGTGGTGCTCATCCGCTACCAGCCGACCGGTGACCGCCGGCAGTGGGACGCCGCCGCCCGGCGGCTGGCGGGGGCACCGAAGGCGGCCCTCGAGGGGGCGCTCCCGGCGTGAAGGTCGCCCTGTTCGTCACCTGCCTGGCCGACGTCGTCTACCCGAGGGTGGGCCGGGCGACCGTGGCCGTCCTCGAGCGCCTCGGCCACCAGGTCGTCTTCCCCGCCGACCAGACGTGCTGCGGCCAGATGCACACCAACACCGGGTACCAGGCCGACGCCTACCGGCTGGTCCGCCATCATGTGGAGGTGTTCGAGCGGGCGCTGCACGACGGGGCGGCGGCGATCGTGACGCCGTCGGGATCGTGCGCCGGCTCGGTGCGCCACCAGCACGCCGAGGCGGCCCGGGCGGCCGGCGACGAGGCGCTGGCGGCGCGGGCGGAGGCGGTGGCGGCGCGCACCTTCGAGCTGTCGGAGCTTTTGGTCGGGGAGCTGGGCTTGGCCGACGTCGGCGCCTACTTCCCGCACCGGGTCACCTACCACCCGACGTGCCATTCGCTGCGGCTGCTGCGGGTGGGCGACGCCCCGCTGGCGTTGCTGCGGGCCGTGGCCGGCATCGACCTGGTCCAGTTGCCCGCCGCAGACCAGTGCTGCGGCTTCGGGGGCACGTTCGCGGTCAAGAATGCCGACGTGTCCTCCGCCATGCTGACCGACAAGATGGCGGCCATCGCGTCGGTCGGTGCCGAGTTCGTGACCGCCGGGGACTCGTCGTGCCTGATGCACCTCGCCGGCGGGCTCAGCCGGGCCGGGGGCCGGGCTCGGACCGTCCACCTGGCCGAGATCCTGGCCAGCACCCGGGACCATCAGGTGGCGCCGGCGTGACGACCACCTTCATCGGGATGCCCCACGGGCGGGGAGAACTGCAGGGCGACCGCAGCTTCCCGGAGGCGGCGCACGAGGCGCTGCAGGACACCCAGTTGCGGCGCAACCTGGGCCGGGCCATGGGGACCATCCGGGCCAAGCGGGCCAAGGTCGTCGCCGAGTGCCCCGACTGGGAGGAGCTCCGCACGGCGGGCAGCGAGATCAAGGCCCAGGCCATGGCCCGCCTCCCCGAGCTGCTCGAACAGCTCGAGGCCAACGTGGTGGCCGCCGGCGGCCAGGTCCACTGGGCTCGCGACGCCGGCGAGGCTAACGACATCGTGACCAGGATCGTGGCGGCCACGGGCGCCCGCGAGGTCATCAAGGTGAAGTCGATGGCGACCCAGGAGATCGGCCTCAACGACGCCCTGGCCGCCGCAGGCATCCAGGCGGTGGAGACCGACCTGGCCGAGCTCATCGTGCAGCTCGGCCACGACAAGCCGTCGCACATCCTGGTCCCCGCCATCCACAAGAACCGCGGCGAGATCCGCGACATCTTCCTGCGGGAGATGCCGGGGGTGGCCCGAACCCTCACCGACGAGCCCGCCGTGCTGGCCGAGGCGGCCCGCGCCCACCTACGGGCCAAGTTCCTGGTCAGCCCGGTGGCCATCAGCGGCGCCAACTTCGCCATCGCCGACGCCGGCACCATCGCGGTGGTGGAATCGGAGGGCAACGGCCGCATGTGCCTCACCCTGCCCGACACCCTCATCACGGTGATGGGGATCGAGAAGGTGCTGCCCACCTGGTCGGACCTCGAGGTGTTCCTGCAGCTCCTGCCCCGCTCGTCGACCGGGGAGCGCATGAACCCGTACACCTCGATGTGGACCGGGGTCACGGCCGGCGACGGCCCGCAGCAC
>DATARN010000122.1:0-4964 GCA_036264135.1 Acidimicrobiales bacterium
ACTCGCCAGTTTCATGAAAGCAACCTGGCTACGCCGCACCCCCGATGAGGTCCATGACCGTTGCCTACTAGTCGTTCGCCGCCTGCGCTCGTCCCCTGGGGGCGGCTGAGGAGCGTGGGCGACGGCGCAAGAGGCTCGACGCCCGGATGGCCAGCTCGGGCTTGAAGATCACCCGGCGGTGCTGGTGGCCGGCGGCTGCCCGGGCCTCGTCAAGCAGGAGCTCGGTGGCCGTGCGCCCGATGGACTCCCGGGGTTGGCGCACCGACGAGAGCGGGACCGTGGCCGCCGCCGCGAAGTCGATGTCGTCGTAGCCAATGATCGCCAGGTCACGGGGGACGCGGGCTCCCCGGCCGGTGACCGCCTGAAGCACACCGAGGGCGAGCAGGTCGTTGGCACAAAAGACCGCGGTCGGCCGGTCAGCCTCGGCGATATCCAGGATGCGGTCGCCAGCCGCCCGACCGTCACCCAAGGTAAGCGCCGGAGTTTCGATGTCACGGAGGGCGGCGGGATCGAGCCCCGCCGCGGCGAGGGCTTCGGTTGCCCCGAGGCGACGCTCTGCGACCTGGCGAAGGGAGAGTGGGCCGCCGGCAAAGGCGATGCGCCGATGGCCCTGTTCGATTAGATGGCTCGCAGCCAGCCGTCCCCCGAGGATGTCGTCGACGGCCACCGAGCACCAGTTGGCACTGTCCGACCCTCGGTCGACCAACACAACCGGCGTGCCACGCGCCGCCAACAACTCCAGGCGGGAGTAGTCCGTGCCGACCGGCGTGATAAGTACCCCTTGGACCCTTTGCTCCTCGAGGAGGTCGAGATAGCGCCCCTCCCATTCGGGGCGTTGCCCGCTGTTGCACAACATGACTACGGAACCGTTCTCCGCGGCCGCCGACTCGGCTCCGTGGGCGACGTCGGTGAAGAAGGGGTTGGATACATCGAGCACCACTAGCCCGATCGTGCGACTGCGCCCGGCTCGGAGCTGACGAGCCGATTCGTTACGCACGAAGCCGAGCGCGTCGATAGCGTCGAGGACCCGCTGGCGGGTGTCGGGCGCGACCAGATCGGGGCGATTCAGCACGTTGCTCACCGTTCCGAGCGACACCCCTGCCCGGCGTGCCACGTCTTTCATGCCCACAGCCAGCCCCGTTGTCCTTCCCGGTCGCGGCCCCCATCGCCGACCTGGTGGCGGTCTGCCGACGACACTCGGGGCGGAGGGTTGTCCCCCGTCATCCACCCGACGGGAAGCTACCACTGAAACGTCTCAAACGGCAGCAAGCGGCCCCACCTGCATACCTGTACACAAACTTATTGACATCTTGGGCTTGACGACTATGCTTTGCCCACAACCGATTGAAACGTTCCAACAACCTCAGGGGGGTGCGTTGCGCACGAGGAACACCGGTCCCGCCGTCGAGCGCGGGCGGAGACGACATGGCCGATAGCCCGGCCGTCGCACCGCTGGCGGCCAGCTCCCGGCCGCCGCTACTGGTGCTCGACAAGGCGACCAAGAGCTTCGGGGCGGTGCGGGCCCTGATCGAGGGATCCGTCACCCTGTACCCCGGGGAGGCCCACGCCCTGCTCGGCGAGAACGGCGCCGGCAAATCGACGCTGGTCAAGATCCTGGCCGGGGTTCACCAGCCCGACAGTGGACGGCTGGTTATTGACGGCCAGGAGGTGACGCTGCCCGGACCGGCGGCGTCGCGGGCCGCTGGAGTGTCGATCATCTACCAGGAGCCGACCCTGTTCCCCGACCTCTCCGTTGCGGAGAACATCTTCATGGGCCGCCAGCCGCTCGCCGGTGGGCGGCGGATCGACCGAGCTCGGATGCAGCGTGACGCCGAGGACGTCTTCGCCCGCCTTGGGGTGAAGCTCGACCCGAGCCGCCCGGCGCGGGGGCTGTCGGTCGCCGACCAGCAGATCGTCGAGATCGCCAAGGCCATCTCGTTCCAGGCCCGCATCATCGTCATGGACGAGCCGACCGCCGCGCTTACCTCGGTCGAGGTCAACCGGCTGTTCGACGTGGTGCGGACCCTGCGGGCCGGCGGAGCGGCGGTGCTGTTCATCTCGCACCGCCTGGAGGAGGTCTTCGCCATATGCCAGCGCGTCACCATCATGCGAGACGGCCGGTTCGTCCGGGAGGCGCCCATCGAGGACCTCACCATCGACGACATCATCCGTTCGATGGTGGGGCGCGACATCGACGCCTTGTTCCCCAAGACCCCGACCGAGCCCGGCGAAGTCGTGCTCGAGGTAGCCGGCCTGTCCCGGGAGGGTGTCTTCGATGACGTGTCGTTCCAGGTCCGCCGCGGTGAGATCGTGGCCCTGGCCGGGCTGGTGGGCGCGGGCCGCAGCGAGGTGGCCCGGGCGATCTTCGGCATCGACCACCGCGACGCCGGGACGGTCGTCGTCAACGGCCAGCCCTTAACCGGGGCGTCGCCCCGGGAGGCCATGGCGGCCGGCATGGCGCTCGTCCCCGAGGATCGGCGCCAGCAGGGCCTGGTCATGGACATGAGCATCGACCACAACGTGGCCCTGGCCTCCCTGACCCGCCTCCGCCGCCACGGCCTGATCCGCCGGGCCCGGGAACGCGACCTGGCCACCACGTGGGGCCGCACCTTGCAGCTGAAGTTCGGCCGTATGAAGAACCCGGTGGCCACCCTTTCGGGCGGCAACCAGCAGAAGGTCGTGCTGGCCAAGTGGCTGGCCCGCCAGCCCTCGGTGCTGGTGATCGACGAGCCCACCCGGGGCATCGACGTGGGCACCAAGGTGGAGGTGCACCGCCTCCTCGACCGGTTGGTCGCCGACGGCGTCGGCGTCCTCATGATCTCCTCCGAGCTCCCCGAGGTCCTACATATGGCCGACCGGGTCCTGGTGCTACGGGAGGGGCGGCTGGTGGCCGAGCTGTCCCGGGCCGCGGCCGACGAGGCGTCCATCATGCGCGCCGCCACCGGCCAGAAGGTGGCGGTGGCATGAGCGTCGCCGTCAGCCCCCCGACCCCGACCCCGACCCCGACGCCGACCGGCGTCCGCCGGGCCGAGAGGCTGCTCCGGGCCCGCGAGATCGGCATCGCGGTCGCCATCGTGGTGGTGTTCGTCCTCACCTACTTCAAGAACCACGAGTTCGGCAGCTCACTCAGCATCCAGCAGCTCCTGAACGGGGCGGCCATCATCGCCCTGCTCGGCGTCGGCGAGACGCTCGTCATCATCACCCGCAACGTCGACCTGTCCGTCGGATCGGTCCTCGGGTTATCCGCTTACCTGGTCGGCAACCTGTTCGTCCACCATCCCCACACGCCGATAATCGCCGGTTTCGCCCTCGGCATCGGGATCGGCCTGCTGTGCGGCGCCATTATCGGCCTGATCACCACCGTGACCCGGGTGCCCAGCTTGGTGGTGACCCTCGCCGCCTTGTACATCGTGCGGGGAATCGATGCCCGCATCGTTTCCGGCAAGCAGATCGACCCGACCAGCATCCCCAAGGCCTTTCAATCCCTCGGGTACAAGACGGTCCTCGGGGTGCCCTTGCTGGCGCTGATCGTGGTCGCCGTCGTCGCAGTGGTCGGCTACTCGATGCGGTCGTTCCGCTCCAGCCGCGACCTGTACGCCATCGGCTCCAACCCCGAGGCGGCCGCCCTCGCCGGCGTACCGATCGGCAAGCGGGTGTTCACCGCCTTCCTGATCAGCGGGGGCCTGGCCGGCCTCGGCGGCGCCCTGTTCATCTCGGAGTTCGCGACCGTCAACTCCACCGCGGGATCGGGCTATGAGTTGCTCGTTGTCGCCGCCGTGGTCGTCGGGGGCGTGGCCATCTTCGGGGGCAGCGGGACCGTCCTCGGCGCCGCCCTCGGCGCCCTGCTGCTCAACACCATCAACCAGGCGTTGGTCGCCGCCAAGGTGTCCTCCTTCTGGAACCAGGCGGTGGCCGGGGCGCTGCTCCTCGCCGCCATCGCCTTTGACCGCTGGCTCGGCCAGCGGGTGGCGCGGATGCAGGCCACCAGGGGGGAGCGCCGTGTTGTCTGATCAAACCGGTGGCGGCCCGGTCGCCGGGTGGCGGGGGCTGCTGCGGTGGGAGTCGGCGCTCGTCGTCTGTCTCGTCGCCGTGTTGCTCTACGGCTCTCGGGTCCCCCACTTCATGACGTCGACCAACATCTTCTACATCGGCCTCAACATGGGCGAGATCGCCATCATGGCCCTGCCCATGACGCTGATCATCATGACCGGCGAGATCGACCTGTCGGTCGCGTCGATGCTCGGGCTGTCGAGCACCCTGCTCGGATACCTGTTCCACCACGGATGGCCCATCGGGCTGGCGATGGTCGTCGTACTGGCGGTCGGCGTGGCCGGCGGGACCCTCAACGGCTTCCTCGTCACCAGGATGAAACTGCCGTCGATCGCAGTCACGATCGGCACCCTGACGCTGTACCGGGGCATCGCCGAGATCATCCTCGGGACGGGCTCGGTGACCGGTTTCCCAACGTGGCTCACGAAGATCGGCGTTGTCCCCATCCCCCACACCAAGCTGGCGTACTCGATCGGGATCTTCGTGGTCCTGGCCGTGGTCTTCGGCATCATCCTGCACGCCACCGTTGTGGGACGCTCCATCTTCGCCATCGGCCTGCAGTCCGAGGCGGCCCAGTTCTCCGGTATCCGGGTGGAGCGCATCAAGTTCAACCTGTTCGTCCTAAGCGGGGTCATCAGCGCCTTCGCCGGGATCTTGTGGACGCTGCGCTTCGCCACGTCCCGCTATGACGCCGGCACCGGCCTCGAGCTGACGGTGGTGACCATCGTCTTGTTCGGCGGAGTGTCCATCTTCGGCGGCCGGGGCTCCATCGGCGGCGTCGTCCTGGCGGTGGTCATCGTCGGCTGTATCCAGGAGGCGCTGACGCTCAAGAACATCTCGGCCGACGTGCAGAACATCGTCACCGGTGTCCTGCTGCTGATCAGCGTCATCGTGCCGAACAGCGCCGACGGCCT
>DATARN010000123.1:0-11642 GCA_036264135.1 Acidimicrobiales bacterium
GTACTCGACGCGGTCCTCGACCTCCTCGCCCGCATCTGACCCACACGAGCCGGCCACGAGCCTGCACCATGTGCGACGTCGTCGCCGAAGGGCGCAGCGAGGAAGTTCGGATGTTCTGTCGCGGGGGAGCGTTGCTCAACGATCTCGCCCCGGATCAACCTGCCACTGCGATCCGCGCCTTCCGGCCATGATCCGCGCGTTCGCGCCGGGACGCGTCAACCTCATCGGCGACCACACCGACTACACCGGCGGGTACGTCCTGCCCATGGCCGTGCAGCTCGGGACGACGGTCACCTTCGACCCCGGCGGCCCCGAGGTGCGGCTGGTGTCGGCCGACGACCCTGAGCCTGCCGTGGTACGCATAGATGTCGCCGACCCGGCCGCCCTTACGCCCGGCTGGGCCCAGTACGTGGCGGCGGTGGTCGCCGAGGTACGACCGGCGGTCGGGGGCCGGGGACAGGTGCGCACCACCCTGCCGCTCGGCGCCGGGTTGTCCTCGAGCGCCGCGCTGGAGGTCGCCGTGGCCTGCGCCCTCGGGCTCGCCGGGCCGCCGCTGGCGTTGGCCCAGCTGTGCCAGCGGGCCGAACAGCGGGCGTCGGGCGTCCCGTGCGGGATCATGGACCAACTGGCTTCGGCCGCCGGCGTCGCCGGCCATGCCCTGCTCATCGACTGTGCCACCAACGACGCGCGCCCCGTCCCGCTGCCCGAGGCGGCCGACGTGGTCGCGGTGCATTCCGGGCAGAGCCGCCGCCTGGCGACGTCGGCATACGCCGCCCGCCGGGCTGAGTGCGAGGCGGCGGCCGCGCTGATCGGCCCCCTCCGGCTGGCGAGGAGCGCCGACGTGGAGACTCTCGCCGAGGCGCGGCTGCGTCGGCGGGCTCGCCATGTGGTCACCGAGAACGCCCGTGTTCTGGCCTTCGCCGCCGCGTTAGGCCGAGGGGAGCTGCCCGCGGCCGGGGCGATCATGGACGAGAGCCACGCGTCCCTCCGAGACGACTTCGAGGTCTCCAGTCCCGCCCTCGACGCCCTCGTGGCCCGCCTGCAGCGCACGCCCGGCGTGTTCGGCGCCCGCCTTACCGGCGCCGGGTTCGGAGGCTGCGCGGTGGCGCTGGCCGAACCGGGCGCGCTCCGAGAGGGGTGGCACCTGACCGCCGTCGGCGGCGCCCACCTGTTCTAAGCGAGGATCTCGTCGAGGAACGACGCCACCCGCGGATAGGCGTCGAGCCGGTTGGCCAGCTTCTGTAACCCGTGGCCTTCGTCCTGGTAGACCAGCAGTTCGGACCGGACGCCCTTGTCCTGCAGGGCGCGGTGCAACTGCTCGGCTTCCGAGAGCGGCACGCGGGGATCGTTGGCGCCGTGAATGATCAGGAGGGGCGCCCGGAGCTGGTCCACGTGGGTGATGGGCGACGCCTCCTCCAGGAATTCCCGGTCCCGCTCCAGCGAGCCGTACTCCCGTTCCCGGAACGCCCGCCGCCACGGGGAGGTGTTCTCCAGGAACGTGATCAGGCTGGAGATGCCCACGATGTCGACGCCGGCCGCCCACCGCTCGGGCTGGAACACCAGCCCGGCCAACACCATGTACCCGCCGTAGGAGCCGCCATACAGGGCCGCCCGGCTTCCGTCCACGTCACCCCGGATCGCCAGCCACTCGTGGAGGGCGGCCAGGTCGCGTACCGAGTCGAGGCGGTTCCTGACGTCGTCCAGGTGGTGGTATCGCTTCCCGTAGCCGACCGATCCCCGGACGTTGGGAACGGCCACGGCATAGCCCCGGGCCACCAGGTACTGGACGATGGGATTGAAGCCGGGGAGCGACTGGCCCTCCGGGCCGCCGTGGATGACGACGACCACCGGCGGCGGGGTGCGCCGCGGCGCGGGCGGAAGGTAGAGGAAGACGGGCACCGATTCGCCATCGAAGGACTCGAAGCGCTCCAGGCGGGGCTCAACCATCAGCGCCGTGGGGACGGCGTTGGGGCTGGTGGTGAGCCGGCGCGCCCCATTCAGGTCGTGGGTGTCGACCACCCACACGTCGCCCGGCTCGGTGGCCGAGGTGAAGTGATAGGCCAGCCAACGGCCGTCGCGGGAAAAGGTGAAGCTGGTGGCCACGCCCGTTCCCGGCAACGGCAGCGATCCCATCGGTGCCAGGGTGGCCGGGTGGTACAGCTGGCCGCGCGTGTAGCCATCCTCGTTGGTCGTCACCAGCAGCCGGGTGCCGGACTGATCGATGGTGCAGGCGGCATCCCAGTGGGTGTCCAGGACGTACTCCCACGATCGTGAGGTGAGGTCGTACCGGGCGATGGCCGTGGTATCGCGGCCCTGGTTGGTGGCGAAATAGAACCCGGACGAGTCGGCCAGCCACGCCGGGCCGCTGAACTCGGCGTCGTCGTCGTGCGGCGAGACGTAGATCACTTCGGCGCCGCCCGTTTCGACCAGGTACAGGTCGTTGTCCATGTTGCGCTCCGTCATGCGCACCGCCCCCAGCCAGCGGCCGTCGGGCGAGAACGCCGTCGGCTGGGCCCATCCCCCGGGGGCGAAGACGCACTCTTCGTGTCCGTCGTCCAGCCGGCGCACATAGACATCAAAGTCGACGCCGTTGCGGCGGTTGCAGCGGTAGGACAGGAGGTTCCCATCGCGACTGATGCCGCCAGGGGCGTGGATCCACTCCGGTTCCACCACCACGCCGGTCAGGGGACCTCCGGTGTCGTCGCACAGGTAGAGCTGGTGACGTTCGTTGCCGCCGCGGTCCATGGCGACGAGAACCCGATCTGCCGTCGGGAGGTACACGCCGGACACCGGTTCGTCCTCGGCGGTGACCATTTCCGGGGGCCCGCCGGCAGTCGGGACCCGGTAGAGCTGCATGGTGCCGGTCAGGTTGGAGGCCACCAGCACCCGGGAGCCGTCCGGGGAGAAACTCGTGGGTTGGGCGACACGGATCTCGAGATAGGGCTCGATGGACACCGCCATGCCGGTGACTTTAGGAGTAGGCCAGCACCTCGGCGCGACTGCGGGGAGTGGTGCGCCGGGCGTAGCCGAAGGTCCACATCATGAGCAGCCCGACGACGGCCAAGGGGACGATGGCGGAAAGGGCCACGACGGTTGACGGGTCCAGGGTGTAGGCGGCGACGATCCGGAGGGCGGCCTCGCCCAGGAACGCCACACCCCACACCAGCGTCATGACGCGCTGCGACCGGCGAAACGTCGGCGACTTGGGCCAGTAGCTGTCCCACGCCGCCAGCCCGGCGGGGGAGCCGTCGGTGGCGAACCTGCGGCCCGAGTAGAACATGAACGGCCGCGGGGCGAGCAGCGACCCCAGCAGGAACACGCCGAAGGCGCCGGTCAGCAAGGATTCCTTGACCAGGTAGAGCCGGGAGTTGCCGGACAGCAGCGCCAGCCCCGTACCGGCGACGATGGTGGCCAGGATGATCACGCCGAGTCCGTCCAACCGGCGCCGGCGGGCGAAGTGGTAGCCGAGGAAGGCCACCGGAAACACCGCGCCGGCCGCCAGGGCGTCGACCGTGCCTACTCCCTGACCGTGGAGGACGAGATAGGTCACGTAGGGCAGCGCCCCCTCGGCCACCACCTCGGCACCCGCCCGCACGTTGTTCATAGTAACATACGAACGTGAGCGATCAAGCACAACATTGGGCCGATGGCCGGTTGGGCCATCCCGCCTCGCTCATCCTCTTCGTTCTCGGGGCGGCCCGGGTGCCGCCGGAACCGCCGCTGCCGGGTCCCGCGCTCGTCGCCCTCCTCTCCGACCTCGGCCTCTCCGAAGGGGCGGCTCGATCCGCCATCCTGCGAATGCGCCGCGGCGGTTGGCTGGACTCCCACCGGGGCGGGCGCACGGTGGCCTATTCGCCCTCGGAACGCGTGGTCACCGGCCACCGGCGCCGCGCTGGCACCTTGTCGTCCCCCGACGAGACCTGGAGCGGCTCCTTTCACGCCCTGCTGGTCAGCGTCGCCGAGTCGTCACGCCCCTTTCGCGACGAGTTCCGCCGCGCCGCCCACATCGCCGGCTACCGCACCCTGCGCAGTGGGTTGGTGATCGCCCCGAGCGACCGCCGCCGGGAATTGGGCGACATCCTCGACCGAGTTCCCGCCGACGCGTCGGTTATTCCGGGATGGCTGGCGCTCGACCCCGGCGACGCCCGGCGGGTGGCGGGCGAACTGTGGGCCCTCGACGACCTGGCCGCCTGGTACCGGCAACTGACCGGCCGGGCCGAAGCGGCATCGGCCCGGGCGAGGGGGGCGGTCGCCGGCGCCGCCACCTTTCGGGCCTTTGCCGCCGCCACGTTGCCGATCTACCAGGCCGTCGCCGACGATCCCGGCCTCCCCGCCGCCCTGTGCCCGCCGGACTGGCCGGCGCCGGCGCTGGGCCGGGCCCTGGCCGGGGCATTGCAGGCATTCGGGCCGGCCGTCGCCGCCTACCTGACGGAGCAGCGCCAGCGGGCCACGTGACGAATCCCTGCCCTCACCGAGCCGCACCGTGATCGGGCGGCGTTTTGACCACCGGCGGCGACGGTAGAGCTATCCCGTGGCCGTCGGCTCCACGCTGGGTGAGCTAGGCCTGTCCGCACCGCCGTCGGTGGTCGTGCTGTCGCTGGCGGGGGCGCTGTTCTACGCGTTGGCGTCGGCCCTCCAGCACCAGGCGGCGTCCGACCAACCAGGGGAGCTGTCGGTGCACGCCGGGCTCCTGTTCCGTCTGATGCACGAACCCCGGTGGCTGCTGGGAAACGGGGCCGACGCGGCCGGCTACCTCTGCCAGTTCCTGGCCCTGCGCCGGGGATCCCAGGCACTGGTGCAACCACTCCTCCTCAGCGGGCTGGTCTTCGCCCTGCCCGCCGGCGCCATTCTCGAACATCGCCGCCTGAGCCGCCCGGACTGGCTGGGGGCACTGATCGTGGTCCTCGGGATCAGTGGCTTTCTCGTCGCCGCCCGTCCCGGTCCCGGGCACCCCCAGGCGTCGCTCGCCGGCTGGGTGGTGGTCAGCGTGCTGGTCGGGCTGATCACCGGCGCCGCGGTCGTGGTCGCCCGCCGCTCGCCCCGCCACCGGGCCATCCTGCTGGGCCTCGGCGCCGGGGTGCTCTACGGCTACACCTCGGCGCTGGCCGAGCGGACCGGCCGCCTTTTCGACCAAGGCGTGTTCGCCGTACTGACGTCCTGGACGCCCTACGTCCTCGTCGTGGCCGGCGTCGTCGGCATGTTGCTGGCCCAGAGCGCCTTTCAGGCCGGCGATCTCCGTTTCTCGCTTCCGGTCCTCACGGTCGCCGAGCCCCTCGTCGCCATCGCCATGGGGCGCTTCCTCTTCGGCGAGCACCTGGCCGCCCACGGCCTTTCTCCGCTGGTCGAGGCGCTGAGCCTGGTCGTGATGACCGCCGGCGTCTTCCTCGCCGCCCGATCCCCCGAAGGCCACCCCGAGGAACCGGCCCGGCCGATGGCGCCGTCCGGCGAGGGCGATGCCGGCGCGACGGTCGCTCGCGAGCCGTAGGCTCGGCGCCATGAGCGGCAGCGACACGTGGTCACCTGACGAGGTGGGGAGCGACGGCGGGCAGGAGGGTGCCGAGGCGGTCGAGCCGTGGGACGAGGCGCTTGACGCCACTGACGAGGTCACACCCGACGCCCCAGGCGACCCGGAAGGGGAGCGATCCCTCGACACGCAGCTGACGGTCGACCAAACCGAGCTGGACGAAGTCGGGGCGCGGCTGGACGAGCCGGAGAACCTGGCGGTCCTCGACGGCGGGATCGATGACCCCGATGGCGTGGCTCCGAACGACGCCGATGGCCGCGGCGAGGACGGCGGCTGGGAGCTCGACGCCGAGGAGCGAGTGACCGGCCGGCACCTCGACGCCGGACTCGACGACGAGGGCTAGAACCGTCCATTAGCGGGGGTTTGTCCCGACGGACAGCGGGTAGAGGCGCGACAACGTAGTAGTCGCCTCGCTTGCGGAAGGTCCGATCGGAGATGGCACAAACGAACGCCCACGACGTTCAGGAGAAACCGACCGCCGAGTTGGTCGGTGACCTCGGTCGTGAACTGACAACCCTGATCCACCAGGAGATGGAGCTGGCCCGCGTCGAGCTGGCCGAGAAGGGCAAGCGGGCCGGGCTGGGTGCCGGCATGTTCGGCGCCGCCGCTGTCCTGGCCCTGTTTGGGATCGGCTGCCTTACTGCCTGCGTGGTTGGCGCCCTTGCCCAGGTCATGTCGCTGTGGCTGGCGGCCCTGATCGTGGCGATCGCCTATCTCGTCGTCGCCGGCATCCTCGCGCTGACCGGCAAGCGGGAGGTAGAGGAGGCGACACCACCGGTCCCGGAACAAGCGGTCGAAAGCACGAAGGAGGACGTGGAATGGCTCAAGACCCAAGCGAGATCCGCGAGGAGATAGCGCAGACCCGCGCCGAGTTGGCCGCCACGGTCCAGGCGCTGGGCGAGAAGGCCGACGTCAAAGGACGCATCAAGTCCTCGGCGGCCGAGACCATCGATCGGGTCCAGGACAAGACCCGCGACCTGCGGGAGCACCTCACCGAGGCGGCGCCCGACGGGGCCAAGCAGAGCCTGGCGACGGTCATCCAGAAAGCGGCCGAGCGGCCGGCACCACTCTGGGTGGGCGTGGGCTTCGTCACCGGCTTGCTCATCGGTCGTCAGCTCGGCCGGGCGGCGTAGATGGCCAAAGTCGTGTATCGGCCCTTGGCGCTGTTGACCACGGCCCTGGGTGGGTTGATGGCCAGCTGGCTGTTCCGCAGCGTGTGGAAGGTCGTCGCCGACGAGGACGAGGCCCCGAAGTCCACCGACCGGGACCGCAGCTGGCGGGAGGTCCTCACCGCCGCCGCTCTGGAAGGAGCGGTGTTCGGCCTGGTGAAGGCGACCGTCGACCGGGCGGGCGCCAAGAGCTTCGAGAAGGCCACCGGAACCTGGCCCGGCGACGATTGACGCCCCGCCGGGTCCTGGCGCTGTTCGTGGTGGCCTACACCACCTGGGTCCTGCTGACCTGGACAATGACCAAGGAGCAGCTGCTCGTGGGCGCCGCCTGCTCGATCGTGGTGGCCATCGCCTGCGCCCCCCTCGGCGAGGTCGCCGCTCCGTGGAAGGTGCTCGACCCCCGGCGGTTCGTACGGCTGGTGGCAACGGCGGGGTGGGCGCTCGGGCGCATCGTCGCCGCCAACGTCGAGCTGTCTCGCCGGATCTGGTCGCCCCGCCGGCCGATACGGCCCGGGATGGTGATCGTGCCCACGACGATGGAATCCGACGGTGAGCTCACCGCCGTCGGGCTGGTGACCTCGCTCATCGTGGACAACCAGCTCGTTGACGTCGACCGGCGCCGCCACCAGTTGCTGTACCACACCGTCTGGGTCGACTCCGAGGATCCGGAGGAGAACCGGCACCACATCAACGGCCCCGTCGAGGACCGGGTGGGCGCCATCAGCCGACCGTGACCACCATCTACGGGGCGGTGTGCCTGGCCGAACTGGTCATTGTCCTTCTGCTGCTCGTCCGGGTGGTGATCGGGCCGACGGTGTCCGACCGCATCGTGGCGTTGAACACCGTTTCCACCCAGGCCACCCTGGCCGTGCTGTTCTTCGCCGCCTTCGCCCAGCGCCCGATCTATCTCGATCCCGCCTTGTGGCTGTGTTCGTTCAGTTACGTGGGCACCGTGGTCTGGGCCCGCTTCCTGGAGCGAGGCCTGCTGTGACTCGGGCGGCGTGATGCGCACCGCGGCCGTCATCGTTCTCGCCGTCGTCGGCGTCGGCTTCTCGCTCAGCGGCGCCGTCGGGATCCTGCGCATGCCCGACCTGTACACCAGGATCCAGTGCTCGTCCAAGACGATCACCATGGGCGCCCTGCCGGCGTTGATCGCCCTGGCGGTGGGAGAGGGACCGTCGTCGTCCTACGGCAGCCGGACCCTGGTGGTGGCCGCGCTGCTGCTGGTCGTCAATCCGCTGGCGTCGCACGCCCTGGCCCGGGCGGCGTACAAGCGGGGCGTGCCGCTCTGGCCGGGATCGGTGTCCGACCAGGCGCAGGACGACTGAGTGTTCTGGGCCGTCGACTACGTCTGCCTAGGGGCCATCCTGGTCGGCGCACTGGCGGTGGTGAAGCTGACCAACCTGAACGGCGCCGTCATGGCGCTCTCCGCCGTCGGCACCATTCTTAGCGTGCTGTTCGTCGTCCTCGGAGCTCCCGACGATGCCCACTCCGAGGTGGTGGTGGGCGCCATCGCCCTGCCCACCCTGTACCTGATCGCCATCGCCAAAGTGAGGACCTGCGTCACCGACGACCGCCAACTGGCCGAGGAGGGCGAGGATGAGCCGGCCGCCTGAGGTTGTCGACGCCGAACCCGTTCACCGCCGGATGGTCGGCGTGCTCTTGGCGGCGGCGGTGGCCGCGGTACTCGGGGTGGCCCTGCTGCGACTGCCCCGAGAGGGAGCGGCCTTACCGACGGTGGCCCGCCAGGCCATGGACCTCGCCCTGCCGGCGTGGCACACCACCGAGCCGGTCAACGAGATCGTGTACGGGACGCGGGGCTTCGACACCTTCGGCGAGACATTCCTCCTGCTGGCCGCCATCGTCGGGATCACCACCATCACCCGCCGCCGCGAACACCGGCGGGGCTTCATCGGCGAGGAGTTGGCCGGGTGGCGGGAGCAGAGCGAGGTCGGCGAGCCGGCCGGTCGCGATGCCGAGCAGGCCGAGGTACAAGACGCCGACCGGGCGGAGCAGGGCGACTCCGAGCAGCGAGAATCCGATGGGAGCACGCCCGACGCCTCCCCGGTGGGCACCCACGCCGTGGAAACGGCGGCCACCATGACCGTGGTGGTCCGCGGCGCGGTGCGGATCGTGGCCCCGATCCTGGCCATCGCCGGCCTGTACCTGGTGGCGTGGGGGTACTCCCCGGGCGGTGGGTTCCCCGGTGGCGCCGTCCTGCTCGGCGTGGTGCTGTTCGTCTACGTGGCCTACGGCTACCGCAAGGTCGAGCCCGTCATCCGCCCCGACGTCGTCGAGCCCCTCGAGCTGGCCGGGGCGCTGGCGATCATCACCATCGAGCTGTTCGGCCTGTTCCTGAAGGGATCGTTCTCGGCCAACTTCCTGCCCCTCGGGCCGGTCGGCACCATCCGCAGCGGCGGCGTCCTGCAGGCCTTCTCGGCTAGCGAGCTCATCGAGGTCGGCACCGGCCTCACCTTGGCGGTCTTCGGCCTGCTCGGCATGGCCCATGACTGGAGCCAGGAGGAGCCGGAGTCGGCGCAGGGCGAGGGCAGAGACGGCCCCCTTTCCCCAAACCGAAGTTCGCGACCGTGATCGTCGGCAACTACCTGGCCGGCGCCGCCCTCTTCTGCATCGGCCTGTACACCGTGCTCACCAAGCGCAACCTCATCAAGATCGTGATGGGGCTGTCCCTCATGGAGGCGTCGACCTACCTGCTGCTGTTGTCGTTCGCCTACCGGGCCCACGGCACCGCCCCCGTCCTGCTGAATCCCCCGCCCGGCATGTCGCCCACCCAGCTGGCCAAGGGCACCGTCGCCGACCCGGTGCTGCAGAACTTCTGCCTCACCGCCATCGTCATCGGCGTGGCCGTTACCGGCGTGTTCCTCGCCGTCACCGTCCGCATTGCCCAGCACTACCGCACGCTCGACGCCGGCCGGGTGCGGGCCTTGCGGGGATGAGCGACCCGGCGCTGGCGTCGCTGCTGCCGCTGGCGGTCGCCGTCCCCCTCGCCGGCGGCGTCCTCGCCATGCTGGTCGCGCGCATCTCCGGCTGGCTGGCCATCGCCTCGGCGGTCGTGTCGTTGGCCGGCGCCGGCGCCATCCTCCTGCTCGCCGCCCCGCGGGTCTACCGGGGCGACCAGCTGACCCACTACCTCGGCCACTGGGTACCCGTCGGTGGGGCGGCGCTCGGCATCGCCTTCTCCGCCGACGCCTGGGGCCTCACCTACGCCCTGGCGGTGGCGCTCATCGGCGTCCTGGTCCTGCTCTTCACCCTGTCGAGCCAGTCCGACCTCGGTCCCCGCGAGCTGGGGTCGTTCGCCTGCCTGTTCCTCCTGCTGGCCGCCGCCCTCATCGGCGTCGGGCTCACCGGCGACGTCATCAACCTGTTCGTGTGGTTCGAGGTGGCCGCCCTCGCCAGCTACGCCCTGACCGCCTTCTTCCTCGAGCGGCCGATGGCCCTGGAGGCGGCCTTCAAGATCCTGGTGCTGACCAACATCGCCAGTTTCGCCGTCTTCTTGGCGGCCTCGTTCCTCTACACCAACCACGGCGCCTTGAACTTCGGCCAACTGGCCGCCGCCCTGCGGTCGCCGCCCCAGACCGTCGACCTGATCGCCCTGTCGTTGCTGGTGGCCGGCTTCGCCACCAAGGCCGGGCTGGTCCCGTTCCACGGCTGGCTGCCCGACGCCCACACCGCGGCGCCCGGGCCGGTCTCGGCGCTGTTCTCCGGGCTCATGGTGAGCCTGGGCATCGTCGTCCTCGGCCGCCTGGCCTTCCAGATCTTCGGTCCCCACAGCAGCCCGTTCCTCGGGTGGCTCATGGTGATCGGGTTGATCTCCGCCGTCGGCGGTGCCCTGTTCGCCCTCTTCCAGGACGACCTCAAGCGGCTGCTGGCCTACGACACCATCTCGCAGATGGGCGTGCTGGCCGTCGGGCTGGGCAGCGGAAGCCTTTCCGGTCTCTCCGGCGCCGCCTACCACCTGGTCAACCAGGCGCTGTTCAAGTCCCTGCTGTTTCTGTGCGCCGGCGCCATCGTCCACGCCACCGGCGCCACCGCCCTGTCGGACATGGGCGGGCTGGCCCGGCGCTTCCCCTGGCTGGCCGGCGGGTTCGTAGTCGGGGCGCTGGCCATTGCCGGCATCCCGCCCCTCAATGGCTATGTGTCGGTCGGCCTCATCCACGACGCCCTCCGGGAGAGCCACCAACCGGTGCCGCTCATCCTCATGATCGCGGCCCAGGTCCTCACGGTGGCGGCGCTGGGCAAGGCGGCGTGGCAGGCGTTTTTCCGCGCCCGACCAGCGTCGGCCGAGGACTTCCCCCGCAATGAGAAGCTCCACCCCGGCATGGTCACGGCCCTGGTCGTCCTGATGGCCGGCTGTGTTGGCTTCGGGGTCCTCCCCGAGGCGGTGCTGGCCCACGTGGCGGCGCCGGCCGCGGGTGCCCTGGCGGGCGGCGCCCGGTACGGCCACAACCTTCTCGCCGGCGGCCTCCACGCCGGGGCGTCCTTGCCGGTGCCGGCGGTGACGTTCTCCTACTTCAGCGGGGTGGAGTTGGCCATCGTGGCCGTGACCCTGGTGCTGGCCGCGGCGGTGTTCCGATGGGCCCAGACGGCCGACTTGGACGGCGGCGTGGTGGGCGCCATCCGCTCGGTGCAGACCGGCTCGGTGAACGACTACGCCGCCTACTTGGTGGTGGGACTGGTCGTGACGGTCGTGGCGCTGGCGGTGGCGTAGGGGCCCGACGTCGGTGGGGAACGGGCCGCCGGGCCACGTAACGCCCCATACGTGGTCGAATTGGACCTATGGAGGTCTCAGGGTTCCTTCTCGAACTGTACGGTCGCATCCCGCCGCTGGCCGAACGGGCGGTGGACGGCCTTGACCCCGACCAGCTGGTGCAGCCGCCGGCGCCGGGCGCCAACACCATCGCCTGGCTGGTCTGGCACGTGGCCCGGGT
>DATARN010000124.1:0-2983 GCA_036264135.1 Acidimicrobiales bacterium
TCGGAGGAGGGCTCGCTGGGTATGGGCTCGTTGAAGCGCTCGTCGGAGGCCTCGTCGAAGGAGGAGTCATGAACCACCTGCTCCGGGGCCTGGCCCCCATTACCGACACCGGATGGCAGGCGATCGAGGACGACGCCAAACCCCGCCTGGCCACCTACCTGGCGGCCCGCAAGCTGGTTGACTTCTCGGGCCCGAAGGGGTGGACGCACTCGGCGGTCGACCTCGGTCGGGTCGCCGCCATCGACGGCGCCAGCGCCGGCGTCACCGGCGACCAGCGCAGAATGCTGCCCCTGGTCGAGCTGCGCACCCCGTTCGTGGTGTCGCGCGCCGAGTTGACCGACGCCGACCGCGGCGCCGAAGACCTCGATTTTCCCGACCTCGACGCGGCGGCGCAACGTATCGCAGTGGCGGAAAACGTGGCGGTGTTCCACGGGTACGCTGCGGCCGGCATCGCGGGCATCAGCGAGCGGACGTCGCACTCGCCGGTAGGACTCGGCAGCGACGCCTCGTTGTTTCCAGCGCGGGTCACCGAGGCGGTCAACCGGCTGCTGGCCGATGGCATCGGCGGGCCGTACGGGCTCGCCGTCAGCCCCGACGCCTATATCCAGATCCTGGAAACCAGCGAGACCGGCGATCTCCTGATGGAGCACATCGCCGGGATCGTGGGCGGCCCGGTGGTGCGGACCGCCGGGCTTCGGGGGGCGGTGCTGGTCAGCATGCGGGGCGGCGACTTCGAGTTCGTCTGCGGCGAGGACCTGTCGATCGGTTATCTCGACCACTCCGACACGGACGTGCGGCTGTATTTCGAGGAGACGTTTACCTTCCGGGTCCTCGAGCCCGACGCCGCGGTGGTGCTGAGCGCCTGAGCCGTCTCCTCATTCCCGTGCCTCGCCGGTCTGACGTCGTGTGACCGGCTGTCACGGTGGGTAGGGGCTGGACCGTGGCTCCCGCCTGGTCGACCTACCGCGTGCAGCTGCGGCGGGAGTTTCCGTTTGCCGGCCTGACCGCCATCGCCGACTACCTGGCGGCGCTGGGGGTCACCCACGCGTACTGTTCGCCTTCGCTGCAGGCGGTGGCGGGGAGCACCCACGGCTACGACGTGGTCGATCCTCACCGGATCAACCCGGAGCTGGGCGGCATCGCGGGATTCGCCTCGCTGGCCGAGCGCCTCCGAGCGTTGGGTCTCGGAACTGTCCTCGACATCGTGCCCAACCACATGGCGCTCGACGGGCCCGCCAACCGGTGGTGGTGGGACGTCCTGGCCAACGGCCCATCCAGCCGGTACGCCCATTACTTCGACATCGACTGGGACTCGCCGGAGCGCAAGCTGATGGGCAACGTCCTCGTTCCCGTCCTCGGCGACCACTACGGCCGGGTCCTCGAGGCCGGCGAGCTGCAGGTGACTCGCGACGGCGCCTCCTTCGTGGTGCGCTATCACGACCACGTGCTGCCGCTGTCGCCCCGCAGCATCAACGACTTGTTGGCCGCGGCCGCCAACCAGGTTCCCTCCGAGGAGCTGGCGTCGATCGCCGCCGAGCTGGGCAACCTGCCCCACGCCCTGGTAGTCGACGCCGACCTGTCACGGGAGCGGTCCCGGGGCGCCCGGATCCAGCTGGAGCGGCTGCGCCGGCTGGTCGAGACCCGGCCCGAGGTCGTCGACGCCATCGACCAGGAGCTCAAGGCCATCAACGACGACCCCGACGCCTTGGACGACCTCCTGCGCCGGCAGAACTACCGGCTGGCGTTCTGGCGCACGGCCAGCGACGAGCTCGACTACCGGCGGTTTTTCAACATCGAATCCCTCGTCGGCCTCCGCGTCGAGGACCCCGACGTGTTCGCCGACACCCACAGCATGATCTCGGCCCTGGTCGACGGGGGACTGGTCAACGGGTTGCGCGTCGACCACGTCGACGGGCTGCTCGACCCGCCGGGCTACCTGGAGCGGCTGGCCGACGCCTCGAGCGGGGCGTGGGTGGTGGTGGAGAAGATCTTGGCGCCGGACGAGGCGCTTCCCGACGAGTGGCCGGTAGCCGGCACGACCGGGTACGAGTTCTTGAACCGGGTCAACGGACTCTTCGTCTCCTCGGCTTCCATGCCGGCGCTGACGGCGTTGTACGCCACGTTCATCGACCCCTCGGCCGGGTCTTCGGCGGGGTCTTCGGGGTCTTCGGGGTCTTCGGGATCTTCGGTGGGAGCGTCGGCCGAGGCCGGAGGGGGGGCGGCGGCGCCGTCGTACGCCGAGATCGTGTGGGAATCCAAGATGCAGATCATGCGGGAGGAGCTGCGCACCGAGGTCGAGCGCCTCACCAGCCTGTGGGCGCTGGTGGCCGAGCAGCACCGCCGCTACCGGGACTACACCCGCCGAGAACTGCGCGACGGGCTGCGAGAGGTGCTGGCCGCGTTCCCCGTCTATCGCACCTACGTCCGCCCCGGCAGCCCGATTCGCGCCGCCGACCGCCACGTGATCCGGGCGGCGGTGGCGGCGGCCACCGAGCGGCGGCCGGAGCTCGACCCGCAGATGTTCGACTTCCTCGGGGGCCTGCTCCAACTGGAGTACGAGGGTCCATTGGAAACCGAGCTGGGGTTGCGCTTCCAGCAGCTGAGCTCGCCGGTGATGGCCAAAGGGGTGGAGGACACCGCCTTCTACCGGTACAACCGCCTGGTGTCGCTCAACGAGGTGGGGGGCAGCCCCGACGTGGTCGACGGCGCGGTGGCCCGGTTCCACCGCCACAACGGGGCCGTGGCGGCGCGGTGGCCGACGACGCTGCTCACCCTCGCCACCCACGACACCAAACGGGGTCCCGACACCCGGGCCCGTATCAACGTCCTGTCGGAGATCCCGGGACAGTGGGCGGCCGCGGTGGCGGGGTGGGCGTCGCACAACGCCGTGCACCGGTCGGCCGCCGGCCCCGATCGCAACGCCGAGTACCTCCTGTACCAGACGCTCGTCGGGGCCTGGCCCATCGAGGCCGACCGGATGGTC
>DATARN010000230.1:0-2700 GCA_036264135.1 Acidimicrobiales bacterium
GCAACGAGGAACGTCGACGGCGACAGCGTCCTAATACTTCGAGTCTCGTCACATTCTCTATGGGCACAGTGGAGCCATCGAGACGTCCCTTACGTCATGATCGCCTCCAATGTCGCTGGGCCAGCCCCCCTTACCCTTGTACAAGACCTCCTCCGGTCCGTCCGCTATACGGACCCGGCATAAGGCGTCGGCGGTTCCCGGTCCAGAATGGGCACCTTGTACCAGGTCTTCGACTGCCGGCGCAGGCCGGAGAAAGTGTGCTGGGACGAACGACGCGAAAACTCAACGTGCCATAATGCTAAGAGGAAGGATCCCGCCGGATGTGTTCAATGCGCCCGACTTCGGCCCACCTGAGCGCTCGGCATCATCCGGCGGCGGGCCCAGCCCATCTCGGAGCGAAGTAGGACGGTCCGACCGCGCCCCTGTGCCGGATATCGCGCATCCGGGATGACTGTTCCTCGCGACGTTATGGGACGGTCCTGAAGTATGCGTCGAGCAGTACACCCGGAACTGGCCGGGTCCCCCCGGATCCCATTCCGCCACCGGCTGCAGGGGCGCAGCAGGCCTCGACTTCACCGATCTGGTCGAGGCGACGGTGAACGCCCTGCTGAGGCGCCGCGACGGGGATGACGTGCTTAACGGGGCACGGAGCTCATCGATGGCTAGGGAAACAGACTCAAAGCCTCACCTCTTCGAGGCCGACCTCCGGCGCTGCTTGGGTAGAACGGCTTCGAAAGTCCAAGGAAGCGGTTTCTGCCCCTACCGGAAAGCCTGAAGGTCTCGGAGCGAATTCAGGCCCGGGCAGCGACCTACGATCGGCCTAAGCCTCGATGCACCGATCGGTAATCGGTCGGGTTCGGTTCGGGTGTTGCGGCGGCCCTCGGGTGTCGGTCGCCGTGATTTGGTCGACGATCCTGGTTTGAGGCGCGTTCGACCAAAGGTCGGTGTTGGGTCCGGTGATTGTCAGCGCCTGAGGGGGGGTGGGCGGGGCGCCATGCCGCCGGCGGTTATCCAGGGGCCGGTTCGATGGCGCGCAAGATGTCGAGGATGGCGATGAAATCGGCGCCCCACGGCCAGTCGGTGGGTCCGCGCAGGGTGAGGCGCCCGGCGCGGTTGACGAGGCGGGCGGCGATGGCGATGAACTGGACCCGGACCGTGCGCGCCACGATGAGCTGATCGGCACGCCGGGGTTCGCCCAGGATCATGGTCCAGCGAATCAGGTTGTGGGCCAGGACGGCGCAGCACATCCACACGCTGTTGGCCGAGAAGTTCCCCGATGGGATGTGTTCGAGACCGGACCCTTCCTTCACTTCGCGGATCGTGAGCTCGACCACGGCGTGACGGCGGTGGAACGCGTCGACGCTCACGGCGTCGCCGCCGAGATCGGTCAAGAACGCGAAGTGCCGCCAGTTCGGCCACATTTCCGCCTGGGCAGCGCCCGTGAGGCGGGTGCGGCGCACCACGAGACGCCGGTCGCCGTAGACGCACTCGGCGACTTGGGCTTCGCCCCCGTCGGGGTAGTCGATGGTCGTCCACCCTGTCTCGTCGATGGTGGCGATGGCTCTGGCCACGGCCTTCACGCTGGTGCGGACCGCCATGGTGTAACGAACGTTCAGTCGGCCGAGCAGTGCGATGGTGTCGTTGGACCAGAACCCCGAGTCGAAGCGCAGGGTGATGGCGCCGGTGGCGCCGGCCCGGCGGACCCGGGCGATCAGCTCGGCGATGAAACGGCGGCCGCCGCGGGCGGTGTTGGCGGAACCTTTCCGCATCCGGGCGTGGAGGATCTCGCCGGTGTCGGCCCGGGAGGCAAGGATTGGGTGGAACCCCAACACCTTGGTGTAGCCGTACGCGGCGCCCTGTTTCGATTTGCCCGCGACCTGACAGATGGTGGAGTCGACGTCGACGACCAGCAGGTCAGCGCCGGGGCCCGCCCCCGCCGCCCACGCCCGGGCCAAGGCCACGCCCATGACGTCCTCGAGTTGGCGGACATGGCCGAAGGTGCAAGCCCGCAGGAACGTACCCAACGTCGACGGTGCCATCACCCGGTGACCCAGCACCGCGTCCGACGCCCCCGACCGCAGGATGTCGGCGTGGTCGATATGGGTTCCGCCCGCAACAATGGAGTGCACCAAGGTGAGGACCTTGCGGCCCGGCAGCGCCCCGCCCACCAGGCCCCCCAAGCACATAGTGGAGTTGATCAACGCCTCCAGACCGAGGCGTACGACCAGGGTGGACACGAGCAGCAGTCCGGCGTTGGCCACCAAGGTCGGATCGTCGAATGACACCGCGACCCGGTCGATCCCGTGCGATACTCGCGTCACTGAAAGTGCCTCCCGATGCTTCGACTTCGACGACGTCAGATACCGTCATCGTCGCAGCACAGGAGGCCTTTCTGTTGGATACGCGCCCCGACTCACCCCATATTCATCGGTGCATTGAGGCTAAGAACAACCCGGCTCAGTTCGAACTTCGGCGGCATCAAATGTTGGGGCGCTGAATAAGGCTGAGTCTGGGCCAGGAGCGCCGGCCTTGGCACGCGTCGTCGCCTGAGGCGATCGTGCAGTGCGCCCAACCATCGCAGACGGTGTCGGCCGACCAGTAGATATGCTCCCTTTCAAAGTGGCCGCACACCGGGACACCTGCCCTCGGGGTCGGGCAAGGGAGGAATTTCGTTGGGGCCAACGGCGGAGCTCAGGTGTT
>DATARN010000245.1:0-3562 GCA_036264135.1 Acidimicrobiales bacterium
GGCCACGTCCCGACGGAAGGCGAGTCGGTCGACTGGGACGGCCACCACCTCACCGCCGAGCGGGTCCAGGGCCGACGCATCGGTCGGGTCCGCATCGCCCTCCCCGCGCCCCTGGCCGACTCGGCCCGCGATGTCGGCGAGGCGCAGTCCGAACCCGACCGCGCCCGGTCGTGAGGTCGGGGTTCGCCACCCTCGTCGGCCGCCCCAACGTGGGCAAGTCGACACTTCTGAACCAGATCCTGGGCACCAAGGTCTCGATCGTTTCCGACAAGCCGCAGACGACCCGGACGCAGGTGCGCGGAGTGCTCAACCGCGACGGCGTTCAGGTGGTCTTCGTCGACACCCCGGGCATCCACAAGCCCCGGACACCGCTCGGCCAGCGCCTGAACGACACCGCGGCGGCGGCGGTAAGCGACGTCGACGTCGTGCTACTGGTGATCGACGCCACCGCACCGCTGGGAAAAGGGGACCGGTGGGTGGCCGGCCGGGTTCCCCCCTCCGCAATTTGCGTCGTCAACAAAGTGGATGCCGCCAGCAAGCCGGAAATAGCAGCCCAGCTGATGGCGGCATCCTCCCTCGACCTGGACGAATATTTCCCGGTGTCTGCCAAAACCGGTGAGGGGGTCGACGATTTGGTGGCCGCCATATGCCGGCGCATGCCCGAGGGTCCGGCGTTGTATCCCGACGACATGGTCACCGACATCCCGGAGGCGTTTTGGGTCGCCGAGCTGGTCCGCGAGCAGCTGCTGGCGGTGACCCACGATGAGTTACCCCATTCCATCGCCTGCCGGGTGGTGGAATGGGACTGGCCCCATATCAAGGTCGAAATCCTCGTAGAGCGGGAATCCCAAAAGGGCATCGTCATCGGGCGGGGCGGCGCGGTACTGAAAGACGCCGGCACCCGGGTCCGGGCCCAGCTCCCCGAAGGCGCCTACCTCGAGCTGGTCGTCCGAGTCGACAAGGACTGGCAACGCCGCCCCAAAGCCTGGGAGCGCCTCGGCTACTGACCGGCTCCAACGGTCACCGGGCGTCGGCGCCGGCGCCGGTGGTGGCCCAACAGCCCGCAGAGGATTACGCCGGACTTGCCTGAGGGTTGTCTGGGGTGCGGTGCATACCGGCCAGGGTGACTCCGACAAGCCGGTGTACCGCCGCTGTGGACGGGAGGCTGCCCGCAGCCCGGAGAGCGTGGATGCAATAGCTGGCCAGCTCGTCGGGGCCGACGTCGTCGCGCAGGCTGCCCATTTTCGCGCCGTCTGCGATCAGGTCTCGGAGAAATTCGCTGAGCCGTTCGCTCGCCTGGGCCACATGGGGACCTTGATGCAGCAGGCCTATCAGCTCGGTGCCGTGGCCTTGGTGGGACATCTCGTGCAGGATGAGCGCGTAGGCATCAAGGACGGCGTGTAGCGCTGCGGCGACATCGCCGGTGCTGGCTCGCAGCTCGGCCAGCTGGTCGAGGTGACGGCTGACGTGGCGTTCGTGCCACGCCAGGAGGATCGACTCGACGTCGGGGAAGTACTTATACAGCGTTGCACGGCCGATGCCGACGTCGTCGGCGATCTGCGACATCGTTACCGCCCGCAGCCCGCGCTCCCCAACGAGGGAGGCCGTGGTCTCCATGATGGCGTCGTGCACCTCTCGGCGGTGCGACTCGATGGTCTCGCTCCACAGCTTCGGCACTATCGTAGTGTACGCCACGTAGTTGATAAATACATAACGGCTTGACAGCGACACACTGTCTCGTTAAAGTTGTCGGCATGGAAGCGGTGCGGAACGACGAAACGGGTGACACCCGCGACGCTGAAGCCGATACGGGGTGCGTTGCCAGTGGCGACACGAGGCCAGAGCGGCCCAGGCACCAGTGATGGTTGACGCCCCGCGCTATCCCCACGGCGACGACGATGGCCGCGCCGAACTGTTCGACCGAGTTGCGAAGCCGAGCCGCCCCAGTAGGTCGATGTTGATTGTCTTCGTCCTCGTCGCCGTGCTTATCGCGGTGATGGTCGTCGCGCACCTGGCCGGCCTCGCCCCGACCCATTGATCGCGGTGAAGCCTCTCGGCCAGAGCAGCGACCGCGCCGGGTGCCCAAAGCCAGAGGGTGGCCCCGGCGTCGAGATCCACCGACTCACCAAGCGCTTCGGGTCCGTCCTGGCCGTTGATGACTTGTCGTTCTTGGTGCCGCGCGGCACGGTAACCGGTTTTCTGGGTCCCAACGGGGCCGGCAAGACCACGACACTGCGGATGCTGCTCGGTCTCGTCGAGGCGACGAGTGGATTCGCCACCATCGACGGCCACCGCTACCGCGAACTCGCTGCCCCGCTCCGCCACGTGGGGGCCGTTCTCGAGGCCTCGAACTTCTATCCCGGACGCACCGCCCGCAACCACCTGCGGGTACAGGCCGCCGCCGGCGGTCTCGAATCCGACCGGGTCGAAATAGTCCTCGATCTGGTGGGCCTGGAGGCGGCGGCCGACCGGCGCGTCGGGGGGTTCTCACTGGGGATGCGCCAACGGCTCGGCCTGGCCGGCGCGCTCCTCGGCGACCCCGACGTGCTCATCCTCGACGAGCCCGCGAACGGGCTCGACCCCGAGGGAGTCCGATGGCTGCGCCTCCTGTTACGAAGCCTCGCCGACGACGGCAGAACGGTGCTCGTCTCCAGTCACATCCTCGCCGAGGTGGCGCAAACCGTCGACGACGTGGTCATCATCGACCGGGGCCGCATGGTCGCCCACGCCTCGTTGGACCAGCTGGCCGCCGCCGCCGGCGCGCCAGTGGTGCGCATCCGCACCCCGAAGGTGGAACAACTCTGCGCCGCCATTGTCGCCGACGGCGGCGAAGCACGCGTCGTCGGGCCGGAAGTGGTCGAGGTCACCGCCACGACGGCGGAGCGCGTCGGGCACCTCGCCGCCGAGGGCGCCATCCCGATCTTCGAGAGCGTGACCCAGTTCCCCAACCTGGAAGACGTCTTCTTTCAGCTCACCGCCACGGCCGGCTCGAGGGGCACGCGGTGAGGGCCGCCGTGGCCGCCGAGCTGCTCAAGATACGCACCGCCCGGCTCCCGTGGGCACTGCTCGCCGTGGCCGTCGGGCTGACCGGTCTGCACTCCTTGCTGTTCGACTCCAACGCCGGCGGCACGGGACACGCCTCCATTCCCTCGCTGGCGACCTACAGCGGTCAAACCCAGGCCGTCAACATCCCCGGCGAAGTCCTGCTTCTGGCCTCCGTCGTTGGCATCATCCTGGCCAGCGGGGAGTTCCGCCACAAGACGGCGACGGCCACCTACCTGGCGACGCCCAGCCGATCCCGTGTCCTCGTCGCCAAGGCCGCCGCCGCCGCCTGCCTCGGCCTGGTCTTCGGCGTGTTAGGCGCCGCCGTCGCCACCACCATCGGACTGTTCTTCGTCACCGGGACCGGCCACCATCTCCTCCTGAGCGCCCAGACGATGGGGCGTTTCGCAGCCGGCGGCGCGATCGCGTCGGCCATCCTCGCAGCGGCGGGCGTCGCCGTGGGAACGCTCATCCGTTCCCAGATCGGGGCGATCATCACGGTGTTCGTCTGGGGGTTCGT
>DATARN010000004.1:0-2220 GCA_036264135.1 Acidimicrobiales bacterium
GGTCGGCTCACCGGCCGACGGTGTAGTTCAACGTGATGGTGCCGCCGTCATGGGCTGTGTGGCTGTCCAGCCGCAATGGCGTCTTGCGCCCGCTCCATGCGAAGGGTTTGCCGGCGCCAAGCATCGTGGGCACGACCAGGATGTGGAGTTGGTCGACTGCGCCGAGATCGAGCAGGGCCCCGATGGTGCTCGGGCCGCCGAGGACTTCCACGTTCTTGGAATAGCCACGACGTTGCAGTTCCTCGACCACGTCGGTGGGGCTGGCGTGGGCGGTCACCCGGGTGGGGAAGACCTTGTCGGGCAGTGGCCGCGAGGTGAGCACCAGGACGTCGAGATTGGGCCACGGCCACCACGGGTTGGTGACCGCCGGCTCGAAGGTGGTGCGACCCATCACGACGGCGTCGCAGCCGGCCATGAACTCGGGGACCCCGTGGGACGACCGGCCGTGGTCGAAACCGGGTGCCTCCAAGATGGCGGGCAGACCGCCGGCGTCGGCGGAGTAGCCGTCCAGGCTGACGGCGTGGTGAACGATCATCGCCATGGTGCGGGCTCCTCTTCCATCAGTTCGGCAGATAAGACACCGTCACCGACCCTCGCTCATCGGTCCGTCGCTCATCGGTCGCCGACGTCGAGTGCCCACCGGCGGGGAAGGAGGCGGCCGCGCCGAGCAAGGACGCCCGGATCTCCTCTTCGTGTATCGCGACGCCGCTGGTCTCCATTGCTGTCTGCAACGCCGGATCCCATGGCGTCTCGGGCACCGGTGTCCGTAGCGGAATCGTCGATCGGGTTCCCGCCTGGTCCGAGACGTAGTCCGCGGCCGTCATGCGCCACGGAATCGTCCCGGCCCGCTCGGCCAACCAGGCGGTAATGGCCACACCGGCCCCGTCGAAGTCGGCGTGCTGCCTGATGGTTGCACCGCGCGCGCCGAGCTGCCGCACCAAGGTCACTACTGCGATCGTGGGCCGACCGGAACTGCAGACCAGCGGCGGCCCCCGCCATCCCCCCGACGCGGCCTCCCGCAACAATGAGGGATTCTCCACGACGATGACCGTTTCCCCGGCCGGGGCGGCGGGGACGGGCCACCGCCGCAGTTGGGACAAGGTAAGTACCACCGGCTCCCCCTCCTCAGCCATCGCCCGCAGCCACCCGGCGAGCTGACTCTCTCCGTCCGGTCGCAGCCCCAGCGTGAGAACGGTCGACGAAAGGGTGTCCGGGACGACGCCCACTTCCTCCCACAGAAGCCGGGTGCTCTCGGCATCGGTGGGTCGCGGCCGCCCCAAGGACAGCGCGGCGGCGTCGAGAACCAGTGCGGCCGCCGTGCGGCCCCGGTCGAGGGCGTGGGCGTTGCCGAACTCGTCAGCAGCCAAGGCGGCCAAGGAGGTGCCATCGGCGGGCAACCGGCGAAGGACCCCCAGCACGCCGTCGAGTCGGGCGCGATGGGCCGCCACGTCACCGCCGGGGATTCCGGCCAGCCGGGTTGCCTGAACCCATCGGACCAGCCCGCCGCCCGGGTCGCCGCCCGGGCCGCGGCCCAGGGGGCCGGCCAGAGACCCGGTGTGGTACACCTCGGCGGTCTTCTCCTCGAGCCACCGCCACAGTTCGTCGCGCGCCAGGCGCCGGGCGGTTCGGGCGGCGCGGCGATCCTCGAGGGGACCTCGCAGCGCTTCGACGAGATCCCGCAAACCGGCGGCGCCGTCGAGCCCGGTGGCGGCAACCAGTCGCGCCGTGGTTACCCGGGTTATGGGGCCCGGCAGCCGATCCGAGCCCAGCAGATCGGCCAAGGCCAGACGCTGGCCGTCGCTGAGATCCCGCAGAGTTATCGCCACCGGCTGATCGCTTTCTCGAAACCGGCGGGCGAGCTCATCCACGACCGGCGTCAGCTCCGGCCGGGCCAGCGGCCAGCACGCCCGCCAAGCCGAGGTCGTTCGGATCCGGCACAGTCCTCGGCATTGCCATCGGACTGTCAGGGGCGGGCGTCGTGCTGGCGCTCGCCGTCTTGGCGATGCGCACCCGACGTCCGCAAAATGAGCGGTGGTGGCGGCGGGTATGGGCGAATAGGACCCTCTTGTCGTTCGCCACGGCCGCTGTCCTGGCACCATGGTCGGGTGAAACGAGTGGTGCATCGATGCGAGTTCGTCCTGGTGTGGCCGTGACTTTGGGTGTCTGAGGTGGCGCCGTTTGGCCCTTTGGTCGAGACGAAGTTGTACCTACCGCGGCAGC
>DATARN010000020.1:0-74644 GCA_036264135.1 Acidimicrobiales bacterium
GGGCGGTCGGGCGCCACCACCGGGAACGCGCCCTCGTCGGGGCGGTCGGGGGGCATCGCCGCCAGCCCGCCGGCGGGCCCGGGTCCGAAGACCTCGACCGGCGGGTTCCACTGCAGGATGGGCCAACCCAGGAGGAAGAGATTGAAGTAGTCGCAGTCGTGGTCGGAGTGGAGGTGGGTCAGGAACACCTGGTTGAGGCGGCTGAGGAGGCGGGCCCGGCGGAGCTGGCGGGTCACGCCGCTGCCGCAATCGACGACCAGCACCCGCTCGCCGATCACGATCGCCTGCGATATCCCGGAACGGCTGGGGGAGGGAAGGGGTCCCCCTGCCGTCCCCAGGAGTACCAGTTTGGTCATCTGGGCCATCGCCATCCTTCGTCGGGTCACTGTAGTATCAAGGCCGTTACCGAAAGCGGGGAAATGGTGTGAAGGTCCTGTGTACATGCCTCCCCGGCTCCGGCCATTTCCTGCCCATGCTGCCGCAGGCCCGGGCCTTGGCCGACGCCGGGCACGACGTGGCCTTCGCCACCGCCGGCGAGTTCGGCCCGGCCATCGAGAAGTACGGCTTCGCCACCTTCCCCGCCGGCGTCAGCCTGGCCGAGCAGCTGGAGGAGGCGGGGCGGACGTATCCCGAGGCGCAGCTGGCCCCGAGCCAGGTCCGCTTCGAGACCTTCGTGCCCCGCATGCTGGCCGGCGTGGCGGCACCCTCGCGGGCGGCGGCGCTGGTGGAGATCACCGGCGACTGGCGACCCGACCTGATCGTCCACGACGAAACCGAGTTCGCGGCCCCCATCGCCGCCGCCCGGTTCGGGCTTCCCTACGCCGATCAGAGCGTCGGTATCCTGCGGCCGCTGGCGATGGCCCGCCTGGCCGGCCAGGTCCTGGAGCCACTGGCGGCGGAGTTCGGCGTCGACCCCGGTCCGTTCGGGGGTCTCTTCCGCTACCTCTACCTCGACGTCTGCCCCCCCGGTCTCCAGTCGGCCGAGATCGATCAGATCGCCGTCGCCCACCGCGTCCACAACCTGACCCTCGGCCTGACCCCCGGGGCGGAACTTCCACCCTCGCTGGCCGACCTGCCCGACCAGCCGACGGTCTACGTCAGCCTGGGGACGATCTTCAACCGGGACAAGTCGATCTTCGAGGCCATCTTGGCGGGCCTGCACGACGAGCCGATCAACGTGATCGTCACCGTGGGGAACAACAACGATCCCGCGGCATTTGGGCCCCAGCCGGACCACATCAAGGTCGAGCGGTTCATCCCCCAGGCGGTCCTGCTGCCCCACTGCGACGCGGTCATCAATCAGGGCGGCACCGCCATCCTCGACATCCTGGGATGCGGCCTGCCCATCCTGGTGCTGCCCCAAAGCGCCAATCAATTCCACAACGCCGCGGCCTGCGTGGCCCGCGGGGTGGGGCGGGCGCTGCTTCCGGGCGAGGTCACCCCCGGTGCGGTCCGCGACGGGCTGTCGGCGTTGCTGACCGCCGGCAGCTACCGCCGGCGGGCCCAGCAGATTCAGGCGGAGTTGGCAGCCATGCCCGGGCCCGACGCCGGGGTGCACCTGTTGGAACGGCTGCATCAGGAGAAGGCGCCGCTGCGGGGGACCGAAACACCGGCCCCCGGACCAGGCCGTTGAGGGAACGCACGGCAGCCGCCGACGTGCCGACCCGCGACGGTGAGCGGGTCCGGGTCTGTGGCTGGGTCGACCAGGTCGCCGGCGAGGACGGCGGCGCCCGCCGGGTCATCCTCCGGGACCGGACCGGTCAGGCGGTACTCCTCCTCGCGGCCGGCGGCGACCCCGAGGCGCAGCGGCTCGTCCCCGAAACGGCGATCGATGTGGTGGGAACCGTCGGCGCCGACCCGGGCGACGACGCCACCGTGGCGGTGGCGGTCGAGGAGTTGACCATCGTCGGTCCCGTGCTCGGCCCGCTGCCGCTCAGCGCCACGTCGACGGAGGACGAGCGGCTGGACTGGCGCTTCCTCGACCTGCGCCAGCCCCGGAACCTGTTGATCTTTCAGGTTCAGACCACCGCCGAGCGGGCCATGCGGGAGTACTGGGACCGTCACGGGTTCCTCGAACTGCATTCCCCCAAGCTGCGCCCCAATCCCAACCGAACCGGGCGGGAGCTGTTCGCAGTGCCGTACTTCGACCGGCAGGCCTACCTTGTCCAGTCGCCCCAGTTCTACAAGCAGATGGCGATGGCCAGTGGCTTCGAGCGGGTCTTCGAGATCGGGCCGGTGTTCCGCGCCAACCCCACGCCGACGGCGCGCCACGACACCGAGTTCACCAGCGTGGACGTCGAGATGTCGTGGATCGACTCCCACTGCGACGTCATGGAGTTCGAGGAAGACTGGCTCCGCCACGTCATCGCCGTGATTCACGACGTCCACGGTGAGGAGATCGCCGAGCGGTTCGGCGTCGAGGTGCAGGTCCCGGAGCTGCCGTTCCCCCGGGTGGCCCTCGAGGACGCCCGCAAGATCGCCGAGGCGGCGGCCGGCGACCTCGTCCAGCCTCTGGGCGACCTCGATGCCGCGGGCGAACGGGCGCTCGGTGAACACGTCGTCCGGGAGTACGGCCACCAGTTCGTGTTCGTCACCGACTATCCGGCCGCGACCCGTCCCTTCTACCACATGCGGGCCGAGGAGAACCCGCTGGTGGCCAAGGGTTTCGACCTGCTGTGGAACGGCATGGAGGTCACGACCGGGGCGCAGCGCGAGCATCGCTACGACCGGTTGGTGCGCCAGGCGGCGGATCACGGCATCCCCCTCGAGCCGATCCGCTACTACCTGGACAGCTTCCGCTTCGGCTGCCCGCCCCACGGCGGCTTCGGGCTGGGCCTCACCCGGATGCTGATGTCCCTTCTCGGCGTGGCCGACGTCCGCCAGGTGACCTTTCTCTATCGCGGCCCCGACCGCCTTAGCCCCTGATCGCCATGACCGCGGCCAACCCTCCCGACGACCTGGTCCTCGACGACGTCGCCGACGACGACGTCCCTATCCTCCGCACCGCGATTCCCGGTCCCCTCTCCCAGGAGCTGTGGGCCCGAGACGCGGTCCATCACGCCTCCAACTCCTCCCCCGCGGCCCAGTTCCTCCGCCTGGTCCTGCGCGACGCCCGCGGGGCGGTGGTGCGAGACGTCGACGGCAACGTGTTCATCGATTTCTCCTCGGGCGCGGTCGTGGCCAATCTGGGCCACGCCCCGCCACCGGTCGTCGAGGCGCTGCGCCGGGAGGTCGGCCAGCTGATCCATTACTTCGACTTCGCCACGCCCCCCCGCCCGGCGTTCTTCGAGGCGCTGGCCAACACCCTGCCCGAGGGCCTGCAGACATTCCAGATGTACAGCACCGGCAGCGAGGCGGTGGAGGCGGCCCTGCGACTGGCCAAGTCGTACACCAAGCGGTACGAGGTGATCTCGTTCCACCGGGCCTGGCACGGCCGCACCCTCGGCTCCATGTCGCTGATGGGCGGATTCCCGCTCAAGTGGGGGTACGGCCCCTTCGCCCCCGGAGTGATGCACAGCCCGAGCGCCTACTGCTACCGCTGCCCGCTCGACCTGAGCCGCGAGGGCTGCGCCGTCGCCTGCGCCCGGCTGGTGGACCGCACCTACGAGGAGTCGAGCGAGCAGCGGCTGGCGGCGGTCATCATCGAGCCGGTCCAGGGCATCGGGGGGGTCATCGAGCAGCCGCCCGAGTTCCTGGCGCACCTGCGACAGATCTGCGACCGCACCGGCGCCCTGTTGATCTTCGACGAGATCCTGACCGGCGTCGGGCGCACCGGCACGATGTGGGCGTTCGAGCACTCCGGCGTCGTTCCCGACGTCCTGCTGATCGGCAAGGGCGTGGCCTCGGGGTACCCCATCTCGCTGATCGCCTCCCGCCGCGAGATCCTCGACGCCGGCCCGTTCGGCCAACCCGGTGCCGGGGCGTCGACCTTCGCCAGCGGCAACCTAGCCTGCGCCGCCGGCCAGGCCAGCCTGGAGATGCTGGCCGACGGCCGGATCGTGGAGCAGGCCCGCCGGGTCGGCGAGTCGATGCTGGGCGGCCTGCGGGACCTCCAGGACCGCCACCCCATGATCGGCGACGTGCGGGGCGTGGGCATGCTGATGGCCCTGGAGCTCGTCACCGACCGGGCCGCCAAAACCAGGATCTCCCCGGCCACGGCCCGGCGGTTACTCGTCGCCCTCGCCAACCGGGGGGTGCTCACCGCCGGGGCGGCGCCCATCATGCGCATTACGCCGCCGCTGGTCATGGGGGAAAAGATGGCCCGGCGGGCCATCGAGCTGCTCGACGACGCCCTGTCCGAGGTGGAGCAGGCCGAGGGCCTGGGGTGACCGGCGCCGGAAGTGACCACCCGGCCGCGGTCCATCACATCGGCATCACGGTGGCCGATCTCGACGCCAGCGTCGCCTTCTGGCAGCGGTTCGTGGGCACCGAACCCCGTAACCGGCGGGTCCTCGACGGCCCCGGCGTCGGCGTCATGGTCGGCTATCCCGGAATCCGGATCGACTCGTGCTGGCTGGACCTGCCTGGTGGCATCGAACTGGAGCTTCTGCAGTATCTGGACCGGAACGATGAGCCGTATGATCCCGGCACCGCCCACCCGGGCAACGTGCACGTCTGCTTCCTCGTAGCGGATATGGACGAAACCCGAAGCCACGGCATCGCCTGCGGGGCGCGGCCAGTGTCGGACGCACCGATCGAGGTCCGGGCCGGCCCCCAGGCCGGGTCACGGCGGGCCTACCTCCGCAACCCCGACGGCGTCACCATCGAACTGGTCCAACCGCCGCCCGCCCCGTGACATGACGAGGCCCCGATCCCACCGAGGGATCGGGGCCTCCATCACACACGGTCAGCGGTTAGTGAATGCAGGGCTGGTTGACGATGGTGAAGAAGTCGCCGAACCAGTGGTTGGCGTCACAACCCGGGTTGCCGTCGAAGGCGTCATCGGTCGGGTTGCCCACGGCGGTGTTGCTGTGGATCACGTTGTTGGTCGAGCCCGGCAACGGATGAGTGCCGCCGCTGGGGCCGCTCACGTAGATCCCGTACGCCCCGTTGTTGTCGGTCGTGTTGCCGGCGATCACGTTGCTGTTGCTGCCCCGGCCACCCATCCAGATACCGGCCCGGGCGTTGTTGTTGGACACGTTGTTCTGGATGGTCGTGTGACTGGCGATGCAGACGGTGCCGGCCGGACCCTGGGAGAGCACGGCGATGCCGTCGGTCCCGTCGGCGGCGCCGTTGCGCAGCGTCTTGTTGTTCTGGATGGTGTTCCAGGCGTTGGGCGGCGTCCCGTTCGGCGGCACCGGCGGGGGAAGCGCCCCGGGGCAGATGTTGTCGAACACGGCGATGCCCTCGAGCTGGTTGTCGGTCGAGGTGTTGTCGGTGACCAGGTTGTGCGCCGCCCCCGGTCCCTCCAGGCGGATTCCGACGTCCTGGTGCGGGCGGCCCTGACCGACGATGTTGGCGCCGAAGGGGCCGCAAGGCCCGGGCGTTGTGTTGTCCGTCTGCTCGATGTTGGACACCGTCTGGTTGGTCACCACGTTGTACTGCACGAGGTTGTAGGTCGACGTGTCCACCAGCGAGATGCCGGAGAAGGGACCGTTGTGGTAGGTGGCGTTGTTGGTGATCACGTTGTGCGACGAGAAGTCGGTCGTGATGCCGTCACCGAAGTTGCAGGGATTGGACTCCGGATTGCCGTTCGTCCCCGGCACGCCGCCGGTTATCAGGACGTGGGCGATGTTGTCGTGGGCGGTGATCCGCTTGATGACGTTGGCGCTGCCGCCCTGGACGTTGACGCCGGCGTCGAAATTGGTGATCGTCCCCGGCCCGGTGAGGGTGACGTTGTTCACGTTGAGCAACTGCACGCCGATGTACTCGTGCGTCGTCGTGTTGGTCGTGCTGCCACCGGTGATGGTGTGACCGTTGAGGTTCACGGTGATCCCGCTGGTCGTGATATCGATCCCGTCGCTGTGGGTGCACGGTCCGACGTCATTGGCGAGCGTGATGCTCGACGTCACCACGGCACCGCAGGAAACCGTGGTTAGTGCGCTGGCGCTACCGCCAGTGGCGATCAGCGCCGATCCCGCCATCAGCGCAAGGCACGGCGCGCCAATAGCGAACCGCCAGAGTCGTCCTTTCATCAATTTTCGCTCCATTCGCAGGTTATTGTTGTTCTTGCAAGCGTCGTGGACGAGCCTCGTGTGGCGCCAAAGTGCGTACGCACGTCGTCCCCCATTTCAGCCACGCCGGCGTCACCCACGACTACTGGCAACCGCCATCTAGGTGCTTACCACAGTCGGACATATCGACGCAAGTGGTCACTCAACATCGCGGCCCAGCGTGTCGGCTAGGTTGCGATCCGCTCTAGTGGGTCGGTACGTTCGCTGCCGACCAAAAGGGGGGACATGTCGAAAGGTTTGGTCTGGGCTGCCGCCGGCGTGGTGCTGTTGGCGCTGGCTGGTTGCGGCAAGAGCACCACCACGACGAACACCACCGCCGGCTCCGGGTACGGGACACCGGGGGATGTGACCAAGGCCGACCGGACCGTCGAGGTGCACATCCTGCCCAGCTTGGCGTACAGCCCGGCGGCCATCACCGTCCTCCCCGGCGAGACCGTCGCCTTCAAGCTGTTCAACGACGCGACGGGAATCCACGAGTTCGTCCTCGGCGACCAGAAGGTGCAGGACGACTACGAGCGCACCATGGCGGGCATGGGCACCGGCGAGATGAAGATGCCCGATCGTTCGAACGTCTTGAACTTGAGCGCGGGCGAGACCAAAGAGCTGGCCTGGACCTTTCCGTCGGCCATTGGTGCCAGCGTGCTCTACGAATCGCACGAGCCGGGTGACGTGGCCAAGGGCCTCAAGGGCGTCATTATGACGAGCCGCTCGGCGTCGGTCGGACCGACCACGCCGACCACCATGGGGAACATGACCAGCACGACCATGAGCGGGACCACCAACACGACCATGGGCGGCATGGGCGGCACCACCAGCTCCACTATGGGCGACATGGGCGGGATGGGCGGCACGACCACGTCCAAGCCGTGAGCGTCCGTCAGGACAGAACGCGCTTCTTGAAGCCGGTGACGCCGAGGTAGGTGAAGAGCACCGCGAAGCTGCTGAGGGCCAGGTAGATGACGGAAACCGGCATGTGCACGACACCGATCGACAGGCCGGCCCGGAAGCCCTCGCTCATGTAGACGAGCGGGTTGATCAGCACGAGGTACTTCAGCCAGGGAATGGGCTGCAGCGCATCCCAGGTGTAGAAAATGGCGCCGAAGAAGCCCAGCGGCAGGGCGATGAATGACGCCAACAACGGCACCAGACGGGGCTCCAGCCGGGTGCCGATGGTGAGACCGATGGCGGCCGAGGTGTAACACGCGAGGGGCGTGATCGTCGCCAGGACCAACCAGTGAGCCTGAAGGTAGATGGGAGTGGCCGGAAGGAATGCGGCTACGGGAAAAACGATGAGCCCGGCGAACAGGCTCTGCAGCGCCCCGGCGGCAATCTTCTCGAAGGCGATGGTGTTGATCGAGGTCGGTGCCAGTACCCGGTCCTCGAGCTCGTTGGTGATGTCGAACTCCCGAGACAGCGGCAGCGCTACCCGGAACAGCCCTTGGAAGATCACCGACTGGGCCACCAGGCCTCCGAGCAGGAGGGTGGAAAACCGCCCGCTGTTGCCGCTGCCACCGATTCCCTGGCCGATGCGAGGAAAGACAAAGGTGAAGATGAAAACGAGCATGACCGGCTGCATCAACGTGTTCGGCAGGAACTCCGCCAGGTCGTGATCGAGGACCGTCAGGTCGCGCAGGAGGAGGGCCCGGAACGCCGCCCACGTCGCCCGGCGGGACGACGGCGGGAACATCGCGCCGGCCGCGTCCTGACGTTCGTCTTCCTCGTCAGCCGTCGTCGTCACTCGCGGAGGTCCCGCCCGGTCAACTCGATGAAGACCGATTCAAGGGTCACCTGGCCCCGAAGCTCGTCGAGGGTGACACCGTTGCGCTGGGCGGAGGTGATGACTTCGAGCAGGGCCGCCTCGACGCCGGGGACTTCGAGGCTGGAGGTGCCGTTGACCGGTCCCGTCCCGTTGGCCCGCTCGAGGGCGCGTAGTTGGGCCAGCCACGCCTTGCTGTTGCCGGTTTCCTTTCCGGCAGCGGCGGCGTGTTTGAGCGCCGCGGGCGAATCCAGGGCTAGGATCCGGCCGTGGTCGATGATGGCCACCCGATCGCAGAACTCGTCGGCCTCCTCCATGTAGTGCGTGGTAAGGAGGATCGTCTGGCCCTCGGCGTGGAGTTCGCCCACGATCTCCCAGAGGGCGATCCGGCTCTGGGGGTCGAGGCTGGCCGTCGGCTCATCGAGGAACAGAACTGCCGGGCGGTGAAGCACGGCCCGGGCGACCATCAGCCGCCGCGCCATGCCCCCCGACAACGTCCGCACCTGGGAGGTGTAGCGGTGGCTCAGCCGGAACCGCTCCAGGAGCTCGTCGGTTCGGAGCCGGGCCGCCTTCGCCGTCATGCCGTAGTAGCGGCCGTGAAAATACAGGTTTTCCCAGACGGTGAGGCTGCGGTCCAACGTGTTCACCTGGTGCACCACACCGATGAACTGCTTGGCCCGGGCCGGTTGCGCCACCACGTCGACGCCGGCCACCATGGCTCGGCCCGATGTCGGGATGACGCGGGTGGTCAGCATGCCGACGGTGGTGGTCTTACCGGCGCCGTTCGGCCCGAGGAGCCCGAAGATCTCGCCTCGGTGCACCTTGAGATCGAGCCCGTCGACGGCCGTGATCACCGCTTCCTGCCGGCCCGAGCCGGTTCGGTAGCGCTTCGTCAGCCCTTCGGTCGCGATGACGTCCTCGGAGGGAGGCGACGGCATCGCCGGCGATTTGTCAGCCACGAGATTTGTACCAGGTAGTGTCAACTCGGACAGTGTAAGCAGTCGGTACCGTAAGCTGTCGGACGTGTCGGGCATCGGACGACTGATCTTCGTCTCCGTCCTGGCGGTTATCGGCTTCGTGGTGGCCTTGGTGTCGTTCCGCCAGGTGCCCGTTCGCGAGTGCGAGATGGCGGCTACCCCTGACTCGTCGTATTCGGCCACCATTGTGGAGCCACCGACCGTCAATGGCACCGTGTACACCCTGGCGGTGACCCACCAAGGGACCCCGGTACACGGCGCCATGGTGTGCCTGCGGGCCGACATGGGAGGGGCCGGGGGCATGTCGGGGATGGGCGTCAGCAACGTCGCCCGGGAGACGGCGCCGGGCCGGTACCAGATCGATGTGATGTTCCAGATGGGTGGTCACTGGCAAGGTCGGATCGTCATAGAGGAACCAGGCCGCTCGGCGGTGGAAACGAACCTCGTGCTGACGGTCACGTGACCAGACCCGACCGCCCTGACGCCTGAGGTGGGGCCGGACGCGCCGGGGGGCGCAAATCTCGCCGTCCGCTTGGCGGATCTCTGCCAGGCTCGGCCCGGGGGCGACGCCCCGGCGTTCTACACCGCGGCCCAGACGTGGACGCATAGCCAGGTGCACGAGGGTGCCAAGTCGGCGGCCGCAGTGATGGCACTGGCGGTGGCACCAGGTGATCGGGTCCTGATCGTCGCCCCCGACAGCATCGAGTTGGTCTGGGCCTTCCTGGCGGTCGCCCGGCTCGGGGGCATCTCGGTGCTGGTCAACCCCATGCTCACGGTCAGCGACCACGAGTTCATGGTGGCCGATTGCCAGCCGTCCCTCGTGGTGTGCGAACCGCTTCTGGCCGAGCGCTTCGGCCACCTGGCCGCCGTCCTCACCACCGAGTCGCTGGCGGCGGCGGTGGGCGACGAGGGCAGCGCCGACGGGCCCAGCCTGGACGTCGCGGTGAACCCCGACACACCCGCCTACGCCCAGTACACCTCGGGAACGACGGGCCGACCCAAAGCGGCACTTCACCGCCACTCCGACCCACCCGGGTTTCACGCCGCCATGGGGGAAGGCGTGCTGGGGCTGCGGCCAGGCGACGTCGTGCTTTCCGTCTCCAAGAGCTACTTCGCCTACGGGCTCGGCAACAGCATCTTCTTCCCGCTGCTTTCCGGCTGCGCCGCCGTCCTCGAACCGACGAAGGCGACCGTCGACCGGGTGGCTGCGGCGGTGAGCCGCTACGGCGCGACCGTGCTTTTTGCCGTCCCCAGCTTCTACGCCCGCATGGTCGCCGAGGGCGACGCCGCCCAGTTCGCCAGCCTGCGAATCGCGGTGTCGGCCGGCGAGGCCCTCCCCCCGGCCATGTACCAACGGGTGTCGGCGTGGCTGGGCTGCGAGGTCCTGGACGGGCTCGGCTCCACCGAGGTCGGCCAGACCTTCATCTCCAACGGCATCGGGCGGTCTCGACCGGGCTCCATTGGAACCATCCTGACGGGGTATAAAGCTTCGATCCGCGACGACGAGGGTCGCGCCACGGCCGCCGGTCAACAGGGCTGCCTGTGGGTGCGAGGTGCGACGGTCATGCTCGGCTACCTGAACCGCCCCGCCGAGACGGCCGCGGTCCTCGTGGACGGTTGGTGCTGTACCGGCGACCGGGTCTCGGTCGACGCCGACGGCTATTACCACCACCACGGCCGGCTCGACGACATGGAGATGGTCGGGGGAATCAACGTCTCCCCGCTGGAGGTGGAAGCGGTCCTGCTGCAACACCCGTCGATCGCCGAGGTGGCGGTGGCCGCCGTCCCCGACACCGTGGGAGCCACCCGGCTGCGCTGCTTCGCCGTGCCCGATCCGCGCTCGACCTGGTCGGAAGCAACCGAGCGCCAGATCCTCGACCTGGCCCGGGCCCACCTGGCCGCCTTCAAGGTGCCCCGATCCGTGACACCGGTCACCTCCCTGCCTCGCACGCCGACGGGCAAGCTGCGCCGCCACATCCTCCGGCAGGGGTGGCCGCCGGCGGAGGGCTCGGACCTCGTCTTGTGAACACCGGCGCCGCGGGGTTGACCGGTGCCGTGCTGGTGGTAGGCGGCGGTCCCGTCGGCCTGAGCGCGGCGCTGGCGCTGCGCGCCGCCGAGCTGCCGGTCCTCGTGCTCGAAGCCGGCCCGGTGGACCGCGCCCGCCCGGGAAGCCGCGCCATCTTCATCCACCGGGAGTCGTTGAGTCACCTCGAGATCGCCAGTCCAGGACTGGGACGGGAGATCGCGGCCCACGGCCTGGTGTGGTCGACCAAGCGAACCTTTTGGGGCGAGCGCCAGGTCTACGAGCGCACCTATCCCCCGCCCGACGGGCGAGGCCTGCCCCACTCCACCAACCTTCCCCAGGTCACGACCGAACGCCTCCTCCTCGATGCCTGCAAGGCGGCGGGCGTGGAATTCGCCTGGGACGCCGAGGTCACCGCGGTGGAGTCGCGATCCGACGGGGTCCGGCTGGAGGATGCGGGCGGCAGGAAATGGCAGGCCGACTTCGTGGTGGCGGCCGACGGGGCTCGCTCGGCGGTGCGCCGCCAGCTCGCCATTCCGATGGAAGGGAGCCGGTCGGAGAACGCCTTCGTCATCGTCGACGTGGCCGAGGAGGACGGGGCCGCCCGCCGGCCGGAACGGGTCTTCTACTACCACCACCCGGCGGTCGGCGGGCGCAACGTGCTGCTCGTACCGTTCGCCGGTGGCTGGCGGGCCGACCTCCAGTGCCGCGGCGACGACCGGCCCGAGGACTTCAGCGACCCCGACGGCGTCCGCCAGTGGATCGGCCGGGTCCTCGACCCCTCCTACGCCGACCGCGTGTCGTGGGTGTCGACGTACCGTTTCCTGCAGATGGTGGCGGCCAACTTCACCGATAGCCACCGGCGGGTGCTGCTGGTGGGCGAGGCGGCCCACCTGTTTGCCCCCTTCGGGGCCCGGGGGCTCAACTCGGGCGTCGCCGACGCCGTCTCCGCGGCGGCAGCCATCCGAGCGGCGGCGGAACGACCATCGGTCCGGTCTGAGGCGGTGGACGCCTTTGCCGCCGAACGCCGGCGAGCGGCGCTCTACAACCGGTCCGCGGCCGGGGCGGCGCTGGCCCACATGCAGGCATCCGACCTGCGGACACGGGCCGCGAGGGCAGGGGCAGCGCTCCTGGCTCGGGCGGGGCAGCGCGCCGGAGCGTGGCTGGACTCGGCGCCGTACGGGCCGCGGGCCGATCGGCGTCGAGGCTCCGACGGCACGTATTAGCGCCCGAGCCACCAGGCTCTGGATTTTTCCTTCGCCGGTAGACTGCCCGTGGATGACCGACTCCGTCTCCATCATCCCCGATCTGCTGCGCCAGCGACGGGCCGAGGCGCCCGATGTGACCGCCCTGGTCGTGGACGGAGGGCCGACGCTCACGTACCGGGAGTGGGACGACCGTGCCAACGCCGTCGCCCATGGCCTGGTGGCCGCCGGCGTCCGCCCCGGCGACCCTGTCGCCCTGGTGTTCGACAACGCCCACTGGACCGACTACGCCGTCGCCTACGCCGGCGTCTTGAAGGCGGGCGGCGCGGCCGTCCCGCTCGGTCCTCGCTTCGCCGGCCCGGAGTTGCTCCAGGTGGTCCGCCACAGCGGCGCCACCGCAGTCATCAGCGGCCGCCCGCTCGGCATCGACCCGACCGTTGCCAGCATGTCGCTGGCGGCAGTCGAGTCCGGTGGCGACGTCACCCCTATCCAAGCCGGCCGTGAGCCTGACGACGTGGCGGAGATCCTGTACACGTCGGGCACGACCGGCGTGCCGAAGGGCGTCGCCTGCAGCCACCGCGGCCTCCTTTTCCACGATCCTCCTCCGGAACCCGAGCCTTCGGGTGACGGCCGGGCCAGTTTCGTCCATGCCTTCCCCATCGGGACCAACGCCGGCCAGGAGGTGCTCCGTGTGCCCCTGCGGCGCAGCGATCGCACCGCCATCGCCCTCCCCGCCTTCGACCCCAACCGCTATTGCGCCCTGATCGCCGAGCACGGGGTGCGGCGACTGCAACTCGTGCCCGCCATGGCGCAGCTCATCGTGGCCTCGGCCGCCACCGACGGGCACGACGTGTCCTCGGTGGAGCGGGTGATCCTGTCCTCCGCCCCGTCGTCCCCCGCCCTGCTCGCCGCGCTGGCCAAGGCCTTCCCCTCGGCGGCGCTGTGGAACACCTACGCCCTCACCGAAGCCGGGACCGCTCGCACCCTCCTGGTCGATGCCACCAGCCGGCCCGAATCGGTCGGCCGGCCGGTGGGAGGAACGGAACTGCTGATCGTCGACGACCAGGCGGCGCCGGTGGCGACGGGCACACCCGGGGAGATCTGGATTCGCCGGCCGGGCGCGCCAACCCGCTTCTACTACCGGGATCCCGAGGCCACCGCCGCCACCTTTGGACCCGACGGCTGGGTGCACACCGGCGACGTCGGCTATGTCGACGACGAGGGCTACCTCTACCTGGTTGACCGCAAGAAGGACCTCATTATCGTGGGCGGGCTCAACGTCTCCTCCGTCGAGGTGGAGAACGTCCTGTTGGAGCATCCGGCGGTGGGCGAGGCCGCCGTCTTCGCCGTGCCCCACCCGGTCCTCGGCCAGGACGTGGCGGCCGCCGTCGTCGCCCTGTCGCCGGTGAGCCCCGGCGGGCTCCAGGGCTTCGTCCGCAGCCGGCTCGGCGAGCACAAGGTGCCGCATCGCCTGTTCCTCGTCGACGAACTGCCCCGCACCGCCACCGGCAAGGTGAGCAAGTATCAGCTCCGCGAGCAGTACCGGGCCGCCCCGGCCGCAGCACCAGTCGTCACCCCCCGGGACGAACTGGAAGCGACGGTCGTGGCGATCTGGGAGAGCGTGCTCGACCATCGCCCGATAAGTGTCGACGCCGACTTTTTCGACCTCGGCGGCCACTCACTGGCCGCCACCCAGATCATGGCCCGCCTCGAAGCGGCCACGGGGACGGCGCTGGCGCTGGCCACCATCTTCGAGTCCCCGACGCCGGCCGGCCTGGCCACCGCCGTCAGGCAGAGACAGACCGCCGGCGAGGACCCCCTCCCCTGACCGCCACCGTTGGCGTCGAGGCCGACACGATCGGCCGGACGGTCGCCGCCATGTGGCGGCGGGTCCTGGCCCGGGAATCGATCGGCGGGGACGACAGTTTTTTTCGGCTCGGCGGCGACGCGGTGGCCGCCTCGGAGTTGCTGGCCCTCATCCGAGACGCGTTCGACGTCGACATCGGTGGCGCCGAGTTGCGGGCCGCGCCCACCGTCGGCGGGCTGGTCGCCGCCATCGAGCGCCGTCTGGGCGAGGGGACCGGTCCGCCGGCCGCCGACACCGCACCGATCGGCTTCTCCCAGGAGGGGATGCTCTGGTACGAACAGTTCGCGCCGGGAAGCTTCAACATGGCGCCGTTCGTCCGCCGCTACCAGGGCCCCTTGGACGTCGGGGCTCTCCAGCGATCCCTGGCGGGCATCATCGGACGCCACGGCGCGCTGCGCTCGACGTTCCAGATCGCGGCGGGACGACCGGTGCAACGAATCCATCCACCGGACGCCTTCTCCCTTCCCGTTGTCGATCTGGCCGGGATGGAACCCGCCGAGCGTCACGCCGAGATCTCACGGCGCATCGACGAGGCCGCCCGGCGGCCCTTTGACCTCACCCGGGGCCCCCTTTTCCTGCCTTCATTGATCCGGCTTGGCCCGGACGACCACGTCCTGATCATCCGGCTGCATCACCTGGTCTTCGACGATTGGGCAGTCGACGTGTTTCGCCGCGAGCTGTCGGCCTCCTACCGGGCCCATGTCACCGGGAGCGAACCTGAGCTCCCCCCGTTGCCGATCGACTTCCCCGAGTTCTGCCGGCGCCAGCGGCGACGGCTGGCCGGCGTCGAAGGCGCGGAGCAGCTGGCATTCTGGCGCCGGGAGCTGGCCGGGGCGCCGTGGACGACCCAGCTGCCGATTGAGGATCCGGGCCGACCGCGGGGCAGCCGGCACCGGGCGGTCGGGCCGCGGTACTACCCGCTGCCTGATCCTCTGGTCGACGGTCTTCGCCTCCTGGCCCGGCGCGTGCCCACCACCTTGTTCATGGCGCTGTTGACGGTCTTCGGGGTGGTCACACGCAACCTCACCGGCCAGGACGACCTGCTGTTGGCCTCGGTGGTGGCCAACCGCAACCGCGCCGAGCTGGAGCCCATGATCGGCTGTTTCACCAAGAAGATCGTGCTGCGCCTCAACCTGGCCGGCGACCCCAACTTCCTGGAGCTGGCGCCGAGAGTCCGAGACGCCCTGCTGCGCAGCCTGGCGCACCAGGATCTGCCGTTCGAGACGGTCGTACAACAGGTTCTCGGTCCGTCGGCGTCGGCCCACGGCCTGGTGCCGGAACTGTCGACGATGTTCCAGGCCGAGACGCCCCGACGCCAACAGGTCACGCTCCCCGGCCTCACCGTTGGCGGCTACGACAGCGGGTCCCCAAATGAGCAGGCACACTTCTCGTCCGGGGATCCCGACGGCGCTTCGTCGGTGTGGGGAGGGGGACTGTACCGCTCGACCTTCCTCATCCTTTCCGTCCTCGAGGGCCCGGACGGGGTTTCGCTGGTCGCCCGGGGCGCCTTCCACCCGCCGGCCGTGGACGCCCTGGTGGCGCAGTTCGTGGAAACCCTGGGCCGGGTCGTCGCCGACCCGAACCGCCGCCTTGGGGCGCTGACAGCGCCGGCGGCTTCCCCTCTGGGGGTCGCCGATCTCGGCGGCTTCGAGATCGAGCCGGCCCGGATCGAGGCCGCCCTGGCGGCTCACCCGGGGGTGTCCGAGTCCCGCGTCGAGGTCCGTCGGGACCAGGCGGTGGGCGATCGGCTGGTGGCGTCCATCGTGCCCGCCGGCGGGGCGCGCGACGTGCCCACCATCGCCCAGCTACGGCGGCGGATCTGGGAGGCGCTGCCGGGCTACGCCTGGCCGGTCGAGGTCGTCGTCGATGGGCGACCGGACGGCGGCGGACTCCTCCCCGAAGCGGTGCCGGATGCCCGTACGGGACCGTCGGAGCGCGATCTGGCCCGTCGCTGGGAGCAGATCCTCGCAGCGGGCCCGGTCCACGACGACGCCAACTACTGGCAGCGCTTTTCGTTCCTCGACGCCCTGCGGAGCCTCGGTTCCGACGGTCTGGCCGCCGCCACCAGCCAGGTGATGCGCAACCGGACCTTGCGGACATTGGCGGCCGACCTCGCCACCGACGAAGCATGATGACCCCATGCAACTGACGCTGCAGTATTTCGATGGCTGCCAGGGATGGACCGTCGCCCGGGACCGCCTGGTCGTGGCGTTGGACCGGGTCGGATTGGGGGCCGAGGCCATCGCCTACGAAAAGGTCGAGTCACTGGCCGATGCCCGGCGCCTGGCCTTCACCGGTTCGCCGACGATCCTGGTCAACGGGACGGATCCCTTCGCCCCGCCGGATGCGGTGGCGGCGCTGGCGTGCCGGGTCTACCAGAACGCCGCCGGACCGGATCAGGCGCCCTCGGTCGAGCAACTGGTCGACGCCCTCACCCGGGGCCGGGGTTGATCACCACCTCAGGCGGGGGCTAACCCTCGCAGTCGCCACCCCAATCGCGCTCCTCGACGTCCCAGTCGACGCTGTCAGGGCCGCCCATCTGGACCACCAGATGCGACATGGGCGCGAAGGGCGTGGCGCCGTGCCAATGCCACTCCCCCGGTGACGCCACCACCACGTCCCCCGCCTCGACCAGTCGCCGACCGGACTCGACTCCCACCACGCCGTGGCCGGAGGTGATGGTGAGCACCTGACCGGCGAGGTGGCGATGGGGCCGGGTGCGGCCGCCCGCCTCGAAGTGCACGGAAAAGACGGCAGGGGCGTCGGGGACCGGTGGCGCCACGTGCTGCATGCGTACTACGCCCTGGAAGTGCTCGGCCAGATCGGCGGGCGGCTCGCCCTGGGATTCGTCGATGCGCTGGATCTCCACCGTGGTGCCTCAGACCGCCGCGCCGCTGACTTCGTAGCCAGCCTCGTCGATGGCAGCTCGGATGGCCGCGTCCGGGGCGTCGCCCTCGACCCGGACCACCTTGGTGGCGACCGTAACCTCGACCGCGTCCACGCCGGGCACCTTGGACACCTCTTCTTCTATGGCGTGCTTGCAGTGGTCACAGCTGATATCGGGAACGGCATAGGAACGAGCCGGCATCGGGACTCCTCTTCGGGTGTGATTCTTGACGGTTGGGCGAGTTCGGGCGCAGCCCATTCATGAGGCGACGGGAAGGGGGGCGGCGGCGGCGGCGGCGGGCGCGGTGAGCGCCGCCTGCTGTCTGGGCTGGAACCGGCGCAGCCGCAGGCTGTTGGAGACGACGAACACCGAGCTCGAGGCCATGGCGGCGCCGGCGATCATCGGGTTGAGCCAGCCGGCGGCGGCGATGGGCAGGGCGACGACGTTGTAGGCGAACGCCCAGAACAGGTTGCTCTGGATGATCCGCAGGGTCCGCCGGGAGAGCCGGATGGCGTCGGCGGCCAGGCGGAGATCGGGGGACATCACCGTGAGGTCGCTGGCCTCGAAGGCGGCGTCGGTTCCGGTACCCATGGCCAGGCCGAGGTCGGCCTGGGCCAGGGCCGGGGCGTCGTTGACCCCGTCGCCCACCATGGCGACGACCCGGCCTTCCGCCTGCAGGCCCTTGACGACGTCGGCTTTGCCTTCGGGGAGCACGTCGGCGACGACCTCGGTGATCCCCACCTGGGCGGCCACCGCTCGGGCGGTGGTCTCGTTATCCCCGGTCAAGAGAATGGGCCGCAGCCCGAGCGCCCGGAACTCGGCCACCGCCTCCGCGCTGGTCGCCTTGACGGTGTCGGCGACGACGAAGACGGCGGTCGCCTGGCCGTCCCACCCGGCGCAGATGGCGATGCGGCCGTCCGACCGGGCGGCGGTGACCGCATCAAGGAGCTCTGCCGGTATGGCCATGCCCCGCTCGGACAACATCGAGGGTCGCCCGGCCAGGACGAAGTGGCCGGCGACGAGACCCTCGGCGCCGACGCCGCGGTGGGAGACGAACGAGTCGACCGGCGGGAGCGAGCCAGCGGCGCGGGCGGCGGCGGCGATGGCCCGGCCGATCGGATGCTCGCTGGCATCCTCCACCGCGCCCACCAACCGCACCGCCTCGGCGGCGTCGATGCCTGGGATGGTGGCCACCGACACCAGGGTCATCCTGCCGGTCGTCAGGGTCCCCGTCTTGTCCAGCACGATGGTGTCGACCCGCCGGGTGGACTCGAGCACCTCGGGACCCTTGATCAGAAGGCCGAGCTGGGCGCCACGTCCCGATCCGACCAAAATGGCCGTCGGGGTAGCCAGGCCGAGAGCACAGGGACAGGCGACGATCAGGACGGCCACGGCGGCGGTAAACGCCCGGCCGGCGCTGGCGCCGACCGCCAGCCAGGTAAGGAGCGAACCCACGGCGATGAGGATGACCGCGGGCACAAAGACGAGCGAGACCCGATCGGCCAGGCGCTGAACGGGGGCCTTCCCCGTCTGCGCGGCCACGACTAGCCGCCCGATCCGAGCGAGGGCGGTATCCGCCCCGACCCGGGTGGCGACGACGACGAGGCGGCCCCCGACGTTGACCGTCGAACCGGTGACCGGGTCCCCCGGTCCCACCTCGACGGGCAGACTCTCGCCGGTGAGGAGGGAGGCGTCGATCGCCGAGCGGCCCTCGACCACGGTCCCGTCGGTCGCCACCTTCTCCCCCGGCCGCACGACGAATCGCATGCCGACCCGCAGCTCGTTGATAGGGATCCGGCGCTCGCCGTCGTCGTCGATGACCGCCACATCCTTGGCCCCCAGGGCGAGGAGGGCGGCGAGGGCGGCGCCCGCCCGCCGTTTGGCCCGGGCTTCGAAGTACCGGCCGAGCAGTATGAGGGTGATGACGGTCGCCGCCACCTCGAAGTAGACGGCGCCCCGATGCGCCATACCGCTCATCCCCGCCATCCCCCGCATGTCCATGTTCATGCTCATGGTGCCGCCCGGCTCGCCGGCGTGGAGGAAGAGCAGGGCCACGACCGACCAGCCGAAGGCCGCCAGGGAGCCGAGGGATATGAGCGTGTCCATGGTGGCCGTGCGGTGGCGGAGATTGATCCACGCCGCCCGGTGGAACCCCCACCCACCCCAGAACACGACCGGGGCTGCCAGGACACCTGCCACCCACGCCCAGCGGTCGAACTGGAGGGCCGGGATCATGGCCAGGGCGACGACCGGCACGCTGAGGACGGCCGAGACGACGAGGCGGCGCCGCAGCACGGCCACCCGGCCGTCGTCGCCCGCCGCCAGATCGTCGACTCCCTGCGCCGCCGGCAGGGTGGCGCCGTAGCCGGCGGCGACCACCGACGCGACGAGGTCCTCGACGGTGGCCTGGGTGGGATCGAAGTCGACAGTCGCCGTCTCGGTGGCGTAGTTGACCGTGGCCGACACGCCCTCCAGGCGGTTGAGGCGGCGCTGGATGCGGGCGGCGCAGCTCGCGCACGTCATCCCCGTCACCGGTAGATCCACATGCCCCTTGGCGGCGACATTCATCGTTGACCCGTCCTCACGCTGCTGGGTACCCCGGGTGGGTATCCTAGCGCGTCCGCGAACCTGCCGCCACGGCGGCGTCGGACCCCTCGGTTGGTGCTATGACCGCACCAGGCGGGCGACGGCATCGGCGGCCTCGGCGATCTTGGCCTGGGCGTCGGGGGCGCCCGCCTCGATGGCCTGGGTGACGCAGTGGCTCAAGTGGTCCTCGAGCAACTCCAACGCCACCGCTTGCAGCGCCTTGGTGGCGGCCGAGACCTGGGTGAGGATGTCGATGCAGTACCGGTCGTCGACGACCATCTGCTCGATCCCGCGAACCTGACCCTCGATGCGCCGGAGGCGCTTGCGAACGACGTCCTTGTGGTCGCTGTAGCCCCGCACGGATCCTCCTTCGTACCGCCCGCTCGGCTCTCGGGACGGCCCGTCCCGGGCAGGATACCCCCGCCCGGTACTTCCCGGTCACGCCAAACCCGGCATCCCTCGATTCAGGAGCGGCCCGTAAGGTAGGAAGGTCGTCTACCTGCCGGCGCCGTTGTGAAGGGAGCGAACGTGGGCTATCCGGTCATCCACTTCGAGGTCTACGGGGGCAACGCGGGGGAGCTGCGCCAGTTCTACCGCCAGGTCTTCGGCTGGCGCCTCAGCGTCCCGCCCGACGACAGCTATGCCATGGTCGACACCGATGCCGGCGGCGCCGGCATCCCCGGGGGGATCGCGCAGTCGCCCGACGGGAGCGCCCGGGTCGTCTTCTATGTGCTCGTTCCGGACATCAACGCCCACTTGGAGCGCATCGAGGCGGCGGGAGGGGAGGTGGTGATGGGACGGACGGACTTCGGTGTGGTCATCACCGCGCTCGCACGAGATCCGCAAGGCAACGTGATCGGGCTGACCGAGGAAGCCCTGCCGTCCCCCCATTGACCCCTGCCAGGCGGTTTGTCATTAATGGTCAATATGTGCGAGTATCATATAGCCTCGGCCAAAAGGTGTCGTAGGCACTCGTAGTGGCAGGTAGAGGAGGGAACGCGGCAATGGCGGGTCCGATCCAGCCTTATTCTCGCAGGGTGGCGATAGCGGTCGCCGCTCTTCTCAGCATCGGCGTGGGCGTCGTGGTGTCGTCGTCCAGCTCCAGCGCCGCGGTGACGGCGGTAATCGGCAACGCCTTCGGCGTGTCGGCGCCCAACATCACCCTCTTCGGCGGCACCCAGCCGGCCTATGGCCCGAAGCCGGTGGTCACCTTGCCGAGCACGGGCTCGGGGACCCCGATCACCGCGAGCGACCCCTCCGAGAGCGTCGCCTTCGGACCGGCCACCCTCTTCACCTCCGGCCCGGTAAGCGTCAGCACCCAGGGGACTCCCACCAGCCAGAGCGTGACGTCGTCGGCGATGGTGCAGGCGGGCGCCTCGACCGGCTGCCCCGGCACCGAGACGTCGTGTGTCTATGGGGGACCGTTCACGGCCAACGCCGTCAGCAGTACCTGCACGGCCAACGGGACCAACTCCGGCTCCACCACCATCACCGGCGGGGTGCTCGCCACGGCGACCGACACCGGCGGGAACCCGACGACCACGGTGGACATTCCGGCGAACCCGACGCCCAACTACACCAAGAGCGGCTTTCTCTACGCCGGCTCCACCGACAAAGAGACCTTCACCTACACCTTCAACGAGCAGAAGACCAATACCGACGGGTCGATCACCGTCACCGCCGCCCATGACCACCTCAACGGGCCGACCGCCAAGGGCGACATCTATATCGGGCAGGTCACCTGCGGCCTGACCGGAACGGTGACGACGACGACCGCCAGCACGGTGAAGCCCACCACCACGACGGCCGCGACCACCACCACCAGCACCACGGTTAAGCCGACCACCACCACGGCGGCGTCGACCACCACCACCGTCAAGCCCACCACCACGACCGCGGCGTCGACCACCACCACCGTCAAGCCCACCACCACGACCGCGGCGTCGACCACCACCACCGTCAAGCCCACCACCACCACGGCGGCGTCGACCACCACCACCGTCAAGCCCACCACCACGACCGCGGCCCCGACCACCACGACGGTTGCGCCCACCACCACGACGGTTGCGCCCACCACCACCACGGTTGCGCCCACCACCACCACGGTGGGAGCGACCACCACGACGGTCGCCCAACCGTTCATCTGCACTGTCCTTCATCTGCTGATCCAGATCTTCCCGCTACTGGGACGTTTCCTGGCGCCGATCTTTAACCTTCTCGGGTGCACCGCCGGCTGACCGGCCATCGAGCTTCGCGCCGGGCCGACGACCAAAAATCGGCCCGGCGGCCTGCTCCCTTTCGCCGGGCGTTGCTGCGGGCGACGGGGGCAGCCCGAACGATCCTCGTCGTGGCCCTGGTCGCCTCGGTGGCGCTGGTCGGCGGGGCGGCGCATCGCGCCGAGGCTCAGGTGACCGCGGTGATCGGCAGCGCGTTCGGGGTGTCGGCCCCCAACATCAGCCTGTTCGGGGGCGCCCAGACGCCGTTCGGACCTACGCCGCACGCCACCCTCCCCGGTACGGGTTCGCCGACCGCGATCACCGGCACTGACCCGACGGAGGCCGTGGCCTTCGGGCCCGCCACCTTCTTCAATTCGGGTCCGGTCACGGTGAGCACCCAGGGGACGCCCACGACCCAGTCGGTCACCTCGGCGGTGTCGATCCAACCGGCGACCCAGGCGGCCGGGACTTGCCCGGGCGGGGCGACGTCCTGCGTGTACGGCGGCCCGTTCACGGCCGGCGCCATCGCCGCCACCTGCACCGCCAACGGGACGAACACTGCCTCGACCACCATCACCGGCGGCGTGCTGACCACCGCAACCGACGCCAGCGGCAACCCCACCGCCACCGTCACCATCCCGGCCCACCCCACACCGAACGACAGCATGAACGGCTCGCTCATGGCCAACGGCGACACGGAGACGTTCACCTACACCTTCAACGAGCAGACGACCAATGCCGACGGGTCGATCACGGTGACCGCGGCCCACGAACACCTGAACGGCCCGACGGCCAAGGGTGACCTGTACGTCGGACAGGCCACCTGCGGGCTCACCGGGACGGTGACCGCCTCGACGACCACCACGACGATTCCCGGCGGGTCGACGACGACCAGCACCACGACGGCGTCGACGACCACATCGTCGACGGCGCCCGCGACCACCACGACGAGCACCGCGCCGGCCAGTACGACGACGACCACGGTGCCGGCGACCACGACCACCCTCCCGCTGCAGGTCGGAGGCAGCGCCTACGGGTACTACGCGTCCGTGAGCCTCTTCGGCGGCTCGCCCGGCACGATTGGCCCGAAACCGTCGGTCAAACTTCCCGCCGGCGGGTCGACCAGCCCGGTGACCGCCTCGGACCCGACGACCAACGCCACCTTCGGGCCCGCCTCATTCCTGGTGGCGGGACCGGTGAGTGTCAGCACCGTCGGCACTCCGAGCGGAGGCTCGGTGACCTCGTCGACGTCGATCAAGGCGGCCGCCCAGCCCGCCAATACCTGTCCCGGGACGGAGACGTCATGCGTCTCCGCCGGCCCCTTCACCGCTGATTCCGTGGCCAGCACCTGCAACGCCGCCGCCAGCGGCGCCAGCGGCTCGGCCACCTTCGCCAACGGACGGCTGGTGACGGCGACCGACACCGCCGGCAACCCGACAACGACGGTGAACATCCCCGCCAATCCCCCGGCCAACGACAGCATCAGCGGCTACCTCTACGCCAGCGCCACCGACAAGGAGAGTTTCACCTACATCTTCAATCAGCAGACCACGAACAGCAACGGCTCGATCACCGTCAACGCCGCCCACGAGGTGTTCCTGGGCCCGACGGCCACGGGCGACCTGATCTTCGGGCAAGCGGTCTGCGCCGCGGTGACGGCCACGTCGTCAACCCCCGCCGCCCAGGCGGCGGCCGCGGCCGCGGCGGCGGGAAGCGGTCTGGCGGCGACCGGCAGCAACGTCGCCCTGCTCATCTACCTGGCGGTCGTCGTGCTGTGCCTCGGTTGGACGATGCGACGCTGGACCGACGGAAACCCACCACCGGACGGGGAAGCGATCGAATGACGACCACCTCCCCGGTCGCGCCGTCCGCTCACCGGCAGCGGCGTCGATGGGCCGGGGCGGTGGGCTCGTACCTCTTCATGGTGTACGTGCTGATCACGCTGAACTTTCTCCTGCCTCGGCTCATGCCTGGCGATCCGATCAACGGGCTGCTCAGCCAGGGCTCGGCCAACTTCACCTTCGGGCAACAGACCCGGACGGCGTTGCGGAAGTACTACGGCCTCAACGGTTCACTGCTCTCCCAGTACTGGCACTACCTGTGGCGGCTGCTCCACGGCGACCTCGGACGCTCGGTGGTGACCAACGCGCCGGTGTGGCACGAGTTGACGCGGCCCCTCCCGTGGACGCTCCTGCTTATCGGCTCGTCGATACTGATCGCCAATGTGATTGGCATCGTGGCCGGCATCCACGCCGGCTGGCGCCGGGACCGACCGATGGACCGCGCCCTCATGGTGGGCCTGGTATCGATCTGGCAGTTCCCCCCGTACCTGCTGGGCCCGATACTGCTGTTCCTCCTGGCGGTCAAGCTGCACTGGTTCCCCCTGTTCGGCGCCCAAACGCCATTCTCCAACACCTTTGGCTTCGGCCACCGGGTGGTGGACATCGCCGCCCACCTCGTCCTGCCCCTGGTTGTCCTCACCGCCGGATTGGTGGCGTGGGACTACCTGCTGATGCGGGCCGGCATGGTGACCGAACTCGGGTCTGACTACGTCATGCTGGGGCGGGCCAAGGGCCTTCGCGAGCGCCGCCTCAAGTACCGCTACGCCGCCCGCAACGCCCTCCTGCCGCTCGTGTCCAACACCGCCTTCGACATCGGCGCGGCGGTGACCGCCAACATCGTCATCGAGAGCGTCTTTTCCTACCCCGGTCTCGGGCGATTGCTCTTCGAATCGATCGGGACCCGCGACTACCCGGTCATCCAAGGCGTCTTCCTTCTCCTCAGCGTCGGGATCGTGACGATCAACGCCTTGGCCGACGTCATCTACGGACGCCTCGACCCCCGCACCACGGCATGAGCAGCGACACCCTTCTCCTGGACGTCGCCGTCCCGACGCAACCGCAACCGGCCGACCGGTCTCCCAGGACCCGCCTGGTGCGTTCGCCCATGCTGACGGTCGGCGTCGCCATTCTCGGCGCGGTCGTCCTGGTCGCCATCTTCTCGCCCCTGCTGAGCCCCTACGACCCGCGGGCGATCAGCGGGCCGCCGCTGCAGACGCCCTCGGCGCATCATCTGCTCGGCACCGACGTGCCTGGGCGGGACATCTTGTCCCAGCTGTTGTACGGCACCCGGGCATCACTCATCGCCGCCGTCCTCGGCGGCGCGTTAGCCATGTTCGGCGCCCTGCTCCTCGGGGTGTTGCCGGTGCTGTTCAGCCCCCTGGCGGACCGAGTGTGCAACCGCATCGCCGTCTTCCTCCTCGCCATGCCCGGCATCCCCCTCCTGATCCTGATCGGCTCCCTCGCAGGCAACAACCAGTTGCTGCTCATCGTGCTGATCGGATTCGCCGGGGTGGCTTACAACGCCCGCCTGCTTCGCAGTCAGGCCCTGGCGCTGCGCGACCGCGGCTTCATCAGCTCGGCCCGGGGATTCGGCGGCGGCCCGCTCTACGTCATGCGGCGGCACATCGTGCCGGCCATGGGACCGCTCGTGGTCATCGGTTTCGTCAACTGGGCGGCCAACGCGGTGTTGATCCAAGCCGCCCTCGCGTTCCTCGGCCTCGGTGACCCCAGTGGAGTGAGCTGGGGGCTGATGATGAACCGGGCCCTCGGCCAGCAGGCGATCTACCTCAGCCCGATGTGGACATGGTGGGTGCTGCCCCCCGGGCTGGCGATCACCGTGACGCTGCTCGGCTTCACCTTCGTCGGCGTGGCCCTGGAGCCGGCCTTCAACCCCCGCTGGCACCGGTCCTCGTGACGAGGCCGCCGCGGCGAGGTGGTCCGGTCATGGACCGCCGGCGCTTCCTGCTGGCATCTCTCGGCGGCGTGGCCGCCGTGGCCGCGTCTTCGTGTGGATCCGGATCGGGGTCCGCAAGCAGCGGGCGCGCCGTGCACCTCCCGCAGGGCGCCACCGGCTTCCCGTCGCCGTTCGCGGCCAACGCCGACATCGGCTACGGCCAGGCGAGCCTGGTCTACGACACCCTGCTGTGGAAAGACAGCAGTGGCCAGCTCCTGCCGTGGCTGGCCCAGAGCTACACAGAGTCTCCCGACCACCTCACCTACACCTTCCAGCTGCGCCCCAATGTCCGCTGGAGCGACAACCAACCGCTCACCGCCGACGACGTGGTTTTCACCTTCGACTATTACGCCCGCCAGCAAACGCTCTCGCCGCCGGTCATCATCCAGCCGCCGGACGGTATCGCCAAGGTTTCCTCCTCCGGTCCCCTGACGGTGGAGATCACCCTCGCCGCCCCCAGGGTCACCTTCCTCGAGCAGGTCGCCGGCGCCCTACCGATCGTTCCCCGCCACGTGTGGGCGTCCATCAAGGACCCCGGGTCGGCCCAGGACCTCAAGGTCCTGGTCGGCTCGGGCGCCTATCGGGTCGTTTCCTATAACGGCGATGGCGGCCCGCTGCTCTTCGTCGCCCGCAACGACTTCTTTCTCGGGCGGCCGTTCGTGCAGCGCATCGAGGAGCGGGCGATCGACGACCCCTTCAGCGCACTGCTCCGGGGAGCCGCCGATTATGGCAGTGGCCTGGGGTTGCGGGCCGACACGCTGGCCCAGTTCACCGCCAACCCGGGGTTCGGGATGGTTACCAACGTCGGCGCCTCCACCAACGCCGTGTACTGGAACCTCGGCAAACTCGGGCCACTGTCGGACGTGCGCTTCCGTCAGGCCATGCTGATGGCGATCGACCGCCAGGAGCTGGTCACCCGCATCGCCGCCGGCCGGGGCAAACCCGGCAATACCGGCTTCCTCGGGCCGGACAACCCATTTGTGGCGCCGGTACCGCAATACGACTTCGACGTCGCCGGCGCCAACGCCCTCCTCGACGCCGCCGGCTACCGGGTGCCCGCGGGCGGGGGCACCCGGCGCGATCCGAACGGCGCGGCACTCAGCTTCACGCTGCTCATGGACAGCGCCCAGGCGCCGCTCTCAGAAATCCTCGTCGCCGACCTTCGTCGCGTCAACGTCGAGCTCCGGCCCAACCCCGTGGTCATCGGACCGCAGCTTTTCGGCAACAAATTGACGGGCTCGTACGACATCGCGGTCCTGCAGTTTCCCGGGCCGGGGCCCGGGGGACCCAACGCCGACCCCGACGTCCTGCGCCGGCTGTTCTCCTCGAACGTCCCTCCGTCACTCCAGGGCGCAACCGATTACGCCAACCCGGCGTTCGACAAGCTGGCAGACATGCAGCTGACCGCCTTCGACCCCGCCCAGCGCAAAACCCTCGTCGCTCAGATGCAAACCATCCTGGCCCAGGACCTACCCGTCGTCCCGCTGTACTTCCCGGAATGGACGGGCCTGTTCAGAAAGTCGGTCCTCGACCAGTGGTATTTCACCCCCAACCAGTTCCCCGTCGCCGAGAACAACAAGCAATTGTTCATCACCGGCATGAAGACGGGTACGGCCATCCGGCCCGGATGAATAGGAGAATGTACGCGATGTCCTCGGTAAAGCGTGGTTCGATCCTGGTGCTCCTCCTCTCGATCGTCGTGTCGGCGTGCGGGGGTGGAAGCAGCAAGACCGGCTCGGGAACCACACTGCCCCCGCCGACCGTCGCATCGACGACGACGTCGACGACGGTTGCCGCCCCCCCGACCACCAATGCCGCCCTGGTTGCCAAGGCCACGGCGGCGCTTTTCCAGCCCACCGATTTCCCCGCCGCCTTCAAGCCCCAGCCTGACCAGGGGGGAACCTGCCCGGCCGACCCGAACATCAACTGCAGTTCATTGAGCCTGGAAACGATCTGGCACGACATCCTGACGTGCCTCGCCGTGGCGGACACGCCACAGGCGGTCGCCACCTCCGCCACCTATCTGGAAGGGCTGGCCACCCAGGCCCGGGCCACGGTCGAGTACAGCACCGCCGACTCGGCCAGCGCGGTCGAAGCGGCCGTCACCGGACCGATGTTCCAGCCGTGCGTCATCAAGGCCTTCACCGCCGACGCCAAGCGCAGCGCGCCCCAAGGTGCCACACCAGGAGCGGTGACGGTGGCGCCGCTGGCCGCGCCCCAAGTGGGTCAGAAGGTGTCGGCGACCAGGCTCAACGTGACCATGAACCTGTCGGCGCTGCCCATCAAGCTCTACCAGGACTTCGTGGTGGTCTTCAACGGCGGCACGATCGTGCGCATGTTCTTCCTCAATCCCGGGAGTGGCTTTCCCTCCACCCTGGAGCAGTCCTTGCTGCAGAAGGTGGTGACCGCCGCCGGGGCGTCGTAGTCGAGGCGGCCGGCCCTCAGACGCTGACGTCGGCCTCGGCGGGGTGAAAGGCGGGCGAGGCGGCCACCAGCAGCCGGCCGGTGTCGCTGGCGGGAGCGGTGGAAACCGTGCTCGACGTGCCCTCCTCGACGACCATCCCGTCATTGAGGACGACGATGCGGTCCGTCATCTTGCGCACCGACGCGATGTCGTGCGAGATCAGCACCAGCCCGAGCCCCATTTCCACTTGGCGCTCCCGCAGGACGACCAGCAGACGAGCCTGCTCGGAGGCGTCCAGCATGGCGGTGGGCTCGTCGGCCACCAGGACCTTGGGCTCGGCCACGAGCGCCCGAGCCAGGGCGATGCGCTGCAACTGGCCTCCGGACAGCTCGTGGGTCCGGGATTGAAGAAACGAACCGTGGTGGGGCAGCCCCACGCTCTCCAGGGCGGCGGCGACGACCGACCGATCGGAGGCACCATTGCCGTCGGCGACCTCGAGCGGCTCCCGCACCAACTCCTCCACGGTGAGGCGGGGGGAAAGCGCGTCGGCGGGGTCCTGCATGATCAGCTGGATCCGCCGGCGGCGCAACCGGTCGTTGCCCCGCCACGACGTGGGCAGCGGCTCCCCTTCCAGGATCACCTGGCCCGAGTCGAGCGGCAGGTGCCCCGACACGATCCGCGCCAGCGTCGACTTGCCGCTGCCGGAGAAGCCCACGATGCCAACCGATTCCCCCTCGCGGAGCGTGAAGGAGACGCCACGCAGGGCGGCAACCGCCGCCTGGCCCCGACCGAAGGTTTTGGTCACCTGCTGGGCCGAGAGGAGGGTCTTTAGTCCGCCGAAGTGGCAGAGGACCTGGCGGCCGCGCGACGGCGCCAGCTCGGGGCGGCGCTCCGAGCAGATGGGCTCGGCCTGCGTGCAGCGGGGGTTGTAGGGGCATCCCGACGGCACCGCCCGAGGGTCCGGAGGCAGCCCACGTATGGGCCGCAGGTCCTTGGTGGTGGTCATCACCGGGTAGGCGTTGATCAACGCCCAGCTGTAGGGATGGGCCGGGTCGGCGATGACCCGTCCCGTCGCGCCGTCCTCCATCACCTCCCCGGCGTAGAGCACCATGGTGCGATCGGCCATGTTGGCCGCCTCGGGGAGGTCGTGGGAGATCACCACCATGGCCGAGCCGCGTTCCTTGGCCAGCCGGGTGATCCGGCTCACCAGCTCCTGGCGGGTTGAGGGATCGAGACCGGCGGTTGGTTCGTCCAGGACGATGAGGGCCGGGTCAAGCGTGAGGACCATGGCGAGGGTGGCCCGCCGGCGCTGGCCACCGGAAAGCTGGTGGGGGTAGCGGTCCAGCAGCGCCGGGTCGAGCAATACCTCGCGGGCCAACTCGGCCCCCCGGGCGGCCGCCTCGCGGCGGCCCATACCCAGGCGCTCGCGCAACGGCTCGCACACCTGGTCGCCCACGGTGACCACCGGGTTGAACGGCGACCCCTGGAGGGCCAGGGCGACGGTCGACCAGCGGATCGACCGCAGCGCCTCCTCCGAGGCGCCGAGCATCTCGACGCCGGCGACACGCACGCTGCCTCGCCCTTCGGGCGGCTGGATGAGCCCGGCCAGGCACTTGGCCAGCGTGGATTTGCCCGATCCGCTCTCGCCCACGATGGCCAGCGACTCGCCCGGGTCGAGTGAGAAGCTGACGCCGCGAAGGGCGTCGACGTCCGCCCCGAAGCGCACGGCCAGATCCGTGACCTCCACCAACGTCCCCGTCGCGGGCGGCGGGTCGGTCACCGTGTTGTCGTGGGCATCAAAACCATCCTGACGGCGCGGCGGGGGGTGAGAGGGCCGCTCGTCACGTTCCCCTTGCCCAGACTAACCGCCGGCCGCCTCCCGAGCCTCGGCCTCGAGGAGGGGTACCACGTCGGGCGGCGCCGGCATCTGCCTGATTTCCTCCGCGATACCACGCGCCGTGCGGCCAAAGCTCGGCGTGGCGAGCAGGCGGTGCACGGCCTGGCGGATCGTGGCGGCGTCGAGGTGGTCGAGATCGACTGAGAGCCCGGCGCCCAGCGCCACGCACCGTTCGGCGTTCCAAAACTGGTTGGCGCCTTGGGGTAGGAGGAGCAGCGGCAGACCGTGGCCGAGCGCCGCCAGCGTGGTCCCCGAGCCGCCGTGGCAGACCACGGCATGGCAGCGAGCAAAGAGGAGCGACTGCGGTATCCACCGCTCGACGTGGACGTTGGCGGGCAGGGAACCGAGTTCTGCCGGGTCCCGGTCGAGCCCAACGGTGATGACGACGTTCACGTCGCTGTCCGCCAACGCGGTGGCGAACGCCTCGAAGACCCCGGGCGTGTCGTTGAAGATCGTGCCCATGGTCACGTAGACCGTCGGGCGGGGCGGCAAGGCCCCGACCCACGACGGCAGCTCGGCCGCCCCGGACAGGTCGTAGGGCACGGGGCGCAGGGGCCGGAGGACGGGTATGCCGGAAGCGTTGTCCGCCTGGAACGACGGTGGGCAGATATCGAGGTACAGGTAGTCGAACACACTCCCGAACGGACCGGGGGCCACGTTCCACTCGTGCCACAGCGGCGACACCAGCTCGCCGGCGAGGGCCCAGAAGGAATCGGGCTGCAAGGCGCCGAAGCTGTGGGCGACCGACCGGAGGCCCGCCCGGCGAGCGGCCAGCGGCGCCGCGAAGTCGATGGCGTCGTGGACGACGAGCTGCGGCCGCCACTCGTCGATGATGCTCGCCAGGTCGGCCACCTTTCCCGCCGCCGCGACACGGGCGAACATGTGGGCGCCGAAGGCCCACACGTCGTTGTCGTCGATCGAGGCCATCTCCGGCAGGCGCCGGGTTCGCGCCTCCACGTCGGGCGGGCTGAGGCCGGCGCCAAACGCCGCGACGCCGGCAGGCTCGATCACCCGCCGGCAGAACCGTTCGGCGGTGGCGAACGCCACCTCGTGCCCGGCCTCCGAGGCGGCCTGGGCGAGGGGCATCATGGGGTTGAAATGCCCGAAGCCCGGAAGGCAGCTGAAAAGCATCCGCACGGGCGGCCGATGCTACTGGGATGCCGTCTGGGCGGCGATGAATCCCGCGACGGTTTGGGCGAACAATTCCGGTGACCGGCACATGGCGCCATGGCCCTCGCCTCTTAGTGTCGTTACCGTCGCCCGGGCCAACCCGGCCGCCAGTTCGTCGGCCGCCGCCCGCAACTCGGGGCCGCTCTCCTCGCCGACCAGCAGGAGGGTGGGCACCGCCAAACTTGGGGGCGGGACGGCGTTCCGGTGGGCATGGTAGGTAGCGCCAAGCTCGGCCGGCAAAGAGGCGGCATTGTCCACCATGACCGGCCAGATCGGGCGGTCACGCAGCGAAGCGAACTCGGCGTCGGTCATACCGACCGCCGAGACGAAGAACATTCGCAGGACGCCGACCCAATCCCGACGTTCGGCCAGATCGGCGAGACGGTCGAGCAACTCGTCGGAAATCGCCTCCGGCGCGGGTGGCTCGAACAGGGTGAGGCTCATCAGCCCATCGATCTGGGGGGCGGCCAACAGGGCATAGCGCGCTCCCGACGAATGGCCCACCAGGTGCACCGGTCGGTTCCACGAGGCCGCCACCGCGGCGATATCGCTCGCCTCGTCCGCCAGTGAATGGTCGCCCCGCTGTGGCCCGCTGCGCCGCCGTCCCCGCCGGTCCATGGCGACGACCAGGAACTGGTCGGCCAGGTACGGAACGAGCCTCGTCCATTGCCTGGAGTCCGACGCGGCACCGTGCACCAGGATCACCGGCGTCCCCCGACCGGTCGCGGTGCCGCCGAGCACCGTCCCATCGGGGCTGCGCACCTCGTAGCGCCCCGGGCCCGCATCGGCTTCCCCCACAGCGACGTTTATATACCCCGGTAACGTGGCTGACGACGACGACTCGCCCGGAGGAAGAGCTTGCCTGAACCGGTGCCGTACCGACTGCCCCGCACGATCACACCGGAACACTACGACCTGACGCTTACGCCGGACCTGGCCAACGCCAGCTTCGCCGGCGAGGCCCGGATCCGCGTGAACGTGACCGAGCCGGTGACCGAAGTGGTGCTCAACGCCGTCGAGCTCGACATCTTGACCGCCGAGTTGGCCAGCGTGTCGGGCGCCCGGCTGGTCGGGACCGTCGCCTACGACGAGGTCGAGGAGCGAGCGGTGATCGCCCTCAACGGGACGGCGACACCGGGAGTGTGGGAACTCGACGTCACCTTCACCGGCATCCTCAACGACAAGCTGCACGGCTTCTACCGCAGCACCTTCCGCGACACCGCCGGGGGCGAGCAGGTCATCGCCACCACCCAATTCGAGGCCACCGACGCCCGCCGGGCCTTCCCGTGCTGGGACGAGCCGGACTTCAAGGCCACCTTCGCCGTCACCCTGATCGTCGACAGCCAGCTGACGGCCATCAGCAACGGCGCGGTGCTGGAGGACACGGACCTGGGCAACGGCAAGCGCCAGGTGACGTTCGCGGAAACCATGCCCATGTCGACCTATCTGGTGGCATTCGTCGTCGGGCCGTTCGAGGCGGCGCCGCCGGCGGTGGTGGACGGGGTCCCCGTCCGCATCGCCGCCATCAGGGGCAAGGGGCATCTCACCGCGTACGGGCTGGAAGCGGCGGGCCACGCGCTGCACTTCCTGGCCGACTACTTCGCCATCCCCTATCCGTCCGACAAGCTCGACCACGTCGCCATTCCGGACTTCGCCTTCGGCGCCATGGAGAACCTGGGCTGCGTCACCTACCGCGAGACCGCCCTCCTCGTCGACCCGACCACGGCGTCGCGGGTCGAGCTGAACCGCATCGCCGAGGTCATCGCCCATGAAACGGCCCACATGTGGTTCGGCGACCTGGTCACCATGAAGTGGTGGAACGGGATCTGGCTGAACGAGGCGTTCGCCACGTTCATGGAGCTGCTGACCGTGGACGCCTTCCGCCCGGAGTGGGAGGTCTGGGTCACCTTCGGCATCGACCGCGGCGGGGCCCTGGCGACCGATGCCCTGGTCAACACCCGCCCGGTGGAGTTCCCCGTGGGCCGGCCCGAGGAGGCGGACGCCATGTTCGACGTCCTCACGTACCAGAAGGGTGCCGCCGTCCTGCGGATGCTGGAGCAGTACCTCGGCCCCGAGCCGTTCCGCCAAGGCATCTCCAACTACCTGACCGAGCATTCCTACAGCAACACCGAGACCACCGACCTGTGGGATGCCATCGAAGCCGCCTCCGGCGAACCGGCGCGGGCCGTCATGGACTCGTGGATCTACCAGGGCGGCTACCCGCTGGTGTCCGTCGGGCTGTCCCCCGACGGGCAGTCGCTGACCCTGCGCCAGCGCCGCTTCCTCTACCAGGGCGACGATGTCGGCGCCCGGTGGCAGGTCCCCATCAACCTGCGGCTCTCGGCAGCCGGGGCGGTGAAAACCGCCAAGGTCCTGCTGGCCGACGAGGAGACGTCGGTGGCGGTGCCGTCGCCCCTCGACTGGGTGGTCGTCAACGCCGGTGCCTGGGGCTTCTACCGGGTGCGCTACGAGGAGTCGCTGCTCCAGGCGCTGCGCGCCGTCATGATGACCCAGCTCTCCGCCCTGGAGCGACTGACGCTGGTCAGCGACACCTGGGCATCCACCTACGCCGGCCAGTCGCCGCTCGTCGACTTCCTGGCCCTCGCCTCGCAGCTTCCCGCCGAGCGCGACCCCGACGTCTGGGGGGCGGCCCTCGGGCCGTTGGGGCTTCTCGACCGGATCGTGACGGAAACCGATCGACCTCGGCTGCAGGGCTTGATCGGCGACCTCATCCGGCCGGTCGTCGCCGAGTTGGGGTGGGAGCCGGCGGCCGGGGAGGCGGAACGCACCGGCACCTTGCGGGGCCGCCTGCTCGCCGTCCTGGGCACGGTGGGCGCCGATCCCGACGTACAACTCGAGGCGCGGGTGCGCTTCGACCGCTTCCTGGCCGACCCCGCGTCGCTGGCGCCCGACCTGGTGAGCGCGGTGGTGACCATCGTCGCCTACCGGGGTAACGAAGCCGACTACCAGGTGCTCTACACCCGCTTCAAGGAGGCGGCGACACCGCAGGACCAGATGCGCTTCCTCTACGCCCTGGCGGCGCCGCAGTCCACCGAACTGCTGCGCCGCACCCTCGACCTGACGTTGAGCGGCGAGGTCCGCACCCAGGACGCGCCCTACGTGATCGGCTCCGTCCTGGGCTCGCGCGTCGGGGCCGCCGCGGCCTGGCCGTTCATCGAGGCCCACTGGGACGAGATCCAGGCCCGCTTCCCCGACAACAGCCTGCCCCGGATGCTCGACGGCATCGCCGGCATCGTCGACCCGGCGCTGGCCCGGCAGGTCCACCTGTTTCTGGCCGAGCACCGGCTGCCGCAAGCGAAGCTGGTTGCCCAGTCACTAGAGAAGCTCGACAACAACGTGGCCTTCGCCACCCGCGTCGGGCCCGAGCTTCCCGCCGCCCTGCCGGGCAACGGAAACGCCTGACCGCTTGATCTCGATCTTCGCGGTGGAAGACACCGCCGTCCAGGTCGCATGGACGGCACTGCCCGCGCCCCACGTCCAGTTGGAGATCGGCGGCCGGACCTGCGAGGTGGCGGCCGGGCCGCCGGCGGTCCTGTGCCGCCGTCGCCACCGCCCGGCGCCCCTGCCCGTGCCGCCGGGGGCCATGGGCGGACCCGGAGCGGTGACGATCGGGGGGTTGGAACCGGGCCACCGGTACGACCTCACCGTGACCGGCCCCGGGGTGGGTCGCCGCCTGGTGGAGCAGGTGACCACCCTGCCGGCGCCGCCGGGGCGGCGCCTCGACGCCTTCGCCACCATGAACGACATCCACCTGGGCGAGGGGGGCTTCGGAGCCACCCACGAGATCGAGGATCCGTGGCCCCTGCCGGCCGGAGGCCGGCCGTTCACCTGGCGCTGCCTGGCCGCCGGCGTCGAGGAGGCCCGGCAGTGGGGCGCCGAGGCGCTGGTCCTGAAGGGTGACCTGACCGCCCACGGCGCCCCGGCCGAGTTCCACGAGCTCGGCGCCCTCCTCAAAGGCGTCGGCGTGCCGGTGCTGGCCACGCTCGGCAACCACGAGTTCCACGACCCCGAGACGGACGGCCGATCCGTCCTCGAGGAGTACGGCATCGACATCCCCCGCCAGCCCTGGGCCGTCGACCGTCCCGGGATCCGGCTGATCTTCGCCCTCACCGCCGGCCCCGGGCACCGCTCGGGCGACATCGACGACCGCCAGCGGACCCAGATCGTGGCCCTGGCGGCCGCCGCCCCGGGGCCGGTGTTCGTCGTCCTCCACCACCAGCTGCAACGCTGGCGGCTGCCCACCGAGTACCCGCCGGGGGTCGACGGCCGCCAGGCCCGGGCTCTCCTCGACGAGCTGGCCGCCGTCAACCCGGCCGCCTTCGTGGCCAGCGGCCACACCCATCGCCACCGCCGGCGCCGCCACGGCCCCCTCCCGGTGGTCGAGGTCGGCTCGACCAAGGACTACCCGGGCACCTGGACCGGCTACGCCGTGCACGAAGGCGGCATCCGCCAGGTGGTGCGGCGCATCGAGTCGCCCGACGTCATCGCCTGGACGGAGGGCACGTCGCGGGCGGTGCGGGGTATCTGGGGCCGCTGGTCACCGGGCCGGCGCGACGAGCGGTGCTTCACCCATTCCTGGCCACCCGCGTCGCCGGGTGGCGTGCGTCGCCCGGCCTAGGCCCCGGGGGGCCGGACCCCGAGGGCGTCGATGCGGGCCTGCACCTTGGCCAGGCGCTCGGTGGCCAGGGCGTGCAGGCGCTCCGCCTGCTCGTAGAGGTCGGTGGCCTCCTCGATGCCGATCTGCCCGGTGGCCAGCCGGTCGGTCAACGCCTCCAGTTCGGCCATCAGGTCTTCGAAGCTCAGCTGGTCAGGATCCATGGACCCGCTCCACCCGGGCGGCCAAGCCGCCTTCGGCCAGCTGGATCTCGACGACGTCGCCGGACGCCACCTGCGGGCTGCGCCGCACCACCGTGCCGTCGGCGGCCCGCACCACCGCGTACCCCCGCTCCAGGACCCGCTGGGGGGAGAGGGCGTCGAGCTGGCGGCGGTCGGCGGCCAGTCGCCCGTCGGCTCGCGCCACCCGCTCGTGAACCCGGCGGCGCCATTCCAGGCCCCCCAGCCGGGCCCGGCTCTCGGCCAGCCGGCCCCGGGGGTGCAGCAGGCGGAGGCGGGCGCCGGCCTGCTCGGCCCGGGCGTGGGCCCGGTCCGCCCCCTGGCGCACCGCCTGGCCGGTGTCGACCGCCGCCAGTCGCCGGCCGGCGGCGTCCTGCCGGCGCTCGAAGGCCAACTGGGCGGCGGCCCGCCAGCCGGCCAGCTCGGCGGTCAGCGCCTGGCGGTCGGGGACGACGGCCGCGGCCGCGGCCAGCGGCGTGGCGCAGCGCACGTCGGCCACCTCGTCGCACAGCGGGCGGTCGCCCTCGTGGCCGATGGCCGAGACGACGGGCACGGGGGACCGGCAGATCGCCCGGCACAGCTCCTCGTCGCTGAACGGCATCAGCTGGGCGGCGTCGCCGCCCCCCCGGGCCAGCACGATGACGTCCACGTCCGCCTCGCCGCCCAGCCCGACCAGGGCGTCGGTGATGGCCAGCGACGCAGCCGGGCCCGAAAGCAGGCACTCGACGATCCGCAACGGGTAGCCGGGAAAGCGTGCCGCCACGACCGATTCGATGTCCTTGCGCACCGCCGCGTCGCTGCCGCAGATCACCCCGATCGCCCGGGGCAGCCGGGGCAGCGGGCGCCGGGGCCGGTCGAGCAATCCGTCGCGGCCGAGGCGCCGCCGGGCCTCGGCCACCATGGCCGCCACTGCCCCGGCGCCCACCGGCGTGGCCGCCTCGGCCATGAGCTGAAGCTGGCCCCGTTCGCTGATCCAGGTGAGCGTCCCGACGACGCCGACCCGCTCCCCATCGACCGCCCGGCACCGCGACGCCGGCCCGGAAACGGCGATCTGCGCCACCCGGTCACGCAGGGTGAAGTAGATCCGGGTCCCCACCCGTCGCGGTTTGTACACCTCCCCCTCGACCGATATCCGCCCGACGGGTGCCAGGGACCGGGCGATCTCGCCGGCCAGCCGCACCAGGGTCACCGCTCGGGGCGCGGCGGGGCCGGTCGGGAACATCGGAAGCGTCATCGGCGGGCGAGGCTACCGCCGGCGGGTGAAAGCCGAGCCTTTGGCGGGGCGCTCAGGCGGACGCCGAGGTGAGGGAGGCCCGCGAGTCACGCCGTTCGGCGACCCGGCGGCTGACTCGCTCGATGCGGCGCATGTGGTGCAGGGTGCGCTCGCGCGACTGTTCGGCCTCGGCGTTGAGCCCGGTGATGCTCTCCAGGCCCCAGCTGCGCAGGATGACCGGCGCCAGGATCTGCTCGTAGTGGAGATTGAAGTCGTAGATGCCGGCGGCCGCGACCGCGGCGGCGTGCCGGGCGAAGTCGGGGATGCCGGCGCCGGGCATCTGGAAGGTCTTCACCTGGGACTCCATGGCCAGGACCATGCGGTTGGGGTCGGCCTCGATCATGGCCGAGGCCAGGTCCCGGTAGAAGAGGAAATGGAAGTTCTCGTCGTAGGCCACCTTGGCCATCACCTCCTGGCCGGGGCCGTCGAGCAGCCGGCCGGTGTTGCGATGGGAGATACGGGTGGCCAGCTCCTGCAGGGTGACGTAGACCACACCCTCGCAGGTGTTGAGCAGCTTGCCTTCGGGGGCGTAACCGAGGGACACCTGGGCCATCCGGGCCCGTTCCAGCTCCACCGGGTCGACGGCGCGGGTGACGGTCATCCAGTCCCGGATGACGATGGAGTGGCGGTGCTCCTCGGCCGTCCACCGCCGGTTCCACACCCCCCACACCGAGTCCTCGCCGAACAGCCAGCTGATGGCGTGGAAGTAGTAGGGCAGGTTGTCCTCGGTCAGGAGGTTCAAGTACAAGGCGCTGCGCACCGCGTCGGGGAGCGGGTACTCCTCGGGGTCCCAGGCGTCGCCGGGGACAAAGTCGCGTCCCCGGCTCCACGGCACCAGTTCGTGGGGAAACCACTCTTTGGTCTTGGCCAGATGCCGTTCGAGGAGGCCTTCGGCGGCCGAAGAGGTGGCGTCGAGGAGGGAGCGGTCGTCGGCGGCCGTCTGCTCGTCGATACGTTGCATGGTCACAGCCTACCGACCCGTAGGTAGGGGGAAGACGGTGCCAAGAGGCTCACGTGGTACACTGACATGCAGCAACGTGGTGGGGTGGGCCATGTTGTGACATTCGCTGCAGCTGTACCAGGAGACCCTTGAAGCCATCGTTCGACTCCTTGGGCGTCTCGCCGGACCTCGTCCAGGCACTCGCCCCTATCACGACACCTTTCCCGATCCAAGCCCTCACTATCCCTGATGCCCTCGCCGGCCGGGACGTATGCGGCAAGGCCCGGACCGGCTCGGGCAAGACGCTCGCCTTCGGCCTGCCGATGCTGCAGCGCCTGGCCGCGGGCGACGGCCAGTCGGCCAACGGGAGACCCCGGGGCCTGGTGATGGTCCCGACCCGTGAACTGTGCCGCCAGGTGGCCGACGTCCTGCGCCCGCTGGGCGAGAGCCTCGGTCTCAAGCTGGCCACCGTCTACGGGGGCACCGGCATGGACACCCAGATCAAGGCCATCCGCCGCCCCGTCGACGTCGTGGTGGCCACGCCCGGCCGGCTCATCGATCTGCACCAGCGCGGCGAGCTGCACTTCGACGCGGTGGAGATCCTGGTCCTCGACGAAGCGGACCGCATGGCGGACATGGGGTTCCTGCCCCCGGTCGAGTGGGTGCTGCGCCGGCTCACCCACGCCCATCAGACCATGCTGTTCTCGGCCACCCTCGACGGTGAGGTCGACTACCTCATCAACCACTACCTGACCGATCCCGTCCGCCACGATGTCGTCGAGGCCAGCGGGACGATCGACGGCATGGAGCACCGCTTCCTCGCCGTGCACCAGCTGGACAAGGTGAAGGTGGCGGCGGCCATCGCCCGGGCCAGCACCCGCACCCTGCTCTTCACCCGCACCAAGCGCGGCGCCGACCAGCTGACCCGCAACCTGCAGCGCGAAGGGGTCAAGGCCGACGCCATCCACGGCGACCTGCCGCAGCGGCTGCGGGAACGGGCGCTGGCCGACTTCGGCAGCGGGAAGCTACCGGTCCTGGTGGCCACCGATGTCGCGGCGCGCGGGATCCACGTAGAAGGCATCGACGTGGTCATCCACTACGACCCGCCCGAGGACAACAAGGCCTATCTCCACCGCTCGGGCCGCACCGCCCGGGCGGGCGAGGAGGGGCTGGTGGTCACCCTCGTGCTGTGGGACCAGCGCCTGGAAGTGGAGCGCCTGCAGAAGCGCACCGGCATCAGGCAGCCGGTGATCGAAGTCTTCTCCAACGACCGCCGGCTTCAGGACCTGCGCAACCTGGGCCGGCCGGCCGGCGAGGCCGCCGGCGCCGCCCTCGCCCAGGCCTAACCCGCCCCGGCTCGCCCCACCCCGAGCCACCCGCCACGGCCGTGAACCTGGCTCGGGACATCCTCCTCGACGCCCTCGGCGCCTTGTTGGTGCTGGGCACCGTGCTGTCGGCCGTCAAGTCGACCATGCTGCCGCGCGGGGTGCGGTCCCTCATCTCCGCCACCGTGTTCCGGGTGACCCGACTGGTGTTCCGGCTGCGGACCGGACGCTCGCCGAGCTACGAACGGCGCGACCGGGTGATGGCCATGTACGGGCCGGTCACGCTCCTCCTCCTCCTGAGCAGCTGGTACGTGCTCCTCGTCGTGGGCTTCACCCTGCTCTACGTGGCCAACGGGGTCAGCGGCATCGGCAACGCCTTCAAGCTGTCGGGCTCGGCGGTGTTCACCCTCGGGACCACGACCGACCCCCGCATCATCCCGAGCGCCCTGACCTATGCCGAGGCTGGCGTCGGCCTCCTGCTGCTGACCCTGCTCATCAGCTACCTGCCCACCCTGTACACCATCTTCTCGGCCCGGGAGTCGGCGGTGGCCCAGCTGCGGGTCCGGGCCGGCAACCCGCCGGCGGCGTGGAACCTCCTCATCCGCTACTACCGCATCGGCTCCACCACCCAGCTGAGCGAGTTGTGGCACGACTGGGAGGGCTGGTTCGCATCCCTCGAGGAGTCACACACCTCCTTCGCCGTGCTGCCCTTCTTCCGGTCGCCCCAGCCCGACCAGTCGTGGGTCACGGCGGCGGGAACGGTGCTGGACAGCGCGTCCCTCTGGGCGTCGACGGTTGTGCACCCGAACGACCCAGACGCCCAGTTGTGCATCCGGGCGGGCTACGTGGCCCTGCGCCGGCTGGGCGACTTCTTCGGTGTCCCCTACAACCCCGACCCGGGGCCCGACGACCCGATCACCATCAGCCGGGTCGAATACGACGAGGCGTGCGCCACCATGGCCGCCGCCGGGATGGAGTTGGTCGCCGACCGCGACGCGGCGTGGCGCAGCTTCGCCGGCTGGCGGGTCAACTACGACACCGTCCTGCTCAACCTGGCCCGCATGGTGGAGGCCCCCATCGCCCCCTGGACCAGCGACCGCTCCCCCGTCGACCGCGACCTGCAGTGGACGCTGCGCAACATCGCTACCTTGCGGCGAGGAAACACCGGTCCACGGTGGCCCCGTCGAGCACGTCCCACCTGAGCTCCGCCCCCGTGCCCGGACCGTCGGGCACGGCGATGGTGCCATCGGGGTCCACGACGACGGCATCGGTGATGTCGTCCCGGTAGAAGCGATCGGAGGCCGACAGGTCGCCGGGCAGGGTGAAGTTAGGCAGGGCGGCGAGGGCAAGGTTGGCGTGGCGGCCCAGCCCGGTTTCCAGCATGCCGCCGCACCACACCGGGATGCCGTGGGCGGCGCACACGTCGTGTACCCGCACCGCTTCCAAATACCCGCCCACACGCGGCGCCTTGATGTTGATGACCTGCCCGGCGCCGAGGGCGATGGCCGTGGCGGCCACCGCGGCCGAGGTCACCGACTCGTCGAGGCACAGCGGCGGCCCCCTTTTCCCACCCCATTTCTCACCCCATGCGGCGTGGCCGAGGAGGTCGTCGGCGGCCAGAGGTTGCTCCAGGCAGAGCAGGCCGGCGCCATTGAGGGCGGCCAGGCGGTCGGCGTCGCCCAACTGGTAGGTGCCGTTGGCGTCGACCTGGAGGGCCAGGTCGGGGAAGGCGGACCGCACCGCCCGCACCGGCTCCACGTCCCAGCCGGGCTCGATCTTGAGCTTCACCCGCCGGTAGCCGAGGGCCACGAACTGGGCCACCTCGGCGAGCAGTGCGGCCAAGTCACCGGTCAACCCGATGGCCACCCCGGCGGCCACCCGGCGGCGGGTCGCCCCGAGACGGGCGGCGAGGGAAACACCCGCCGCCCGCAATTCGGCGTCCAGCACGGCGAGCTCGAGGGCGCACTTGGCCATCGGCTGGCCCTGGACGGCGGCGAGCGGCAGCGACGAAGCCGCCATCGGGCCGCCCAGGGCGAGGGGAACGAGGTGGTGGCGCAGGACGTCCCACGCCCCGTCCACCCATTCGGGGCTGTAGCTCGGCGTGGGGAAGGCGGCGCATTCGCCCCAGCCGTCGCTCTCTTCGCCCACGGCGCGCACCACCACGACGTCGCGCTCGGTGAGCGTCCCCCCGGGCCACCGCCACGGTGCGACCAGCGGCAGGCGGACCCGGCGCAGCTCGACGCCGGCGACCACGTCAGCCGCGGCCGCACTCCTCCCGCTCGATGGCGGCCAGTTGCTCGATGCGGGCCACGTGGCGGCCGCCCTCAAAGTCGGTGGCCAGCCACTCGTCGACGATCACCAGCGCCAGTTGGGGGGCGAGGATGCGGGCGCCCAGGGCCAGGACGTTGGCGTTGTTGTGCTGGCGGGACAGGCGGGCGGTGAACTCGTCGTGGCACAGGGCGGCCCGGGCGCCGTGGACCTTGTTGGCCGCGATCTGCTCCCCCTGGCCGCTGCCGCCGATGACGATGCCGAGGTCGGCGTCGCCGGCCACCACGGCGCGAGCGCAGGCGGCGCAGAAGGGGGGGTAGTCGACCGGCTCGGTGGAGAAGGTGCCCAGGTCGAGGGTGGTGTGGCCGCCGTCGGCGAGGTGCTGGATGACCACCGTTTTCAGGTCGAAGCCGGCGTGGTCGCTGGCCAGGGCGATGTTCATGACGTTCCTATCGTTTGACCGCGAGGGTGACCCCGTCGCGGATGGGCAGCATGGCAACCAGGACCCGTTCGTCCGCCACGACCTGGTCATTGAACCGGCGTACGGCCACCACGTTGTCGCTGCTGGCGGTGTCATCGAGGACCTGGAGGCGCTGCAGGACGTTGTCGACGCAAATGGCGCCGCCGGCCCGCATGCGAGGGACGATCTCGGCCCAGTAGACCGGGTAGCCCACCTTGTCGGCGTCGATGAAGGCCAGGTCGAAGAGGGGCTCGTTCGGGAGGTTCTTCAGGGTCTCGGCGGCCGGCCCGAGCCGCAGCTCGATCTGGTCGGCCACGCCCGCCTCGGCCCAGTAGCGGCGGGCGATGTTCGTCCACTCCTCGCTGACGTCGCAGCACAGGAGGTGCCCCGCCGGGCCCATGCCCCGGGCGATGCACAGCGACGAGTAGCCGGTGAAGGTTCCCACCTCGACGGCGTGGCGCGCCCCGCTCAGGCCGGCGATGGCGGTCAGGAAGGCGCCCTCGTCGCTGGAGATCTGCATTCCCGCCACGTCACCGAGCGCCTGGGTCTCGGCGATGAGGCGCTCGGCGACGGCGTCGGGCGGGGTGCTGTGGGCCACCAGGTAGTCCATCACCCGGTCCCAGGAGGGAGGATCTGCCATGCGCCCGTTTCTAGCGTGTCAGGCTGGGGGGATGCCTACGCCGTCGGCCGCAGACGCCCTCGCCCCCCTCGTCCACGCCATGCTCGGCGACCCCCTCGCCGTCGAGGTCCGCTTTTGGGACGGCAGCCACATCGGCACGCCCGACGGCCCGGCCCGCATCGTGCTGCGGTCGCCCGAGGCGCTGCGCCGGATCCTGTGGTCGCCCAACGAGGTGGGCTTCGCCCGGGCGTTCATCACCGGCGACGCCGAGATCGAGGGCGACCTGCTGGAAGCCATCCGGGCGGTGTTCGTCGCCGCCCCCGAGGACTTCCAGCTGGGGACGAGGACGGTGGTGCAGACGCTCGCCGCCGCCGCCCGGCTGGGGGTGCTGGGCCCGCCGCCGCCCCGGCCGGCGGAGGAGGCCCGGCTGCGGGGGGGCCGCCATTCCCGGGAGCGGGACGCCGCCGCCATCTCGCACCACTACGACGTGGGCAACGACTTCTACCGCCTGATCCTGGGCGAGTCCATGACCTACAGCTGCGCCCGCTTCGTCCGCCCCGACGCCTCGTTGGAGGAGGCGCAGGCGGCCAAGTACGACCTCATCTGCCGCAAGCTGGGCCTGGCCGAGGGGATGCGGCTGCTGGACGTGGGCTGCGGGTGGGGCGGCATGGCCATGCACGCCGCCGCCACCTACCGGGTGGCTGCCGTCGGCATCACGCTCTCGGAGCAGCAGTTCGACCTGGCCCGCAAGCGGGTCGCCGAGGCGGGGCTCTCCGACTGGGTCGAGATACGCCTGCAGGACTACCGCGACGTGGGCGGTGGCGGCGAGCGGTTCGACGCCATCAGCTCCATCGGGATGTTCGAGCATGTCGGCAAGGACCAGATGGCGGCCTACTTCTCGGTACTGGCCGACGTCCTGACGCCCGGGGGCCGGCTGTTGAACCACGCCATCTCCACCCCCGATGGGGCGGCGTTCGACCGGCGGAGCTTCACGGCGCGGTACGTGTTCCCCGACGGGGAGCTGGAGGACGTGGCCGACGTGGTGGCCGCCATGGAAGCGGTGTCGTTGGAGGTGCGCGACGTCGAGTCACTCCGCGAGCACTACGCCCTCACCCTTCGCCAGTGGGTCGACAACCTGAACCGCAACTGGGACGAGGCGGTGGCACTCGTCGGGCTGGTCCGGGCCCGCATCTGGCGGCTGTACATGGCCGCCGCGGTCATCGGCTTCGAGCTCAACCAGACCGCCATCCACCAGGTCCTCGGCGTCAAGACCAGGCCGGACGGCACGAGCGGGATGCCCCTGACCCGGGCCGCCATGGTGTAGGGCGGCCGGGGCCGTCAGGCGTGGTCGGTCAGGTCGGCGAGGGCCCGCACGGCGAGGGCGGCGACACAGAGCACGTCGGCCTCGGGGTCGGCGAGCAGTGCCATGAGGCGCTGGTAGCGGGCCCGGGCGGTAGCCGCCGCCGGCGCCGCCAGCCACGCCGCCATGGCGGCCGCCGGTCCTTCTGCCAGCGACCCAGGCCCGGACGCCGCGGCCAGGGCGGCCCGGCGCCGCAGGTCGGCCACGTCGTCTTTCAGGCGGCGGGCCTGCCAGCGGCCCCAGCGGCTGCCCAGGTCTCGGCGGTCGAGGGCGGCGCGGAAGTCGGCGGCGCCCACCGCCGCCTCGAACGCCCCCACCAGTCCGAGCGCCTCGGCGACGCTGACCTGCCGGGCCCGGGTGACGGCGCCGATGTCGGCGGCCAGGGCCAGCGCCGGCAGCCGGGCGAAGGCGGCGGCGCCGTCGGTGTCGGTGTCGGTGTCGGCGTCGGTGTCGGCATCGGCGTCGGGGGCGGCGCCGGAAACGCCGGCGGCCACGATGGCGGCGGCATCCCCGGTGGCCACGCCGTCGAGGGCCTCCACCACGGCGCGGTCGTCATAGACGTGCTCGTCGCCCTCCACCACGTACCGGCGGGCCAGGGCGTCGACGGCGTGGGCCACCATGGCATGCAGGAGCGACTCGGCGTCGGGCGACACGGCCGGGGCCAGCGCCTCCACCCGGCGCCAGCGCTCGTCGGCGCCGAGGACATGGCGGCCCGCCCAGTAGGCCCGCCCGACCGAGGCCAGGTCGACGCCGAACTCCTCAGCCGTCTCGTGGGCCCACGTCACCCCCATGCGGTCGACCATGTCGCTGGCCACCCGGGTGGCGGCCAGGGGGCGGTAGAGCCGGTGGGCGGCGAGCAGGTCGGCGAAACGGTCGGCCACCGGGGCGGGGAAGTAGCCCACCACGGCGTCGTGCACCGCCGGCGAGGCGACGAGGGGCGACTGTTCCAGGGCGTCGGCCAGATCGGATTTGGCCAGGGCCAGTAGCACCGCCGCCTCGGGGCGGGTCAGGCCGGCGCCGGCAGCGCGCCGCTGGGCCAGATCCTCGTCATCGGGAAGGGATTCCACCCGCCGGTCGAGCCGGCCGGCGTGCTCCAGGTGCGCCATGAGAGCCTGGTAGGCGTCGATGTCCGCAGCGCTGGCGGGGACGGCGCGGGTCACCGCCACCGCGGTCAGGCCGACGTCGCGCAGCACCGCCCCGGCCACGTCGTCCTGGACGGATCGCAGCACCCCATCTCGCTCGCCGGCGGCGATACGGCCCTGCTCGATGGCCTGCGCCAGCAAGATCTTGAGGTTGACCTCGTAGTCCGACGTGTCGACGCCGGCGGCGTTGTCGACGAAGTCGGCGTTGATCTTGCCGCCCCGCCGCGAGTAGGCGATGCGGGCCCGCGGGGTGACGGCCAAATTGCCGCCCTCGACGATGATGCGGGCTCGGACCTGGTCGGCGTCGACCCGCACGGCGTCGTTGGCCCGGTCGCCGACGTCGGCGGCGGACTCCTGGGGCGCCTTGACGAAGGTGCCGATCCCCCCGAACCACAACAGGTCGGCGGAGGCCGTCAGGATGGCGGCGATGAGCTGCGGGGGGGTAACGGTCGCCGCGGTGATCCCCAGCGCCGCCCGCGCCTCGGGGGACAGGGTGATCTCCTTGGTGGTGCGCGACCAGACGCCACCGCCCGGGGAGAGGACGGCGCGGTCGTAGTCCTGCCAGCTCGACCGGGGCAGGGCGAAGAGGCGGCAACGCTCGACGAATGACCGCGCCGGGTCGGGGTCGGGATCCACGAACACGTCGCGGTGGTCAAAGGCGGCGATCAGCTTCATCGTCCGGCTGCGCAGCATGCCGTTGCCGAACACGTCGCCCGACATGTCGCCGACGCCCATGACCCGGATTTCTTCGGCCTCGGGGTCGATGCCGAGCTGGCGAAAATGCTGGCGGGCCACCTCCCAGGCGCCCCGGGCGGTGATGCCCATCGCCTTGTGGTCGTAGCCGTGGCCGCCGCCTGACGCGAAGGCGTCGCCCAGCCAGAAGCCGCGGGCCACGCTGATGGCGTTGGCCAGGTCGGAGAAGGTGGCCGTGCCCTTGTCGGCGGCCACCACCAGATAGGAGTCCTCGCCGTCGGCGGGCCGTACCCCCGCCGGCGGGCGGACCTGGCCGCCCACCACGTTGTCGGTGATGTCCAGCAACCCCTCGATGAACAGCTGGTAGCACGCCCGCACCTCGGCGGCGGCGTCGGCCACCTCGTCGCCCTCGGCGCGGGCGCTGTCGGAAAGGGCCAGGCGCCGGCAGACGAATCCGCCCTTGGCGCCCGTGGGCACGATGCCGGCGTTCTTGAGGACCTGGGCCCGAACCAGGCCCAGCACCTCGGTGCGCAGGTCGTCCTGGCGGTCACTCCAGCGGATGCCGCCCCGAGCGACGGGGCCGCCCCGCAGGTGCAGCCCTTCTATGCGGGGCGAGTAGACGAACGCCTCCACGAACGGCCGGGGCGGGGGCAGCTCGGGAACCCGGGTGCTGTCGAGCTTCATGGTGAGCGTGGGCAGGCGCTCGCCCCCGGGGGCGCGGGCGTAGTGGCTGGTTCGCATGGTGGCGTCGACCAGCGACAGGTAGGCCCGCAGGACCTGGTCCTGTTCCAGTCGCTCGACGGACGCCAGCGCCTTCTCCACCGCCACCCGGGCCTCGCCGGAGGCGGCCGGGGCGCCGGCGGCCAGGGAAGGGTCGAAACGGGCGGCGTAGTACCCGAGCAGGGCCGTCGCCACCTTGGGGAACTCGACCAGTGGATCGATGAGCTGGCGGTCGCTCCATACCGAACCGACCTGGCGGCGGTACCGGCGGTAGGCCCGCAGCACGACGACGTCGGACCAGTCCACGCGGGCCCGCACGACCAGGCGGTTGAGGTCGTCGACCTCGGCGTCACCCCGCCAGGCGGCCTGCACGGCGGCCACCAAGCGGGGGCCGTCGGCGACGGGATCGAACGGCCAGCGGCCCCGGGCCCGCAGCCCGAAATCGTCCAGATGGATGGGCGGCCCGTCGCCGGCGGCGAGGTGGTGGGGCACCGCCTCGACGACGGTCAGCCCGAAGCTCTCCAAGACGGGCAGGAAGCTGCCCAGCTCGATGCCTCGCCGGCCGTAGACATGCAGGCGGAACAGCCCGGCGCCGGGATCGGGGTCCGGGTGAACCGAGATGGCGATGGCGGCGTCGCCGGCCAGGGCGGCTTCCACCACATCGGGGGTCCACGACCCGGGAACGTCTGTCACCGAATATTCAGCTTCTCATGCTGCCCGGCGGAGGAAGAATGAATCCGATTCCCCTGCCTGATTCGTAGTGGTTCATGCGAGTCAGCGACGGGAAAGAATACCCCGCCCCGTCGTAATGACCGCCGATCAAACCCTGGAGGAGCAATGGCGCCTTACTTTCGCCTGCAGCTCTGGCTCGCGCCCGTCCGCAACCTGGTGTGGGTTGCCGCTCAGTGCGGACACCGCTGAGCATGCCCGCGCCGGCGCGGCAACTCGAGCTGGATGACGCCCGTTCGCTGATCGCGAGCTGCGGATTCGAGGGGCCGTCGGCCCCGGCCGATCCCCGGTCGCATCGCACCGTCGGCGTCGAGTTGGAAAGTTTCGTTCTCCCTACGACCGATCCCGAGCGGCTGCCGGCGGTGGCCCTGCCCGCCGGGAGCCGCCTGACCTACGAGCCGGGCGGCCAGGTCGAGGTGAGCTCGCCGCCCCACCGGACGGTGGGCGCGGCCCTCGAGGCGGCGGCGCGGGACCTGGCCGCAGTGCGGGATGCGTTCGCGCCCCTCGGGTTCGACCTGGTCCAGTCCGGCGTCCGGCCCTCCCCGCCACGACGCCTGATCGACGCCCCCCGCTACCGGGCCATGGAGGCCTACTTCGCCTCGCGCTGGCCCGACGACGGCCCGGCCATGATGTGCGGCACCGCCTCGGTGCAGGTGAACCTGGGGTTGGGGCAGGGACCGCACGCCGCCACCCGGTGGCGGGCGGCGAACGCGTTGGGGCCCGTCCTGGCCGCCGCCTTCTCCTCGTCGCCGACCTACCCGGCGCAGGGCGCCGGAGGGTGCCGGCGGCTGGCCACCTGGCTGCGCCTCGACCCCTCGCGCACGGCGCCCGTGCCGTGCCGGGCCGATGAGGACCCCGGACAGGCCTGGGCCGCCTACGCCCTCGCCGCCAACATCATGCTCATCCGCAGCCCCGAGGGGTGCGAGCCTCTTACCGGCCCCGCCATGACCCTGCAGACCTGGATCGACGAGGGCCACCCGCGGGGCTGGCCGACCGCCGACGACGTGGCCTACCACCTGACGACGCTGTTCCCGCCGGTGCGGCCCAAGGGGTGGCTGGAACTGCGGATGATCGACGCCCTGCCCGATCCGTGGTGGCGCGTTCCCGTCGCCGTCGCCGCCGTGCTGCTCGACGACCCCGATGCGGTCGCCGCGTGCCGACCCGTCGCCGACCGGTGGCGCGAGGCGGCGGAATTCGGCCTGGCCGACGAGCCGCTGGCCGCCGCCGCCCGGATGTGCGCCCAACGGACCCTGGCAGGCCTGAGCCGGGTCGGCGTCGACATGACGACCGCCGTCCTCGTCGAGCAGTGGGCCGCCAGCGTCCGCAAGGGAGATGACCCGCCGTGGTTGGCGGTGTGCGTGCCCATGGCGGCGGCGGAACGGGGGGCCGCCCGATGACCGATCTGCGGGAACGAGCCGCCGGAGAGCTGGAGACGGCCCGGCGGCGCTCCCTCGAGCTGCTCGCCCCCCTGAATCCCACCGACCTGGTGCACCAGCACTCTCCGCTCATGTCGCCGCTGGTGTGGGACCTGGCCCACGTCGGCAACTACGAGGATCTCTGGCTGGTCCGGGCGGCGGGCGCCCGGCCCGGCGTCAAACCCGGACTGGACGACATCTACGACGCCTTCCGGCACGGCCGGGCCGACCGGCCAACGTTGCCGTTGCTCGGGCCGGACGAGGCCCGGCGGTACATCGGCGAGGTGCGGGGTCGGGCCCTCGACGTGCTGGAGACGATGGAGTTCGACCCCGGCGTGCCGCTGCTGGCGGACGGCTTCGTGGTCGGCCTGGTCGTCCAGCACGAGCACCAGCACGACGAGACCATGCTGGCCACCCTGCAGCTCATGGACGGCGCCGGCTACCGGCCGGTGGCGCCGCCGCCCCCCTCACCCGCCGGGCGGCGCCAGCCCCACGAGGTGCTCGTCCCCGCCGGCGCCTTCGAGATGGGCACCGACGACGAGGCATGGGCGTACGACAACGAGCGCCCGGCGCACACCGTCGACGTGCCCGCCTTCTGGATCGACAGCTGGCCGGTGACCAATGGCCAGTTCCAGCAGTTCATCGCCGATGGGGGCTACCGGCGACCCGAGTTGTGGGCGCCGGAGGGGTGGGCGCTGGTCACCGGCCCCGAGCGCCTGGAGGCGCCCAAGTTCTGGCGCCGGTGCGGGGAGGGGTGGCAACGCACCCGCTTCGGCTGGGTCGAGGACGTCCCGCCCGACGAGCCGGTCCAGCACGTGTGCTGGTACGAGGCCGACGCCTACGCCCGGTGGTGCGGCCGGCGCCTGCCCAGCGAGCAGGAATGGGAAAAGGGGGCCCGGTGGGCTCCCGGCGCCCGGCACTCCCGGCTCTTCCCGTGGGGCGACGGCGCCCTTGCGGCCGGGCGCGTCAATGTCGGCGGGCGACATTTCCGGCCGGCGGAAATCGGCGCCTACCCGGCGGGCGCCGCCGCGTGCGGCGCGGAGCAGTTGCTGGGCGACGTCTGGGAGTGGACCGCCTCCGACTTCGGGCCCTACCCCGGGTTCACCAGCTTCCCGTACCGGGAGTACTCCGAGGTGTTCTTCGGTTCCGCCTACAAGGTGCTGCGGGGCGGGTCGTGGGCAACCCATCCGGCGGCGTTGCGGTCGACGTTCCGCAACTGGGACTACCCCGTCCGCCGCCAGATCTTCGCCGGCTTCCGCTGTGCCCGCGACGCCTGAATGTGCCGCCACCTGGCCTACCTCGGGCCGCCAGTCGCCCTCGCTGCGCTGCTCTATGACCCGCCGCAGTCGCTGCTGCGCCAGAGTTGGGCGCCGCGCCGGCAGCGGTACGGGACGGTCAACGCCGACGGCTACGGCGTGGGCTGGTACCAGCCCGACGTGCGGCCCGAACCGGCCCGGTACCGCCGGGCCGGGCCCATGTGGGCCGACCGCTCGCTCGAATCGCTGGCCGGTGTCGTCCGCTCCGGGGCGTTCCTCGCCGCGGTCCGGTCGGCCACCCCGCCGGCGCCCATCGAGGAGACCGGGGCGGCGCCGTTCACCGACGGGCGGTGGCTGTTCTCCCTGAACGGCGTCGTCCACACCGACCTGGTCGCCCTGCGCCAACAGCTGTCGGCGCGCCGCCAGGCGGCCCTGACCGGTAGCAGCGACAGCGAACTCCTCTTCGCCCTGCTGCTTGACCGCCTCGATACCGATGACCCCGCCTCGGCCGTGGCCGACCTGGTGGCCACCGTCCCCGGCCGGCTGAACCTGCTGTTGACCGACGGGTCGACCATCTGGGCCACCAGCCACGGCGACACGCTCGCCTGGCGGACCGCTCCCGGCGGCGGCGTCGTCGTGGCCTCCGAACCACTCGACGACGGCCCGGAGTGGATCGCCGTCCCCGACGATTTTTCCGTCATCGCCACCGCCGACGGCACGTCCATGGTGCCGCTGACCGCACCGGCCAAAGGAGATGCCAGCTCGTGACACCGACCATCGATGTGCTGCTCGGTCCCGACGATCTCACCGCCGCCCTGCAAGCCGATGTCCGCCACGGCCTCTCCGCCCCGCCCGGGCGGCGGGCGCTGCCCCCCAAATGGTTTTACGACGCGCGCGGCTCACAGCTCTTCGACGACATCACCCGCCTCCCGGAGTACTACCCGACCCGCTGCGAGCGGGCCATTCTCGAGGCCCGAGCGGCGGAGATCATGACCGGGCCGGCACCGGTCACCACCCTGATCGAGCTGGGGTCGGGAACCTCCGACAAGACCCGGTTGCTGCTCGACGCCGGCGCCGACGGCGGGAGTCTGCGCACCTTCGCCCCCTTCGACGTGAGCGAGGAAACGCTGCGCGCCGCCGCCGCCATCCTCGCCCACCGCTACCAGGATGCGGGCGTGGCGGTGCACGCCATCGTTGGCGACTTCGAACGCCACCTGGGGGCCCTGAGCGCGGTCGGGCCGCCTGGTGGGCGGTTGGTGGCCTTTCTCGGTGGCACCATCGGCAACTTCGACCCCCCGGGTCGGGCCCGGTTCCTGGCCGCCCTGGCCAGCGCCCTGGCCCCGGGGGATCGGCTACTGCTCGGCACCGACCTGGTGAAGGACCGAGGCAGGCTGATCCTCGCCTATGACGACCCGGCGGGGGTGACCGCCGAGTTCAACCGCAACGTCCTGGCCGTCATCAACCGCCGCCTGAGCGCCGATTTCGACCCCGAGGCGTTCCGCCACGTCGCCTGCTGGGACGAGCGGCAGGAGTGGATCGAGATGCGGCTGGCGGCGTCGGCCGACCAGACCGTCACCATCTCCGATCTGGCCATGAAGGTGACCTTCGCCCACGGCGAGGAGATCCGCACCGAGATCAGCGCCAAGTTCCGCCGGGCACGGGTGGCGGAAGAGTTGCAGGCCGCCGGCCTGGCCATGACCCACTGGTGGACGGATGACAACGGCGATTTCGGGTTGTCGCTGAGTCGCCGAGTGGCGTGACCCGGACGCCCCGACCGGTCGGAAATGCCCGGATTGTGCCCCGGAAGTCATGTCGTTTCGCCGACTTGTCCGTATCCTCGTGCCCTGTCGGCCAGCATTGACCGGGGCATAGCTTGCGCGCGCTACAGTTTGCGTGCAGGATCTAGCTGATCACTTTGAGCCGAGTCGGGAAGGACTGGGGGACATACGTGCGAACAATCGGACGCCTTGCAACGAGGTTGACAGTCTGTCTTGGCTTCCTCGTCTGCTTGACGGTGGTGGGTGCCTCCGGCGCCGGTGCCCAGACATCGACGACGTGCCCCGCCTCGGGCTACAACTCGTCGTACTACCCCAACTGTGGGACGACCACCACCGCGCCTGTCGTAAGCGGCAACACCAGCACCACGAGCACCGGCTTGGCCTTGACCGGCGAGCAGGCCGCTCTGCCGTTGGCCGGCGCCGCCGGCCTCATCGTCCTCGTCCTGGGCGCCCGCCAGCTCCGGCGGCGCACCAACAACTGAACCATCTGATCTGAAGACGCCACGAGAAGGGCGGTGCCCGCCAGGGCGCCGCCCTTCTTCGCGTCCGCCGTGCTAGACGTGAAGACCCCAGTGGAAGAATCGGTAGACAACCTCGCCACCCCGGCGCCACGGCGACGGTGGGGGGGGTGGCGGCGAATCCTCCTGGCCGCCGGCATCCTGCTCCTGGCGGCCGTCGGACTGTTCGTCCGCGACGTGCTGAGCATCCGTCACGACCTGAACAGCGGGCAGAGCCGGCTCAGCCACCTCCAGCTGACCCAGCTGGACTCCCGGGCGTCGATCGACGCCAGCGTGGGCGCCGCCGACCGGGAGCTGCGGGCCGGCGCCGACCTCACTCGGGACAGCATCTGGTTGCGCCTGCTCGGCGTGGTACCGAAGATTGGCCCGCAGGTGCGGGCGGCCCGGGTGCTGTCGCGGAGCGCGGCCCGGGTCGGTGACATCGCCTACCAGGGCGCCCTCAAGGCCCGGGGGCAGCTGGACGCCCCCCACGCCGGCCCGGCCGGCCGGCTCTACCTGATCGACGCCCTGCGCCAGGATCTGGTCGAGGTCGACCAGCAGTTGCGGGGCGTGCCCACCGCCACTACGGGACACCTGGCCCAGACGCTGGCCAAGGCGCACGACAAGCTGGTCACCAAGCTGGCCCAGGCCAAGACGCAGCTCGCCGACGGGCTGACGCTCACCGCCACCTTGCGCACCATGCTGGCCGGGCCCCGCACCTACCTCGTCCTGGCCGGCAACAACGCCGAGATGCGCTCGGGCGGCATCACCACCGCCGCCGGCCTGATCCACTTCCAGGGGGGCGACATGACCACCAGCCCCTTCATCAGCTCCTTCGACCTGCTCCTTCCCAACGACAAGGGGGTAAAGCCTCCTGACGACATGGAGAACCTCTACGGCTTCCTCGGCCCGGGGAAGGAGTGGCGCACCACCAACACCTCGCCGAACTGGAAGGCCGTCGCCCAGCTCTACGCCGACATGTCGGCCAAGTCACCGTTCGGCAAGGTGGACGGTGTGTTGTTCGTCGACGTCCTGACCCTTCGCTCGGTGCTCGACGTGGTGGGCCCGGTCACCGTCAACGACGCCCGGTACACCGCCAAAACGGTGGTGGGCCAGCTGCTCTACACCAACTACCTCCTCTATCCGACCGGCGACCAGACCAACGCCCGGCGCGACGTCCAGAGCAACGTGGCCCGTGCCGCCTTCGCCGCCCTCCGGGGCAGCGGCTACTCGCTGCCCAAGCTGGCCCACGAGCTACAGCTCGATGCCAAGGGGCGCCATCTCCTGGCCTGGTCGGCGGATAGCGCCGAGGAGGCGATGTGGACCAAGCTGGGCGCCGACGGGGCGATCGGGCCGGACGACTTCCAGGTGAGCGTCCAGAACGTCAGCGGCAGCAAGCTCGACCTGTTCATCGATCCGGTGATCGGCTTGTCGTCGGCGACGTACTCCGACCACAAGGAGGTCAACCTCTACGTGACGGTGACCAATCCCCGCCGCGGCAAGACCAGCGCCTACATCGAGGGCGGGTTCCCGTGCTGCGTGCTGCCGGGAGACCAGCGCTTCTACCTGCTGTTCTACCTCCCGAAGTCGGCGTACCACATCGTCAGCTACCAGCCGAAGTTCAGCACCTCGGGCTCCGACGGCGACATGACGGTCGTCGGGATGATCGACACCGTCCCCTACGCCCAGACCACCACCGTGCACATCTCGTTCTACCTCCCCACCTCGCAACGCACGGTGACGCTCGTCCCCTCGTCGCGCGTCAAGCCGGAGCAGTACGTCGTCAACGGCGTCCACGCCGACGACGCCGTGCCCGCCAAACTACCGGTCTAGTCCCGCGGTACCGGCCTCGTGGGCCAGCAGCCACCGTTTGACGGCCAGGCCCCACCGGAAGCCACCCAGGCTGCCGTCGCCGCGCACGGCACGGTGGCAGGGGACGAACAGGGCGACGGCGTTGGTGGCGCAGGCCAGGCCGGCGGCCCGGGCGGCGCCGGGCCGGCCGGCGGCGGCGGCCAACTGCCGGTAGCTGAGCGGGGCGCCGGGACGGGCGGTGCGCAGCGCGGCCCAGGCCTGCTGGACGAACGGTCCGGACCGCTGGCTCACCGCCACGTCGTCGATGGCGTCGAGCCGGCCGGCGAAATAGGCGGCGGCCGCCTCCCCCGCGCCGGCGTCGTCGCCCGCCGCCCAGGTGTGAGGCCGGCGGCCCGGCGCCAGCCAGGCGACCAGCTCGGCGGGCTCGGCCGTCCAGCCGCTGGCCACCACCGCCCCCTCGTCCACCAGCACGGTGAACGGGCCGCACGGGCTGGAAATCGTCGCCGTCGCCGCCTCCGTCACGCCGGCGCCCACCGGTCGCGGCCGGTCCCGCCGGCGGCGTCCGAGGTCAGGACCATCCCCGCCATGATGTCAGGGTGCCTGTCCGGCGACGAGCCGGAATTGGGACGGGCGTGCTGGTGGGCAACCGCGAGGTGGGCCGGACATACTTGACGCCGCAACCGGCCAGCCGTAGGCTCTCCGCCCATTGTGAACTCGTGCACGAGGAATTTCCGTCGGCACGCGTGGCGGCTAGTGGCCGCGCTCCTCGGGACCGGTCTCGTCGCCGGGTCGGCCATACCCTCCGCGTCGGCAGATGCCGTCAGCGATAAACGTGCCCAGGCCCAGGCGCTTTCAAACCAGATCGACGCGCTGGGGCGGAAAGAAGCCGCCCTGGGCGAGCAGTACGACGCCGCCGTGCTGGCCGCCAACTCGACGTCGGCCAAGGTGAAGCTGCAGCAGGCGGCGGTGGCCGAGGCGACCGCCAGCGCCGCCCACGCCAAGGGCGCGTTGCAGGCCGACGCCATCAACGCCTACGTCCACGGGGGCAGCCTGGTGTCCCTCGCCAGCCGCAACGGCGGCATGGCCCAGGCCGACGGCGGTCTGCTGGCCGGCGAGTACATGAACACGCTGGCCTCGACCCAGACCGACAATCTCGACGCCTACCACAACGCCGCCGCCACCGCCCAGATCGCCACCACCCAGTTGCTGGCGCTGCAGAAGCAGCAGACCCAGGCGGTGGCCGCCACCAACAGTGCCCGCAGTGCCGCCGCCGGCGCCCAGCAACAACTGCAGTCCACCCTCGGCCAGGTGCAGGGCCAACTCCAGGTGCTGGTCGCCCAGGCGGAGGCGGCCAAGCAAGCGGCGGCCGCCCAAGCCGCCCAGGCCCTGCTGGCCCGGGCCCAGGCCATGGCGGCGACCGCCCGTGCCGCCACCTCCGGCGGCGGCGGCGGCGGGAGCGGCGGCGGCGGCGGCGCAGCCAGCCCGACATTTTCCTCCGCTCCCATACCGGTCGGCGCCGGTGCCGGCGAAGCAATCGCCGCCGCCAAAAGCCGCCTCGGCGACCCCTATGTGTGGGGCGCGGCCGGTCCCAACAGCTTCGACTGCTCCGGGCTGATCATGTGGGCCTGGGGCAACGCCGGGGTCTCCCTCCCCCACTTCAGCGGCGCCCAGTACTCCTCCACCACCCACATCTCGATGTCGCAGCTGCAGCCCGGTGACCTGGTGTTCCCGGCGAATCCCGGCGACCACGTCGCCATGTACATCGGCGGGGGCCAGATCATCGAGGCGCCCCACACCGGCGACGTGGTGCATATCGTCCCCATGTACTCCTGGTTCGTCCTCGCCAGCCGGCCGTAGGCACCCGCAGCGGCATCGGGTACGGTGCGCCGATGCCCGGGTGGAGCTGATGGCCGGTTACGACGTCCTGGGCGACCTCCTGCGGCGGGCCAACCTGTCGGCGCCCGACCTGCTGGTCGCCGACCTGGCCGCCTCCCTGAGCCGAGCCGGCTGCCGTGACCTGGCCCTCTACGTGGTCGACTACGAGCAGGAGCGGTTGCGCCGGGTGGCGCTCGGCGCCGAGTTGCTGGTGGACGGGCCGCCGGAGATGAACATCGGCGGCACCATGGCGGGCCGGTCGTTCCAGCTGCAGGAGGTGGTGACCGCCGAGTCCGACGGCCAGTGGACCGTCTGGGCGCCGGTGCGGGAACGAGCCGAGCGGCTCGGGGTGCTGGAGCTGCACTTCGCCGAGGTGTCCGACGAGGCCCGGGCGCTGTGCGACGACGTGGGCCGCCTCATCGGTCATTTGATGCGCACCGCCGACCAGTACACCGACGCCATCGAGCGCTGCCGGCGGCGCGAGGCCATGAGCCTGGCCGCCGAGATCCAGTGGGATCTGCTCCTGCCGCCCCTCGCCTTTCGGTCCCCCGACGTGGCCGTCGCCGGCATGTTGGAGCCGGCATACGCGGTGGGCGGCGACGCCTTCGACTACTCCCTCAATGGCGACGTGCTGACCTTCGCCATGCTCGACTCGATGGGCCACGGGTTGACGTCGTCGCTCACCAGCGCCCTCGCCCTCTCCGCCGTTCGCTACGGGCGGCGCCGCGACATGGACCTCCGGGAGATCGCCCACCACGTCGACGACGCCCTGATCAGCCAGTTCTCCCGGGAGAGTTTCGTCACCGGCCATGTGGCCCGCCTCGATACCGCCACCGGTGAGTTCACCTGGATCAACGGCGGCCATCCCGACCCGCTGCTCATCCGAGGCACGACGGTGGTCGGCGAGGCGCATGCCGACCCGTGCTTTCCGTTCGGTCTCGGCATCGTCATCGACGAGGTCGGGCACCTGCGCCTCGAGCCCGGCGACCGCCTGCTGTTCTACTCCGATGGCGTGATCGAGGCGCGGCCGGTGGGCGGCGAGCAGTACGGGATCGGCCGTCTCCGTGAGCGCGTGGAGCGCCACCTGGCCGACCGCCTCATCCCGGCGGAGATCATCCGCCGCATCATCAAGGACGTCATGGGGCACCGGGGGGCCCCGCTGGCCGACGACGCCAGTTTGGTGATGATCGAGTGGCTCCCCGACGGCGGCTCCTGAGCCGACCCCGGCCGGGCACGACGCCGCGGTCTGAGCCGCGCCGGCCCCCCTTTCCCCGGCCACACTGGGGCGGTGAAGAAACTTGCCGACTACGGGCTCGACGACCATCCGGACGACGATCCGGAGCGGGCCCGGCTGGCGTGGGCCGTCGCCGCCCTCGACGACTGCGAGGCGTGCGACGACCTGCGCATCGAGCTCACCATGGAGGAGGCGGGGCGGCCCGGCACCGGCCTCGTCGGCCACCTCTCGGCCGCCTCGGCCCGGCGGCTGCGGGCGGCGCTGGCCATCGCCCTTCGGGACATCGGAGAGGCGCCCTGATGGCGGCCGCCATCGTCATCGAAGGGCTCTCCAAGACCTTCGGCCGCACCCGGGCCCTGGAGACAACTCGGCGGGCTTCGCGACAGCGGCCCCGTCCGCCAAGAGGGGGGGACTCGGCGGAACGGGGCTCACGCTGCGGTCGGCTTGGGGGGGGAACCAAAGCCTGCTTGTGATTTTATTCACAAGGCGTCGAGATGTCAACCCCTCAGCGAAAAAACCTCGACCTGTTCCAGCGGGCCGCCCCGCCCCTGGGGCGCCCCACCCGCCCGGCCCCGCCGGCGCCGCTGGCGGCCGCGCCCGGCCACCTCGTGGCGACAACGGTCGGCGCCCGCCACACCAACTCGCCGCAACCTCCCCCACCGACCGCCCGGCCGACCCGCCGGCGGCCGCGTCCGGCCACCTTGTGGCGACAACATGCGGCGCCCGCCACACCAACTCGCCGCAACCTCCCCCACCGCCCGCCCGACCGACCCGCCGGCGGCCGCGCCCGGACCCACCGCCCGCCGGCGGGCGCCGGCGGGTAATACCGTCTTGGCCGTGGACAGCGAATTCCCACCTCAGATCCGCCGGTTGCCGCCCTTCGAGGGGGCGTTCGACGCTTTCCGGCTGGCGGCGCCGGACTGCGACGTGCTCTTCGCCTCTTATCCGGCGGGGACGGCGATCGACGTCCACGACCATGAGACGGACAACGTCGGCGTCATCACCAACGGGCAACTCATCTTGACGGTAAACGGCGCCGAATCCCGGTATGGGCCCGGTGAGTGGTACCACGTGGCACCCCACCAGCCGCATGCCGCCCGTTTCGAGATCGAGACCTCAGAAATCGAGTTCTGGTTCCGCCCCAGCTAATCCGCGGTTGGGGAAAAGATGCCGGCGAGTGCTCCGACCGCGTCGTCCGGGGCCACGACCTCCAGCCACCGCCGGCCGCCTTCCAGCTGGACCCGGAACCCAAAGAACGGGCAGCATTGCTGCTCGCGTTCGGCCAGGTCGACGATGCGCACCAGCACGTCGTCGCCGGCCCGCAATTGCAGCCGGACGAGGTTGTCGCCCGACTCGATCAGCTCTACGTCGGCGGCGATGGTGTGGCGCCATTCCGCCACCCGGGCTTGGGCATCGCCGGCATCGAGCGAGCAGGCGATGGGAATTCGCACCTCACCATGATGCCAGCGCAGCAGCAGCCCCTGGCCAAGGAAGAACGGCCCGCCGCGCCGGCCCGCCGTCCAGCGCCCGATCTGTGTGCCACGGGAGTTCTCGGCATCGTTTTTGACCATATGTGGTCGTCACGATGCTGAGAACGCTGGCGACTCACAGATCCCGGTCCCCGGCCCCGGTCCGTGGCGCGGGGGCGGGCCCAGCTGCTGGCCGCCGCCCATCCGGTGTCAGGCGGCGGGCAAATCGCCGAAGAAACCGGTGACGGTTTGCAGCCGGCCGTCGGGAGCGACGGTGCCCACATCGATGCCGGCGACGGTGACTGTGCCGTCGGGCGCGACCAGCTCCCAGGCGTAGCGGAAGCGGTCGTGGTGGACGTCGACGCCGCTCACCCGGCGGAAACGCTGGCCGGCGTAGTGCTGGCACAGCACGGCGGCGAAGTCGTTGAGGCCGGCGAGGCCTTCGCCGACGAGGGGCGGATCGGTCAGGCTGCCGTCGGCGGCCCAGGCGCGGGCCAGGAGTTCGCCTCGCGTGGTCTCGTCGGTCTCGGTCAGGGCGGCCAGGCTGGTGTCGACGGTGGCGGAGATGTCGGCGGTGGTGGTCTCGGTCATGGGAATGCTCCTTTGGCTCTTCGGCTCGGTGTCCGTTAGCTCCCACGTTGAGGCACCCGCTGTCGAGGTGCGATTACCTGAGAGGTAAAGGACGTGAAAACCCCCCGTCGTTAGGGTGAGCCCGATGACGACCGTTACCGCTCCCCCACCCGCCAGCGTCGGCGTCCTCTTGCGGGACTGGCGCCAGCGCCGGCGCCTTAGCCAGCTTGACCTGGCAATGGAGGCCGAGGTGTCGGCCCGCCACCTCAGCTTCGTCGAGACGGGACGAGCCAAGCCGAGCCGCGAGTTGGTACTTCACCTTGCCGGCCACCTGGAGGTCCCGTTGCGGGAACGGAACACGTTGCTGTTGGCGGCTGGTTACGCCCCGGTGTACCAACAGACACAACTCGACGATGCGGCCATGGGCCCGGTTCGGGCCGCCCTGGACCGCATCGTCGGCGCCCATCAGCCATTTCCCGCGGTGGTGGTTGACCGGCGCTGGGACCTGGTGACGGCCAACGCCGCCGCCCTGGAGATCCTCACCGACGGCGTGGCTCCGGCTCTGCTGGCACCGCCGCCCAACGCGCTGCGGGTCTCGCTGCATCCCGACGGCCTGGCCGGCCGGATCGAGAACCTGGAGGAATGGGCCCAGCACCTGCTCGAGCGGCTTGACCGCCAGGTAGCGACCAGCGGCGCCCGCGACCTCCGGGACCTGGCGCGGGAGTTGCGCAGCTACCCGAATATGGCCTCGCTCGCTCGCCCCGGCGCAGAAGGGGGCGTTGTCCAAACGGGCGAGTTGGCCGAGCGACTGTTCGTGCCCCTGGTGCTGCGCCATCGGGGCCGGCGGCTGCGGCTGTTCAGCACCGTCGCCACCTTCGGGACGGCCCTCGATATCACGATCGCAGAACTGGCGATCGAGTCCTTCTTTCCCGCCGACGCCGAGACGGCCGCCGCCTTAGAGGGTGGACGGGCGCCGGGCTAGGCGACCGCCGGCCAGGCGGCGCAGGTAGGAAATGGCGACGCTGACCAGGACAACGAACCCGAGGACGGCCAAGAGACCCCACCAGGAGTTCCGCAGCCACGGCAGGACGGTCCGCACGACCCAGCCCTGGTTGGAGTTGTTCTCGCGTCCGAGCAACCAGTCGCGGGTGGCCGGGAGGCAGGCGATTACCAGCGCCGCCACGGCCGTGACCGCGGCCAGGGCGCTCAGCAGTCCGCGTTTGAACGACCACGCTCCGAAGACGGCCAGGTAGAGACCCACCAGCATCATGACCCCGCCGGTGAACCCGAGCACGGTGGACTGGCGGCTGGCGAGCACGAAACCGACTGCTGTCAGGCCCACACCGCCGAAAATCATCCGCCGCGGCGCGGTCCCCGTCACGTTGACCGCCCGGTAGCCGGTCAGGGTGACGGTCCGCAGGGTCGAGAACAGCGGGGTCAGGGCCGACGGGGGGTTGGCCACGGCGGCGGGGATAACGGCGGCGACCACGGCCACCGCCTTGGCGAGGGTCTTGGTCAGCAGCGGTGAACCGAGCTCGTCGCCGAAGGTCTGGCGACAAACCGGATTGCTGCGCAGGAGGGCGACGACCTGGGTGGGATCGCCGATCGCGGCGGCGCCGTGGCCCTGGGAGGAGGCGGCGGCGCGGACCTCCTTGGTCGCGGCGCGAGGGGACCGGCCGTCGGCCACGGCGGCCACCGCCGCTTGGGCAGCGGCGGTGGCGTGGGCGGCGGTGCCGGCGGCGTTGAGGACATCGGTCGGCCAGCTGCCATCGCCGCGCCCTGGTTGGCGCAACATCTGCGATGCCACCTCGACCAACTCGCGCGCGGCGATCAGCTCCTGCACGGCGCGTGCCACCCATAAAGACGTCGCCGGCAGGCTCACGGGAACGGGCACCAGGTCGTCGTCGAGAAACGCCAGCTCTTGGTCGATGGCCGCGGCCAGAGGCGTTCCCAGGGACCCATGGTCTGCGCCGATCGCGATATCGGGCACCGGGCCGGCAATGGCGGCCAGCCTGGCCCGGAAGGCGTCCTTTCCACCCTCGCGATGCAGGGCGCCGATGCGCCGGGGGTCGAGGAGCACATGGACCAGCCAGCCGGCCCCGTCGAGGCGGCCCCACATCCAGTCGTTGGCCCGCCACGACGCCTTGTAGAACGCGCCGAAGTGGTGAATCTGGGTGCCGGTCAACTTGGCGGCGGCGTCGGTGCGGCTCAGGTCCAATAAGCAGCGGGTGTTCGAGCTGACCTGAATGAGTTCCACCGGTTGGTCGACGTCCACGTCGATCGGCAGCATCGACCGTTCGGCGACATAGAGACTCAGCAGCCGGGCGGCGGCCACGTCTCGGTCGGACCCCAAGTAGGCCAGGTAGGTCGCCACCTGCTGGGCGGCATCGGCCCGCCGGCGGCCGGCGGAACCAGGCGGGGCGGCAAGACCGGCCGGGCCGGCGGGCGGGGCGGCGGCGGCCGGGCCGCCGGTCAACCCCGGCGCTCCGGCAGGCGGCGCGGCGTGGCCATCGATCAGTGCCTGGAGCTGCGGGCGGGCGGCGACGACCAGCGTGGCCAGGGACCACCAACCCTGGGCCAGTCCGGCAGGCACCGTGCTGGGAACGTCCGGGGTCTCGCATTCCCCCAGGGCCTGGGCCGCCACCGCTGACGTCGCCTGCACGGTCGAGAAGCTGGCCAGCGAGCCGGTGTCGTTGCCCTGGGCGGCGATGCTCACCGCCTGAAAGGCGTCGTGGTCGACGTTGCCGGCAACGGCGGCCACGAACGCCTGGTGAGCCTGGTGGGACAGACCGGCCAGCATCACCCGCTGATCGGCGCCCGTCGCCAAGGGGTACGCCATCCGCAGCACGCTGAGAACGGTGATCCGTGCTCCCTCAAACGCCGAGCGGCCCAGGGCGGCCAGGCCGCAGTAGTCGCCGACCGCCGGCGGCACCCAGGCGGCGCGGATGGCGGCCGCCGCCTCGTCCCGGCACACCGTTTCCGGGTTCTGCCCGGCGGCCAGCTCGGCCACCCAGCCGGTCGGGACCCGGACGGTCGTGATGGCTCGCATGATGGCCTGGATGACCGGTATCGCCAGCCGTTCGCTTTCCCGTCGGGCGTAGGCCGCCCACCCGGCGTCGGTGACCAGCTGGCCCCGGCAGAACTGGCATCCGAGCTCGGCCAGCCGGAGCCGAGCGTCGGCCCGACCGACGACGTTGTCGTTGTGGCGGCGGATGGCGCGGAGGTCGGCCGAGATGCTGTGGTTCAGGGCCGCCCCGAGGTCCTTGCGCAGCGCCTCGGCCAGCAGCAGCGGCTTGTCGATGGCTTCCACCGGGGGAACCGCTTTGGGGTCGGGAACGCCCCCTGGATCCGGCACGACGTAGAGGAGGACCCGGCGGATCTGCTGGCCATAGGCGGGGGCGTCGAACACCGCTTGCAGGAGTGGACCGATGGGCCGGTTGGCGAGGATGCCGCCGTCGGCCGCCCAGTGGGGCGTGGTGAGGTTGGTGAACTCCGCCATGGCCGGCCGCGACGACGGCCCTTCGGTCGCGGCCACCGCCTCGGTGAAGGGTATGAACGCCGGTTCGAAGGCGCCCGGAAACGAGGCGCTGGCCCGGGCGGCCAGCGCGATGGCGGGCAGGGCGGCCTGGAAGTCGTCGCCCGCGAAGGCGAACCGGCCGTGGTGGTCGACGTCGGGGACCAGCGTTCCGTAGTCGTCGGTGAACCGGCTGGTCTCGGGGGTGAGCAGGGTGGTGGTGATGAACACCTTGGTCGGGACGGGAGGCGGGGCGCCGCCGGCGGTGGCGGTGAGACGGGTGAGCCCGGTGACCAGCCCGTCGAGCAGGACCCCGTCGCCTTGGAGCAGCGACGGCGGCCCTTTCTGCTGGGGATTGCGCAGCAGGGTGTCGAAGGCTCCGGTTTCCAGCCAGATGTCCCGCAACGGCCCGAGGTCGACGCCGCGGGCGGCGCACACACCGAGCAGGGCGGCGTTGATGCCGCCGGCGCTGGTCCCCGAGAGGACATCGATGGCGACGACGACGTCGAGCAGCTCGAGCAGCCGGCGGTACAGGTCGCGCACCGCGGCGTCGCCGACGCTGAAGCCGTCGGTCGTGGTCGGGTCGCGCCGGGCCCGGCTGGCCTGGTCGAGCAGGTTCATCTCCCGGGCCACTCCGCCCATCCAGATGGCCAAGCTGACCCCGCCGGTCATGGCCGAGGCGATGCGGATTTCCTGCGTCCCCGCGCTCACCGGAACAGGACCGCCGGTCGCGGCCGTCGATGGATCCCCCTGGTCGCCCACTGAACATCCCCCTTGAAGCGGTGAATCAGACCCAAGTATGCATGGGGAAGGGGCGACGCCGGCCGGGTGAGGTTCGTTCGGCTAAGGCGCGGGCGCCTTGCCCGCCCAGGGAGCGGCGCCGGGCTCGCCGGCGCCCACGTTGGCGGACAGGCGACCGAGGAGAGCCTCCAGGTGGGACATCTCGTCGTCGCTGAACCCACGCCGGAGACGGCGGTCGAAGGCCACGGCGGCGCCGCGGAGGCGCACGAAGGCCCCCTCGCCGGCGGCGGTCAGCTCCACCACGTGGATCCGCCGGTTGACCGGGTCCCGCCGGCGGGTAATCAGGCCGTCGCCCTCCATGGCGTTCAGGTGATGGGTCAAGGTGGCCTCCCGGACGCCGACGGCGTCGGCCAGCTGGCGCTGGTTGGCCACCGGTCGGGTCTTGAGGTTCAGCAGTACCAACCACACGGGCAGTGACCCGCCAGCGCCGGCCAATGCGGCGTCAAACGCACGGCTCACGGCTCGGGCGGTGGCCGCCAGGTGAAGCCCGATGGGCGTACGGGTCGGGCGCATCCCGGCAGGGTAGCAGAAATGGATAGTGGTCCAAGCCTTTGACATCAAAGCTTTCCCGCCGTACTGTTGTCGTCGTGACGACCGTCATCTATCCCGACTTAGCCGGCCAGGTCGGCGTGGTCACCGGTGGGTCGCGTGGCATCGGCGCCGCCACTGCGGCGGCACTCGGTCGCAACGGTGTGGCGGTGGCCGTGGTCGGCCGGGACCGGGCCGCCATCGACCAGGTGGTGCGGGGCATCCAAGCCGAGGGCGGACGGGCGATGGGTGGCGCCGCCGACTGCACCGTCGAGGCGGAGGTGCAGGACCTGCGCCGGCAGGTGCTCGACCAGCTAGGCCCTCCCGACATCGTGGTCGCCTTTGCCGGCGGCAACGGCAGGCCGGTTCCCACCGTCGCCGAGACGGCACCGCACTGGCGAGCCGTCCTCGACAGCGACCTCACGGCGACCTTCCTGACTGTCTCGGCGTTCCTCCCCGACATGGTTTCTCGCCACCGCGGGACGGTCATCACCATGTCGTCGGCGGCCGGGCGCCAAGCGGCGCGCTCCTCCGCCGCCTACGCCGCCGCCAAAGCGGGCGTGGTGGCGTTGAGCCGCCACCTCGCCGGCGAGTACGCCAATGACGGCATTCGAGTCAACTGCATCGCGCCATCGGCGATCGAGAACGACAAGATGCGCGCGGCGATGTCCGAGGAGGCCCGCCAGCAACTCGGGAAATCGTTCCCGCTGGGCCGCATCGGCCAACCTGCCGACGTCGCCGCCGCCGCCCTGTTCCTGGCGTCCGACGCCTCGTCGTGGATCACCGGAGTCACCCTCGACATCGCCGGCGGGAAGGTGATGCTATGAGGCCTGCTCGATGGGGAGGAGCACCTGGAAGCGGGTATCGCCGGGCCGTGACTCGACCCGGATGTCGCCGTGGTGGCGGCGCACCACGATCCGGTAGCTGATGTCGAGGCCGAGGCCGGTGCCCTTGCCGACCTCCTTGGTCGTGAAAAATGGCTCGAAGATCCGCCGCTCCAGCCCGGGCGGGATTCCCGGCCCGGAATCTCCGATCTCCACCACCACGCAATCCCGCTCCCGACTGGTGCGCAGCGTAAGCGTCCCTTTTCCATCCATGGCGTCGATGGCATTGGCGATGATATTCGTCCACACCTGGTTCAACTCGCCGCCCCGGGCGCAAATCTTTGGCAGGGTGCGGTCGTAGTCCCGCACGACCTTCACGCCTTGCTTCAACTTATGGGAAAAAATGACGAGGGTCGTGTCGAGCCCGTCATGAATATCGATCTCTTCCAGGGGCGCCTTGTCAAGATGGCTGTAATCCTTCATTGCTCCCACGAGCTCGGAAATGCGGCCGGCGGAACTGCGAATCTCGCCCACCAAACTTCCGATATCGATGCCGACCGCCAGCCAACGGACGGCATAGGGGGCGGCGTCGCCGGTGCATGCCACGACGCGATCCACCCATTCTCCGTCGAGCCCGGCCGCCGCCAGGGCGGGCGCCAGCTCCCAGGCGTCGGCCACGCCGGCGTCATGCAGCCGTTCTCCCAGCGCGTCCTCGAGGTCCCCGGCCTCGACCGTGGAGAGATGCGGGGCCGTCTCCGCCCGTTCGGTCGCCTCGGCCAGCAGCTCCAGCAGATTCTTCAGCTGGTCCTTGCCGAGCTGGGGGGCCAGCTTGATCATGGCGACCCGGGCCTCCTGCAGCCGACCACCGAGGGCGTCGGCGGCGCGGACTTCGGCGGCGGCGGGATTGTTGAGCTCGTGGGCCAGGCCGGCGGAGAGCGAACCAAGGGCAATTAGCTTTTCCCGTTGCCCCATGACCGCCTCGGCATTGGTCATCCCGAGGAACAGGCCGTCGAGCAGGTGCACCGCCATGGGAAACCAGGTGTGCAAAAGGGTGGCAAAATCCTCGCCCCGCAATTTGAACAACCGGCTGGCGGCGGTGGCCCGCAGGCTGGACGCATACGACTGATCCCCGGCGGCGGGTATGAATGACCGCGTCGCCCCGGCGTAGGCGCCCGGCTGGGACGCGGTGTTCAACACCACGTCGGCGCCGTCGATGCGGGTAACCAACTGGACCTCGCCGTCGAGCAACACGTAGAAAAACTCGGCCGTGGCGCCCTGGTCGTACACCTTGGTACCAACCTCAAAGCTCTCCACCGTGCCGTGGTCGACCAGCCACTCGAGCTGCTCGTCGTTCAGGCTCTCGAACAGGAACGTGCGGTGCAGCTCCTCCTTGAGGTCGTCGCGGGCGGTCACAGCAGTTCCAGGTAGCGGTGGATGAGGGTGACGGCCATGGCCCCCTCGCCGACCGCCGAGGCGACCCGTTTGACCGACTGGCCCCGCACGTCGCCGGCGGCGAACACCCCCGACACACTGGTCTCGAGAAAGTAGGGCTGTCGTTCCAGCGGCCAGTCCGCAGGGAGCTGCCCGTCGTTCAGCAAATCGGGCCCGGTCAACACGAACCCATTGTCGTCACGTAGCACTTCTTTTCCCAACCAGTCCGTGCACGGGGCGGCGCCGATGAACACGAACAGCCACGACGTCTCGACCTCTTCTTCGGTCCCTGCCGTCCGGTCGGCGATGCGCAGCCGCTCGAGATGGTCGCTCCCGCTGGCGCCCACCACCTCGGTACAGGTGCGGACGTGGATATTGGGCCGCTCGGCGATCTGCTGGATGAGGTACTGGGACATGGAGCGCTCCAGGCTGTCGCCGCGGACCATGATCGTGACCCGGCGGGCGGTGGCGGCGAAGTACACCGCCGCCTGGCCCGCCGAGTTGGCGCCGCCGACGATGTAGATGTCCTCGCCCTTGCAGTACTGGGCTTCGGTGGTCGCCGCCCCGTAATAGACGCCCCGGCCGGTGAAGGCCTCGGCGCCGGGCGCCGTCAACCGGCGGTAGGCGACACCGGTCGTGAGCAGCACGGTGTGGGCCGAGAGCTCGCTGCCGTTGGCCAGGCGGATCACGCGCGCCGGTCCGCACACCGCGAGGCTGGTCACTTCCGAGGTGAGCAACATTTCCGCCCCCAGCCGGCGCGCCTGGGTGCTGGCCCGCCACGCCAGGTCGCCGCCGCGGATGCCGGTCGGGAACCCCAGGTAGTTTTCGATGCGGGAGCTTTGGCCCGCCTGGCCGCCGATGGCCTCCCGCTCGACAAGCACGGTGCGCAGCCCTTCGGAGGCGCCGTACACCGCGGCACCGAGCCCTGCCGGGCCGGCGCCGACGACGATGAGGTCGTAGAACGGCAGTGACGGCTCCGATGACAGGTGCAGGGCGGTGGCCACCTCGATCGTGGACGGGGCCTGCAGCACCTGGCCGCTTTCGGTGACGACCAGGGGCAGGCGGTCGGGGTCACCGCCGTGGGCGGCGAGGAGGCGGGCCGCCTCGGCGTCGCGTCCGAGGTCGTACCACCGGAAGGGCACCTGGTTGCGGGTCAGGAAGTCCTTTACCTCATGCGACGGCGCCGACCAGCGGTGGCCCACGACGCGGAGGCCGTCGTCGGACTTCAGGCGATCCTGGTTCTTCCAGTCCTCGAGCAGGTCGTCAAGGACGGGGTACAGCTTTTCCTGCGGCGGGTCCCACGGTTTGAGCAGGTAATAGTGCACGTCGGCCCGGTTGATGGCGGCGATGGCGGCGTCGGTGTCGGCGTAGGCGGTGAGCAGCACCCGCCGGGCCTTGGGGTAGAACTGGCGGGCTTCGGCGAGGAACTCCACGCCCGTCATTTCGGGCATGCGCTGATCGGCGAGCAGCAAACCGACCCGTTCGTCGCGGAGCTTCAGTTCTTTGATGGCGTCGAGCGCCGCGGCACCGGACTCGGCGCGGCGGATGCGGTAGTCCTCGCCGTACTGCTGGCGCAGGTCTCGGGCCAGCGACCGCGAGACCTCGGGATCGTCGTCGACAGTGAGCAGGATGGGCAGCGGCGGCGGCATTGGCGCCAATTGTGGCACCTGCCGGCCGGTAGCGGCTCAGGCAGACACGCGGTTGTGGCCCCGCAGCGCCGGGGCCAGCATTTCGACGATGTCACGGGCCCACCGGCGATCGGGAGGCCCCTGGTGGGTGTAGCGCGCCAGGTAGGCGCCCACGATGAGGTCGGCCACCAGCGGGGCGTGGAGATCGGGACGGATGTCACCGCGCCGTCGACCTCGTTCGATGATCGTATCGACGGCTCGCAGCCCCACCGAGCCGACGGTGGCCCGCCAGTGCGCCAGCAGCTCGGGGTGCTCGGGCTCCTCGGCCAGGACCACCCCGACAATGCTCATCCCGATGGCTTCGGCCGTCTCCACCAGGGCGGTGAGCAGGGCGGCCAGGTCCTCGATGGAGTCGCCGGTGTCGGGTGGATGGGTGAGGAACGGCCGGCGGGCCACGGCCGCCACCGCCAGGTCGTGCTTGGTGGCGTAGCGGAGGTACACGGTGGGTTCGCTGACGCCGGCGGTGGCCGCCACCGCGCCGACCGTCATTCCCCGGTAGCCGCGCTGGGCGATGAGCTCGGACGCGGCGTCGAGGATGGCGGTGTCGGTGGCCGCCTGCCGGGGGCGTCCCCGTTTTCTTTTTGTTGTCACTAAGGTAAAGTATAGGTGTTGAGGGCATCACGACGGCCCACCCGAGCCCCGGTGCCCCAGCACAGAAGACTCGGAGGTCCACCATGGCCCATCCCATCGTCGCCGGTGTCGACACCACCGCCGACAGCCTGGCGGCGCTCAAGACCGCCGCCGATCTCGCCCAGCAGTCCGACACCTGGCTGCTCGCCGTGCATGTCCGCCACGAAATGGCATCCGCCGAGGTGGGCGTGGTGGCCGGCCGGGACGCCGTCGCCCTCCGTGTCGCCCTGGACGAGATGGAAGCCATCACCCGGGCGCAGGCGACCGCGGCGATGGCCGGGCGGCCCGTGCACTGGCGGCTCGACGTGGTCGCCGGCGACCCGGCGACCGAACTCCTCCGCGAGGCGGTGGACAACGACGCCGCCACCATCGTGGTCGGCGGCCGCCACCACGGCGTCGTCGGGGGCCTGGTGCTCGGCTCGGTCGCCCAGAAGCTGGTCCGCAAGTCGCCCATCTCGGTCTTCGTGGTTCGCGACGGCGAGGCCCATCGGGTCAACGCCGCCTGAGCGGCGCCGGTGGCCCGGCCCCGGCGCCAAACAATGGCGCGTGCCCCTCGGTAGCGTCGCGGTTCATGAGTCAGGGCGGCGGCGACGAGTCTCGCGACGGCGTGACGCTCACCCATCTCGATCAACCGCTTTTCGACGGCGCCGGCGCCACCAAACGGGACCTGGTCGACTACCTGGACGGCGTCCGCGACCGGATCCTGCCGGTGCTGGCCGATCGCCCGTTGTCGGTCATCCGGGTCCACCGGGGGGCGGAAGCGTTCATGCAGAAAAACGTCCCGCGCTACACCCCGCCCTGGGTGCCGACGGTGACCTGGTGGGCCGAGAGCTCCAAGCGCGACGTCTCCTACGCCGTGTGCAACGACCGGCGCACGCTGCTGTGGTTCGCCAACCAGCGGGCCGTGGAGTACCACCCGACCCTGGTGCGGGCCGACCGTCCTGACCAGGTAACCCATTTAGTGCTCGATCTGGACCCGCCCAACGCCGATGCCTTCCCGTTGGTGGTTCAGGTCGCCCGGTTGGTCCGCCAGGCCCTGGCCGAAGTCGGCTTGGAGGGCGCAGTCAAGACGAGCGGCGCCAAAGGCCTCCACATCTTCGTGCCGATCGACGGGCAGCCAACCCTTGAGGAAACGGCGGCGGCCACGCGGGCCATCGCCGAGCGAGCGGCGCGGCTGGACCCGGCGATCGCCACCACCGCCTTCATGAAGGAAGACCGCGAGGGAAAGGTGTTCGTCGATTCGACCCGGGTGGGGGGAGCCACCGTGGTCGCGGCCTACAGCCCCCGGGTGCGACCGGGGGTCCCGGTGTCGTTTCCGGTCGGCTGGGACGACCTCGAGGCCATCTCGCCGCGGGAGTTCACGATCCACACCGCCGTGCGGCTCCTCGGGACGACCGACCCGTGGGGCGCCCGGATGCCAACCGCCCAGCCGGTCCCGGCGGGGCTGGTCGACGAGGGTCTCGCCATCCCCGCCGGTCGGGTTCAGGCCATGCACGAGGGCAAGCGCCGGGCCCACGCCCGCGACCGCCGGCGCGGAGCCGCCCCGGAAACCGGCGGCGCCAGTAACCAACGATAAAACTGCAAGGGTGGAGGCGCCGACGAGCGACCCAACGGCATACGTGGAATGGCCCGTTCCCCCGCCGGCGCGGCGGTATGTGGCGTGCAGCTGGACCGGGGGGCGGGAGCCCCGGCCGGCGGCCTCACCTGAACCGATCCTGCCCGATGGGTGCATAGACATCATCTGGGACGGTGAGCGCCTCTTCGTTGCCGGCCCCGATACCATGCCCAACCGCGCCGCCGGAAGCGGCCGGTTCGCGGTGGGCGTCCGGTTCCGGCCCGGGGCGGCACCTCGGTTTCTCGGTGTCCCCGCCGACGAGCTGCGGGACCAGCGCCTCGACCTCGACTGCTTCTGGAACGATGCCAGTGTCATTGCCGACCGGCTGGCCGCCTGCGTGACGCTGCGCGATGCCGCCGCCGTGCTGGAGAATTCCATCGGGCGGCGCCTGCCCGACGTCGACGAACCCGACTCGGTGGTCGAGGCGGCGCTACGGCGCTGGCGGCGCGGTGCGGCGCGGGCCGACATCGCGGGACTGGCCGACGGCGCCGCCATCTCCGAGCGGCAACTCCACCGCCGCTTCGTCCGCAGCGTTGGGTACGGCCCGAGACTCCTGCACCGGGTGCTGCGTCTACAGGCCTTTCTCGATCTCTGCGCCTCCTCGCGGGCAGGCTTGGCCGAGCTGGCATTCCGGGCGGGCTACGCCGACCAGGCTCATCTCAGCCGGGAGACACGGGAACTGGCCGGGAGGACGCCCGCCGAGCTACGTGCCGTTCGCGGCCCGGTCCGAAACGTTCAAGACTCCTCGCCGCGGTCGCAGGTAGTACTGGTCACCGAATCCCTGCGAAAGGAACTTCTATGAGCCCTGTGCTGAACGCCGTCGGCATCGTCAGCACCGAGATGGCCCGATCGCTTGCCTTCTACCGCCTGATCGGCCTCGACGTACCCGACACCCCCGAATACGGCCACGTCAACATCGAGATGGGCAACGGCATGCGCCTGATGCTCGACGGCGAGGCGGAGATACGGCGGTTCCGTCCGGACTGGAAGCGCGAGACCGGCAACCAGCTGGCCCTCGCCGTCCAGTTCGAGACACCGTCGCAGGTCGATGAGGCCTACGCCCGGGTGACGGCCGCCGGTTTCGATGGCGAAAAGCCACCGTGGGATGCGTTCTGGGGCCAGCACTACGCCCAGCTCCGTGATCCCGACGGCGTACCCGTGGACCTCTACGCCACCATCTGACCGGCTATGTTCGGGCGGTGCGAAACCTGACCCACCGGATCGGTTGGGTCGGCAATAGAGGGGGGCGGCGCCGGTGAGGGTCGGCCCTTCGGCCACCGAGGCCCAGCCTCGTATCTGGCGGCCGGGCGACGATCCGGGTGACCGAACGTTCGTCACCCTGTTCGACGACACCCCGCTCGAGCTCGACCTGGGCGGCGCCTTCGGGCCCATCGTGGTGGCCTTCGAGACGTGGGGCACCCTCTCGCCGGCCGCAGACAACGCGGTGTTGATCCTGCACGCCTTGAGCGGCGACAGTCACGTCGTGGGGCCGGCCGGCCCGGGCCACCCCACGCCCGGGTGGTGGGAGACCGTCGTCGGTCCCGGCAAGCCCATCGACACCGACCGGTGGTTCGTGGTCGCCTCCAACGTGCTGGGCGGCTGCCAGGGCACCACCGGACCGTCGTCCCTGGCGCACGACGGCCGGCCGTGGGGATCTCGCTTCCCGGCGGTCACGCTGCGCGACCAGGTCGCCGTCGAGGCGGCCCTCGCCGACCACCTCGGCGTCGATCGCTTCGCCGGCGTGGTCGGTGCCTCCATGGGCGGCATGCGCGCCCTCGAGTGGGCGGTCAGCCGTCCTGATCGGGTGGCGAGAGTCATCCCCGTGGCCTGCGGTGCCGCCAGCAGCGCCGACCAGATCGCCCTGTCGGCGATGCAGATACGGGCGATCAGCTCCGATCCGGAGTTCCACGGTGGGGACTACTACGACGGTCCGGGCCCGCTCCGGGGGCTGGCCCTGGCCCGCTTCATCGGCCACTACTCCTACCGGAGCGAAGCCGAGCTGCAGGCCCGCTTCGGCCGCCAGGCCCAAGACGGCGAGGCGCCGTTGGCCGGCGGGCGCTACGCCGTCGAAAGCTACCTCGACCACCAGGGCGACAAGCTGGTGCGCCGGTTCGACGCCAACACCTACCTGCTGTTCAGCCGGGCCATGGACCACCACGACGTCGGGCGGGACCGGGGCGGGGCGGCAGCCGCCCTGGCCGGCGTCACCGCCGCGGCCACCGTCGTCGCCGTCGACAGCGACCGCCTCTACCCGCCCTACCAGCAGCAGGAACTGGCGTCGCTGCTGCCCGGGCGACCCGAGGTCAAGGTCGTCACGTCGCTCTTCGGCCACGACGGGTTCCTGATCGAAACCGAACAGGTCGGCAAAATCATCGCCGAGGCCCTCGAGCAGCCGTGACCCGAGCGCACGGCCGGCTTGGGCCCCAAAACTTGACTTATTTCATCAGATTTGTAGGGTAAGGAAGGCAAAGACGCCTGGCGGCGGACGCCGCCGGACCGAGACCGAGAGGTGACAGGTATGACGAGCACCGCAACCCCCGTCGACAACGGCGTCAACGTCGAGTTCCTTCTGGGCGCCCGCGAGCTGCTGGCCAACCAGCCGGAAGCGGCGCAGTTCGAGTGGCGGGTGACCAACAAGTGGGTCCGCGGCACGCACAGCCAGAGCACCGTCAGCGGCTTCTTCGGCCTCGGCGGCGAGCAGAAGCATCACGCCGACTTCGTCTTCGACGGTGACCACCCGGAGGTCTTCTCCTCCGAGGACAACGGGCCCACCCCCGTCGAGCTGGCGCTGGTCGCCCTGGCCGGCTGCCTCACCGCCGGCGTCGCCGCCGTCGCCCAGAACCGGGAGATCCAGCTGAACTCGGTGTCGGCCACCATCGCAGGCGAGATGGACATCCGGGGCATCCTCGGTGTCGACAGCGACGTCCGCAACGGATTCAACGGGATCAAGGTCACCTACAACATCGACGCCGACGCCTCCCCCGAGGACATCAAGGCGCTGGTGGCCCAGTCACAGAAGCGGTCCGCCGTCTACGACCTCATCACCAACCCGACCAACGTCACCGTCGAGGTCAACTGATTCGCCGCCGGGCGGGGGCCCGGCGTGAATGGCTGCTGATGTGAGGCAGATCACCACCGTCGTCATCGGCGCCGGCCAGGCCGGCCTCGCCATGAGCCGCTTCCTCACGGCGCGGTCGATCGACCACGTCGTGCTGGAGCGGGGCGAGGTGGCCGGCTCCTGGTCCCGCCGCTGGGACTCGCTGCGCCTGCTCACGCCCAACTGGCAGAGCCGGCTGCCCGGCTTCCGGTACGACGGCGACGATCCCGACGGCTACATGTCGATGCCCGAGGTGGTCGGCTACCTGCGCCGCTACGCCTCGGCCATCGACGCCCCGGTTGAATCCCACACCGCCGTGCTGGCCGTGGATCCCGATGGCGACGGCTACCGGGTGGCGACCAGCAACGGCGAGTGGCGCACCCGCACGGTGGTCATCGCCAGCGGCGCCTACAACCAGCCCCACCTTCCGGCCGTCGCCGCCGCCCTGCCGGCGTCGGTCGCGTCGATCACGCCGGCGCAGTATCGCGGCCCCGAACACCTGGAAGACGGTGGGGTGCTTGTCGTTGGGGCCGGTGCGACGGGCATCCAGCTGGCCGACGAGATCCACCGCTCGGGGCGACCGGTCACCGTCGCCGTCGGCGGCCACGTCCGGGTACCCCGGGTGTACCGGGGCATGGACGTCATGTGGTGGCTGGACGCCGCCGGAATCCTCGACGAGCGCTACGACGAGGTGGACGACATCGTCCGGGTCCGCCGGTTGCCCAGCTTCCAGCTGGTCGGTGGGCCGGCGCGCCTCACCCTCGACCTGAACGCCCTCCAGGACATCGGGGTCACCCTGGTCGGCAAGCTGGCCGGGATCACCGCCGAGGGGACGGCACAGTTTTCCGGCTCGCTCCGCAACCAGTGCACCCTGGCCGACCTGAAGCTGGGCCGACTGCTCGACACCATCGACGCCTGGGCGACGGCGCAGGGGGTCGACGACGAGTACGAGTCCCCGGAGCGCTTCGCGCCGACGCGGGTGGCCGATTCTCCCCCGCTGCTCATGAAGCTCACCACCGGGCGGTTCAAAACGGTGCTGTGGGCCACCGGCTTCCACTCCGAGCACCCGTGGCTGCACCTCCCCGTCTTCCACGCCAAGGGGCAGATCCGCCATGACGGCGGGGTTACGCCGGCGCCCGGCGTCTACCTGCTCGGCCACAACTTCCTGCGCCGGCGCAAGTCCACCTTCATCGACGGCGTGGGCGACGATGCCCGTGACCTGTGTGACCACATGGCCGGCTACCTCAACGAGTTGGCACGCGTCACCTGAT
>DATARN010000023.1:0-40135 GCA_036264135.1 Acidimicrobiales bacterium
AGGGCGCCGGCCCAGCTGCGCTGGTAGGTCAGGGTGACGTGGGCGGCCCGCTCGGCGACGTGGTCGTACACCTCGCTCAGTACCGGCGCCAGCGAGTCGACGAGAGCCGTTCGGGCCGCGACCAGGGCGGTTCCGGTCTCGGCCAGCTTCTGGTCCCACACATCCAGGGTGGTGATAATCCCCGCGTCGGGACGGGGATTGCCGCCCGCCTGCTTGAGCAGGGCGTTGCGCTGGCGCAGGATGCGGTCGAGGTCGCTGCGCAGGGTGTCGTGGCGGGGGTGAAGGGCGACGAGGAGGTCGTCGAGGTACTCCCGCCGCCCCTGCGGCCCGGCCTTGACGAGGGCCAGGTCGTCGGGGGCGAAGACGGTCACCTGGAGGGCGCCCAGCAGGTCGCGGGCCCGGCGCAGCGGCTGGCGGTTGACCTGGACCCGGTCACGGCCGGCGGGGTTGAGTTCCGCCTCGATGAGCAGGCGCCGGCTGTCCCGCACCGCCTCCGCCCGGACGACGGCCCGGGGGCTGCCCACCTTGACCAGGGCGTCGGGGGGCGAGCCCCGGAACGACTTCAGCGTGGCCAGGTAACCGATGGCCTCGAGGAGGTTGGTCTTGCCTTCGCCGTTATTGCCGATGATGACGGTGAGTCCCACCGGCGCCGGCGCCAGCTCGGCGGCGGCGTAGTTGCGGAAGTCGGTGATCCACAGGTGATCGAGGTGCACCCGGCGGCTACGACACCCGCACGGGCATGAGGAGGTACAGGTAGTCCGAGCCCTCGGTGGGCCGCAGCGTGGCCGGCTTCAAGGCGTCGAGGGTCTCCAGTTGGACCTCGTCGCTGCTCATGGCCTCCACCCCGTCAATCAGGTAGTTGGGGTTGAAGGCGACGACCATCTCCGCCCCCTCGTACTTGGCGTCGACTTCCTCGGTGGCCTGCCCCCAGTCCTGGGTGATGACCGTCAGCTCGATGCCGTCGGAGCGCATGGCGATGCGTACCGGCGTGTTGGGGTCGCGCACCATGAGCTTGACCCGCCGGACGGCGTCGAGGAGCGGCTCGCGGCCGACGGTCAGGGTGTTGGGGTAGTCGCTGGGGATCAGCTGGCGGTAGTTGGGGAAATCGCCTTCGATGAGCCGGGTGGTCAACTTGACCGGGCCCAGCTCGAAGGTGGCGTCGTGGTCTCCGAGGCGGAGGACCGCAGCCGGGGCGTCGTCACCCCCGTCCTCCGTCGGCGTCCCCTTGGCGGCCGAGCTGAGAAGGCGCTGCAGTTCGGCCAGGGCCCGCGACGGAACCAGGACCTTCTGGTCCTCGCGGAGGACGCCGATGCCCGGCAGGTCCCGCACCGCGAGGCGGTAGGAGTCGGTGGCCACCAGGCGCAGCCCGCCCTGCTCGGCGGCCATGAGGACGCCGGTGAGGATGGGGCGGGAGTCCTCGTTGGACGCGGCCCGCACCACCTGGCGCAGGGCCTCGGTCAGCCCGGTGGCGGGGAGCTGCACGGCATCCCCCGATACCGGCGGCAGGCGGGGGAAATCGCCGGCGGGGTGCGTCCGCACCGAGAAGTTCGACCGGCCGGAACTGATGCGCAGCTCATCGTTGTCGTCATCCGACTCGACGGTCACCGCGCCCGGGTCGAGGGCCCGGACGATGTCGGCGACCAGCCGGCCGGGAGCCACGACCACGCCGGGGGCGAGGACGCCCACCCCGACCGCCACCTGGATCGTCAGGTCAAGGTCGGTACCGACGACCCGTAGCTCATCGCCGGTCGCCTCCATGCGGACACCGGAAAGGACGGGGAGCGCCCCGCCGCGGCTGGCGATGGCCCGACCAGCGGTGCTCAGAGCATCCAGCAGGACGTCACGTTCGCATCGAAACTTCACCGGCTACCTTCCTCAGTTCTTAAATTCAAATTCGTTAACAGCGGTAGTAGGGCTGTGAATTGTGAACAACCCGCCATTGGTGCTGGTCACGGTGGGCGTCGTCATCCCATGTCTGTCCCCAGGATCGCACAGGGCACTGACCGTAACGACGGATGCCGGGGGACAAACCGGCTTCGTCCCCCGAAATCACAACGCCCCGACACATTGGTGTCCCCATGGCCCGTCAGTCCCCGCTTCGGATCTTCTGGATGAGCTGGGTGACCTGGTCGTAGACCTGCCGGCGCTCCTTCATGAGACCGGAGATCTTCTCCACGGCGTGAATGACGGTGGTGTGGTCCCGGCCGCCGAATTCCCGGGCGATCGCCGGATAGCTGAAGTCAGTCATGTCCCGGAACACGTACATGCTGATCTGGCGGGCGTTCACCAGGGGCCGCCGGCGGCTGGTGCCGCACAGCTCGTCGATCGTGAAGCCAAACGTGCTGGCGGTGGCCTCCAGGATGACCTTTGGGGTGATCTGGCGAGGCCGGTCGGCGGCCAGGATGTCGGAGAGCACCTCCTCGGCCAACTCGATGGTCAGCGGCTCCTTGTTGAGGCTGGCGAACGCCGACACCCTAATGAGGGCGCCTTCGAGTTCGCGGATGTTGTCCTTTACGTGGGTGGCGATGAGCTCGAGGACGGAGTCGGGCACATGGGGCCGGTCACCGTCGGCCTTCTTGCGCAGGATGGCCAGGCGCGTCTCCAGCTCGGGGGGCTGGACGTCGGTGATCAGGCCCCACTCGAAACGGCTCCGCAGGCGGTCCTCCAACGTGGCGATGGAGCGGGGATGGCGATCGGAGGTGAGGACGATCTGCTTGTTGGCCTCGTGGAGGGAGTTGAACGTGTGGAAAAACTCCTCCTGCAGGCTCTCCTTGTTCTCCAGGAACTGGATGTCGTCCACCAGCAGCACGTCGCAGACCCGGTAGCGGCGCTTGAACCGCAGGCCGCTGTTGCTGCGGATGCTGTCGACGAACTCGTTCATGAACGCCTCGGTCGAGACGTACCGGACCAGGTAGTTGGGGAAGTTGTCCCGGACGTAGTGACCGATGGCGTGCAGGAGGTGGGTCTTGCCGAGGCCCGACTCGCCGTAGATGAAGAGCGGGTTGAACGCCCGGGCGGGGGTCTCGGCGACCCGCTGGGCGGCGGCGTGGGCGAAACGGTTGGAATCTCCGATGACGAAGGCGTCGAAGCGGTACCTGGGGTTGAGGACGTCCTCGGGTTCGGCGACGTTTCCGTTGGTGGAGCCGTTGTCCCCATGCTTCGGATCATCGGCGTCGTTGCGATGGGCCGGGGTGCGCCGCTCGCTGGTCGGTCGGTGCTGGTCGGTGGCCCGGTGCTGATTGGCGGCCCGGTGCTGGTCGGAGGGCAGGTGTTCCCTGCTCTGGGTAGGGAAAACGGTGCCGTTGGTTTCGGCGGCCCGTTCTGGTGACCGAAGTTCCACTGTCACGCCGAAGGTGTGGCCCGACACGTCCTCAATGACGCCCTCGATCAGACCTCGATAGCTGCGCTCCAGCTTGTCCCGTGCCTGCGAGTTCGGCGTGCTGAGCACCAGGCCGTCGTCGTCGACCGATGCCACCGCCAAGGTGTCGAAGTAGGCCATCCAGGTCGCTTCGGACACTTGCGCTCGGAGCTGCTTGGCACAGGATTCCCATAGCTCTCCACCGTCCCACACCTATCCCCTACGCCTCCCCTTGACCTAGCGCTTTCCACAAGAACATCCACAGGTTGTGGAGAAACCGGCTGGGTCGGCAAGGAGGGCCGGGTTGGCCCTACCTCGCCCCCGGGGAAGGGAGCCGGTCTCCGGCGCCGGGGAGGTCGAGTCCCGAGGCGGTTTGAAGAACCTAGCACTCGCGCTGGCCGGTCGGGACCGAGAAGTTCGCCGCCGAGGCCGGCCTCGGCGGCCATTCAGCGGCGGTCGCGGAGGTGCATCACGAAGGCCATGGCCAAGACGGCAACGATGGCCACGAGCGTGAGACCAGCCAATATGCCGACGACCGGCCCGGCGGACAGGTCGTGGCGGGAAAGGCTGACGCGGGCGGCGTCGGTGGCAAATGTCATTGTTTGGGAAGCTGGTCCTGACCGGCGGTGCCGGGACAACGCGAAGCCAGAATAGGAGCCCGGCGGCCGGTGCGGTAGTGGTCGGACCGATTTCGCGGCGTTAGATCCTTTTTGCCTTTTCCGCGACGCCGCCTGGTGCTAAAGGGCCCGGGGTGCCGGACGGGGGGCGGGCGAGAAGTGATCGACGTGGGCCAGGCGCAGCCCGGCGCGGACGAGCATCCAACCCGCTTCGGTGCGAAGGTGGGCCCGGCGGGACAGTGGGAGCTGGCGGACCAGCCGGTAGTGATCGGCGGCGCCCTCGAGCCGGCGTCGCCGATCAGCGACCAGAGCCTGCGTTGCCGTGATGTTTTGCACGGTGGCATCATGGCAACGATCCCGGACAGATCACGTCCGCATTACTGCCAGAAATGACATTTGTGCAATCATCGTCCGCCCGGTTGTTGGAGCTGCTGTCGTTGTTGCAGACGCGGCCGCACTGGAACGCCGCCGAGCTGGCCGAGCGCCTGGGTATCACCGAGCGCACGGTGCGCCGCGACGTCACCCGCCTGCGGGAGCTGGGCTATCCGGTGGTGGCCGACGCCGGCCGGGCCGGTGGCTACCAGCTGGGCCGAGGCGGGGTGCTACCACCCTTGCTGCTCACCGACGACGAGTCGGTGGCCGTGGCCATCGGCCTGCGGGTGGCGGCCAGCGGCGGGGTGGCGGGCTATGACGAGGCGGCGGTGGCGGCGCTGGCCAAGCTTGAGCAGATGCTGCCGGCGCCGTTGCGCGAGCGCGTCCTCGCCCTGAACGCCGCCACCGTGCTGCCCCGCACGGCGGGGCCGGTGGTCGACCCGGACGTCCTGCTCACGATCGCACAGGCGTGCCGGCGCTCGGAGCGGATCCGGTTCGGCTATCGGGACGGGGCGGGCAACGTCAGCGAGCGGCGCGCCGAGCCCTACGACCTGGTCAACGCCGACCGCCGCTGGTATCTCGTCGCCCGGGACCTCGATCGGCAGGACTGGCGCACCTTCCGGCTCGACCGGATGAGCGGGCCGGCGCTGACGGGGCACCGTTTTGTCCGCAGCGAGGAACCGGACGCCGCCGCCATGGTCGCCCACGGCGTCGCCGTCGCCCCATACCGCTGGCAGGCCGAGGTGGTGGCCCGGGCGACCGTCGCCGAGGTCGCCGCCGCCATCTCGCCCACGGTGGGCACCGTCGAGGAGGTCGGCGGGGAGGTCGTCATCCATATCGGGGCGAACGAGGTCGACTGGCTGGCGGGTTACCTGGCCGGCCTGCCCTTCGACTTCGAGGTTCGATCCCCCCGTGAAGCTCGTGCCGCGGTGCGGGCCCTCGGCCGTCGCCTCCAGCGCAGCAATCCCGCTCGGCGCGCCGGGCCCGGTGCCCCGAGCTAGCTCGTCAGGCTGGCGAGGGCCCAGATGACGGCCACCATGCCGATGGCGATCATGGTGACGCTGCGGGCGAGGGGAGGCCGCAGGGGCGCCGCCCCCTGGTCTTCGGTGGGCAGCCGGGGTGGGGGGCGCAGGAGGGCCAGGACGTTGCCGACCACCAACGCCCCGCCGAATGCCAGGAAGAGCAGGCGCAGCAGTTCGGTACCGCCGAACAGGTCATTTCCCGCCGACGTGGCGCCAAACAGTGGCATCAGGAGGACGGTACCGCGGCCTCGCCGGTAGTCGAGCGCTCGCCGAGCGGCGGTCGGTCGGTCCGCCGAGCAGGGCGACGGGCGCCGGCACCGAATGCCGCCACCACGGCGCCGGCCGCGACCACCAGCAGGCCGCCGGCGACGGTGAGGAGGGCCGGCCGCTGACCCAGCCAGATCCAGGCGGCGGCCACTACCGCCACCGGCTCGAGGTAGCCGAGAATCCCGACGTGGGTGGCGGGCACCTCGGCCAGTACGCCGAGGTAGGCGGCGATGCCGACGGCGGTGTGCACCACACCGAGCACCACGATCCACCACCAGCCGGCCGCCGGCGCCGGCCAGGCGCTGGCCAGGGCGACCGGGACCAGCACCACGCCGGCACCCGCCAGTTCGATGAACGCCAGCCGGAGGCCCCCGTAGGCGGCGGCGAGCGGTTTGGATACCAGGATGAGGACGACGAACAGGGCGGCGGCGAGGAGGGACAGGATCAGGCCCGAGGTCCCGGCGGCTCGCACCGTCGGCGCCGCCACCAGGCAGAATCCGACGGTTGCCAGGCCCAGCGCGGCCACGGTCACCCGGCTGATGCGCTCTCCGAGCAGGCGGGGCGAGAGGGCGGCGACGCCCAGGGGCGCCAGGTAGACGATCAGGATGACGGTTCCCGCCGGCGCCCGTTTGTAGGCGGCGAACAGGGCCAGCCAGTGGGCGGCCAGCGTCAGGCCGGCCAGGGCGCACAGTCCGGGGCGGACGGCCAGCAGCCGGGGGCCGCGCCCCCCCGTCCGGGGGGACCGCCGGGATCCCCAGTGCTGCACCAAAAGGACGGCGCCCAGGCATGCCGCCGCCGTCCACAGGCGGATGGCGACGATCAGGGGCGCCGGCAGGTTGGCCCATCCCGCCAGCACCGGGATGGTCCCCCAGCTGGCAGTGACCCCGGCCAGGAGGAGATACGGCCGGCGCATTCGCCGAGTGTACGAAGGGGGCCGCGACGGGCGGTCGCCACCCGGCCTCCTTTCCCCGACGTGGCCAGCCCTAGCGGCTGACCCCCCGGATGGCGTCGAGGATCTCGATGGGAATGGGGAAGATGAGCGTCGAGTTCTTCTCGGTGGCCACCTCGGCGAGGGTCTGCAGGGTCCGCAGCTGCATGGCGCCGGGGGCCTCGGCCAGCTTGCGGGCCGCCTCCGACAGTTCCTCGCTGGCCTGGAGTTCGCCGGTGGCGGCGATCACCTTGGCCCGCCGCTCCCGCTCGGCCTCCGCCTGGCGGGCCATGGCCCGCAGCAGTTCGGGGGGCAGGGTGATGTCCCGGACCTCCACCTGGCGGACCTCGACGCCCCACTGGGAGGTGCTGCGGGCGATCGTGTCGCGAAGCTCGATGTTTATGTTGTCACGGTGGGCGAGAAGGTCATCGAGCTCGTGGCGCCCGATAATCGAGCGCAGGCTGGTCATGGCAATGCGCTGGCTGGCGAAGCGGAAATTATCGACGCCGATGACCGCCCGCACCGGGTCGACCACCTGGAAATAAACGACCGCGTCCACCTGGATGGTCACGTTGTCCTGGGTTATGACCGCCTGAGGCGGAATATCAACGACTTCGACCCGCAGGTTCACCTTCACGACCCGGTCGATAACGGGGATGCGGAACACCACGCCCGGCCCCCGGGCGCCGGACAGCACCTTTCCCAACCGGAAGAAGACGCCCCGCTCATACTCGGTGACGATGATGAACACCGATCGCACCATCAGGAAGAGGACGATGAGTAGGACGACGATCCCCACGGCGATTCCACCGCCGGTATTCGAGGCTGCGATCATGAGATCCCCCGGTAGCTGAATAGAGCCATGGAGTCGTACGACGACGAACTCGCTGCGATGATAATCACAATGATAATCGCGCCGACGACCAGCCCGATATTGATCCAGGAAAGAACCTTGGCCGCCGTGAGTAATCCCAGACCTGTGATCGAGCCGCCCGACGACGTGATTGTCCGCCGCGATCCCGGAATAAGGGCCAAACTGATAATCGCAAGGATCACTGGGCAGAATACGAAAGAAGTGCCGGCGAGGACCAACGCCGCCACCGCCGTGCCGTCGGTCCGGGGTGCGTACGACGCCGGGTACGAGTAGCCGCCCGGGTAGCTTCCGTACCCGGGGGGCGGCGGGTAGCTCGGCGGCGGATAGCTCGGCGGCCCGTAGCCGGGCGGGATGGCGTCGGCGCCCTCGAACGGCGGCGCCTTTCCTTGGCTGCCCCAGCCGTCATAGGTCATGCCCCACCACCTCTCCCGAGGAGGGATCCCCTCACTGAGGGTACCGTCGCCCAGGGGCGCGGTGGCGGTCCGGTCGGCGGGGGTCGTAGGATAAACTCGTGCCAGCGGGCCGTTGGGCTGTCGCGCCGTGCCCACGCCCGGCTGCGGTGGAAGCACACGCGGCAGGGACCGAGGAGGCCATGAGTGAAGCGCACGTACCAGCCGAACAATCGCAAGCGGGCCAAGAAGCACGGCTTTCGTCATCGCATGGAGACGCGTGCCGGCCGGGCCATCCTGAAGGCGCGGCGGCTGAAGGGCCGCAAGAAGCTGTCGGCCTGATCTGGCGGGTCCAGGGCCGACGGGCCTTCGCCGCCTTTCACCCGCCCCGGGGCGCCGGCGGCCCACGGCCGTTGCGAGCCCATAGCGGGCCGATCACGGTAACCTTCGTCAACGGAAATCCGGGGGAGCCTCCCCGCGTGGCGTACGCCATTGGGCGCAAGGTCGGCAATGCCGTCGAGCGAAACCGGATCCGCCGCCGGCTCCGAACCATCGTCCGGGAACTGGCTCCACCGCTGCGGCCGGGCGTGTATCTGATCGGAGTTGCTCCCACCGCAGCCCAACTCCGTTATGGGGAACTTCGACTCACCGTCATGCGAGCGCTCGACACCATCTGGCAGCAGGAGGCCCGTCGCGCCCGCCCCTCTGTGGGCATGGGAGTGCACGAGGAGCGATGAGTAACGTCGTCGTTGCATCGCCGATCCCCACCGGCGCCGGCCGGCGAACCGGCCCCGCAGCCCGTCTGCTCATCTGGCTGGTGCACGTCTACCAGGCCGCACGCTGGGGCCGGCCGTCGCCGTGCCGGTACGTTCCCAGCTGTTCGCAGTACGCCGCCGAAGCCCTCGATCGCCACGGCGCCGTCCGTGGCGGCTGGCTGACCGTGCGGCGCCTATGCCGATGTCATCCCTGGGGCGGCTTCGGAGCCGACCCCGTGCCCGAACTCCCGGGGCGTCCCGGAGCAAGGAACCCGTCATGATTCACGCGCAGATCCTGGGCGGCATCACCATCACGCCCATCGCCAAGCCGGTTGCCGCCGTGCTGGCGTTCTTCTACAGCCTCATTCCCAACTACGGCATCGCCATCATCCTGCTCACCATCGCCATGATGATCGTGCTGACGCCCCTCACCATCAAGCAGACCCGCTCCATGCTGGTGATGCAGAAGCTGCAACCGGAGATGAAGAAGCTCCAGGAGCAGCACAAGAACGACCGGGCGGCGCTCAACGAGGCGGTGATGGCGCTCTACAAGGAGCACAACGCCAGCCCGCTCGGCGGCTGCCTGCCCATGCTGCTGCCCTTCCCGCTGTTCATCGCCCTGCTGCGTGTGCTGGAGGGCCTCAGCCGGATCCAGCATCCCGCCGGTGCCCCGGCCGCCGGTATCGCCGTCCCCAAGTACCTGACGGCCCACACCCAGATGTACAAGGACATCGTGGCCGCCCACGGTCACCTCGACTTCTTCGGGATGGACCTGGCCAAGTCGGCCCGCAACGTGGGCGGCGGTTTCGGCCACGCCCTCCCCTACTTCGTGCTGCTCCTGCTGATGGTGGGGACGCAGTTCTACCAGCAGTACCAGCTGACCAGGAGGAATCCCGCGGCGGCCAGCCAGCCCGGCCAGGCGGCGATGATGAAGTTCATCCCGCTGTTCTTCGGGCTGATCTCGCTGAGCTTCCCGGCCGGCGTCGTCGTCTATTGGACGGTCAGCAACGCCATCCGCATCGGCCAGCAATGGGCGCTCTACCGCTACGACCCGAAGGTCAAGGCGCTGGTCGCCGAGGACGTCAAGGAGATCGAGGCCAAGACCCGGGAGATCGACGACAAGAAGGCGTCCCCCAAGGCGAAGGGGAGCGGCTTCCGGGGGCTGCTGGCCAATGCCGCCGAGGCGGCGGCCGATCGCAAGAACCAGGCGGGAAAAGGGGGCCCGGCGACCACCGGCCGCCCCGGTGCCGACCGGACGGGTAGCAACCGGCCCGGCGCCAAGCAGCCCGGCAAGTCAACCGGCAGCCCGGCCGGGGGCACCAAGCGGCCGGCCGCGGCATCCGGTGGTACCGGGAAGGCCGGAACGGGGAAGGGCGGTGCGGCCGGCAAGGGCGGTGCGCCGGCTGCCGGTGCGGCGGGGAAGGCCGGCGGTACGGCGGCCAAAGGCGTGCCGGCCGGCAAGCCGCCCCAGGGCGTCCCTCGCAAGCCGGCGCCGGCCGCGGGTGCGAAACCGAACGGAACCGCCAGTCCCGGGAACGGGACCAACGGGGGTGGCAAACCGGCGGGAACCCCGGCCAACGGCGCGGCCAAAGCGGCCGGCAACGGCGCCCTCGCCAACCCGGAGGGCGCCGATTCGGTGCCGTCCTCGGCGGACGGCGCGTCCGGCCAGGGCAACGGCGCCTCCGGCCCCAAGGGTGGGCGTACCGGGGCCGGCAGCGCCCGCAACGTCAGCAGCCGGCACCGCCGGCGGGGTCGATAGCTCGCCATGGAGTGGGTGGAAACGACCGGCCGCACGGTGGAAGAGGCTAAGGACGCGGCGCTGGACCAACTGGGCGTTGATGAGACCGACGCCGAGTTCGAGATCGTGGAAGAGCCACGGTTCGGGTTGTTCGGACGGTTGCGGTCCGAGGCCCGGGTGCGGGCGCGGGTGCGGCCCACCAAGCCCCGGGCCAAGGAGGAGCGGCGGGATCGTCGCGGCCGGCGCCGGCCGGGCGGCGATGCCGCGCCTGCGGCCGCCGGCGGGGCGGAGGGCGAAGACGATCCCCGACCGGGCCGGGAGGCGGAGCCGGCACCCGCGGCGAACGCCGCCGCTGCTCCGGCGCGGGTGGACGAGCGGGCGGCCAGCGGCACCGAAGGCGGCCCCGCCACCGCCCGGCGCCGACGGGGCCGGGGTGGCGGTGGCGGAGGCGCGACGGGGGGCAGCGGTGGCGCCAGGACCACGGCCCCGGGGCGGGGGACCGACCGGGAACGACGCCCGGAGACGCGACCCCGCCAGAGTTCTGATGACGACGACAACATGAGCCCGGGAGGCAGCATGGATGTAGCACTCGAGGAGCAGGGGGCAGTGGCCAAGGAGTTCCTCGCCGGACTGATCGAGCGGATGAATCTCGACGCCGAGATCGGAGTGGACCAGCCGGACGAGGACACGATCGAGCTGAACCTCGAGGGCAACGACCTGGGCCTGCTGATCGGACCCAAGGGTGCCACGCTGGTGTCGATCCAGGACCTGACGCGCACCGTGGTCCAGCGCAAGACCAGCGCCGCCAACGGCCGCATCTTTGTCGACGTCGGGGGATACCGGCGCAAGCGCAAGGACGCCCTGGCCCGTTTCTCCCGCCAGGTGGCCGCCGAGGTGGCCGCGACCGGCACCCGACGGGTGCTTGAGCCCATGAGCGCCGCCGACCGCAAGATCGTCCATGACACGTTGAACGACGTCGAGGGCGTGATGACCAGCTCGGAGGGGGAAGAGCCCCAGCGGCGCGTCGTCATCCACCCCGTGGCCGCCACCGGCTCGGCGGTGGAGGGCCCGTCCGACGGCGGCGAGCAGACGTCGGCGCCGGTCACCGCGGCTTCCTCGTCGCCCGAGGCGTCGGCGGAGGACGGCGAGGACGACTGACGAGCCGGCGCAGCGGGTCCTCCGGGACCTGCTGCGTACTGCCCGGGACCTGGGATTCCTCGGCCCGGGTGACATCGAGCCGCACATCGCCCACAGCGTGGCGTTTGCCTCTTTGGTACCCGAGCCGCCCGGGCGGGCCGTTGACCTCGGGAGCGGCGGCGGCATCCCGGGGCTGGTCCTGGCCGTGCACTGGCCCACGGCGCACTGGGTCCTCCTCGACGCCAACGAGCGCCGGATCGCCTTCCTTCGCCAGGCCGTCGCCGCCCTCGGCGTCGGCGACCGGGTAGACGTGGTGGCGGGACGGGCGGAGGTCGTCGCCCGCTCCCCCTCCTACCGGGCCACCGCCGACCTCGTCGTGGCCCGCAGCTTCGCCCCGCCGGCGGTCACCGCCGAGTGCGCCGCTCCCCTCCTCCACGTCGGGGGGGCCTTGGTCGTCGCCGAGCCGCCCGGTGGCGCCCCGGACCGCTGGCCCGCCGCCGGCCTGGCGCTGGTCGGCCTGATGGCGGACGGCCACGTCGTCGACCCCTCCCTCCAGCGACTCCGCCAGTCCTCGCCCTGCCCCGACCGCTACCCCCGCCGCCCCGGCATCCCCGCCAAACGCCCCCTCTTCTGAGGACCCGGTTCCACGTGAAACCACGGCTGATTCGGACGGGTCCCGTTTCACGTGAAACCGTCCCGCCAGGCCGAGGGGCCACAAAGCCGTCCGGCGGCGCAGAAAAGGGTTAAGCTCGATCTGTAGTGCTTGTTGACCGTAACGGTCTGAGGGGAGGATGAGGCCTGTGATCGAACCGGATCAGCTCCGAACCCGGGCGGCGGCGGTGTTCGAGCAGCTACGAGAGGCGGCCCAGGCGCCCGAGGCGGCGGCCGAGGAACAGCCGGCATCGGCGGCGGAGCCCCAGCCCCAGGTGACGGCCGAGGCGGAGGTCGAGGCCGAGGCGCCGATCAGCGTCGCCGAGTATCTGCCCAAGCCGCCCTTTCCCCGCGTCATGGCGGTGGCCAATCAGAAGGGTGGAGTGGGGAAGACCACGACCGCCGTGAACCTCGGGGCGGCGCTGGCCGAGCTCGGGTACCGGGTCCTGGTCATCGACCTCGATCCGCAGGGCAACGCCACCACCGGGCTCGGGATCAACAGCCGCAACCTCGAGGCGACCATCTACGACGTCATTCTGCACGACGTCCCCATGCAAGACGCCATCGAGCCGACCAGCCTGCGGAACCTGTTCGTGGTTCCGGCCACCATCCACCTGGCCGGCGCCGAGATCGAGCTGGTGCCGGCGTTCAGCCGGGAGTTGCGGCTGCGCCGGGCGGTCGAGCAGGTGACCGACGAGTTCGACTTCATCATGATCGACTGCCCGCCCTCGCTGGGGTTGCTGACGGTAAACGGCTTGGCCGCGGCCACCGAGGTGGTCGTCCCCATCCAGTGCGAGTACTACGCCCTGGAGGGCCTCGGCCAGCTGCTGCGGAACGTCAACCTGGTGCAGAGCAACCTCAACCCCCGGCTGGAGGTCTCCACCATCGTGCTGACCATGTACGACGGCCGCACCCGCCTGGCCGAGCAGGTCGTGCGGGAGGTGCGGCAGCACTTCGGGAGCCGGGTGTGCCGCCACGTGGTGCCCCGGACGGTGCGGCTGTCGGAAGCGCCGTCGTTCGGCCAGCCGATCATTCTTTTCGATTCCTCCTCCCGGGGGGCCACGGCCTACCGGGAGCTGGCCAAGGAGGTAAGCGGTGGCGCGGCCCAGCGGGTTGGGTAGAGGTTTGGAAGCGCTCATCCCGAACGACCTGCTCGGCGACCGGGGCTCGGCACTGCTGGACGTGCCCATCAACAGCATCCGGCCCAACCCCCACCAGCCGCGGAGTCAGTTCGACGAGGAAGAGCTGGCGTCGCTGACCGCCTCCATCCGGGCGGTCGGGGTGCTGCAGCCGGTCCTCCTCCGCACCACCGAGACGGACCAGTACGAGCTGGTCGCGGGCGAGCGGCGGTGGCGGGCGGCGCGGCGAGCCGGGCTGCACACCATCCCCGCCCTGGTGCGCACCGTGGACGACCTCGGCTCGGTCGAGCAGGCGCTGATCGAGAACCTGCACCGCGTCGACCTCAACCCGCTGGAGGAGGCGGCCGCCTACCAGCAGCTGATCGAGGACTTCGGCCTCACCCACGAGCAGATGGCGGCGCGGGTGGGGCGGAGCCGGGCGGCGATCTCCAACACGCTGCGGCTGTTCCAGCTTCCCCCCAGCATCCAGCGGCTGGTCATGGAGGGGCAACTCTCCGCCGGCCACGCCCGGGCCCTCCTCGGCACCCCGGACCGCAACTTCCAGGAGGCCCTGGCCCGCCGGGTGGTGGCCGAAGAGCTCTCCGTCCGGGCGGTCGAGGAGGCGGTGCGCGAGCGCACCCAGCCGGCGTCCCCCGGGCCGGCCAGCTCGTCGAGGACGGGCCGCCTCCGGCCGCCCGGGGTCGTGGAGCTGGAGTCGCTGCTGTCGCAACACCTCGACACGAGGGTGAAGGTCGACATGGGCGCCCGCAAGGGGCGGGTCGTCGTCGAGTTCGCCACCCTCGAGGACCTGGAGCGGATCTACCGGGCCATGACCGAGCCGCCACCGGCCTGACCAGCGGGAACGCCGCTGAACGGTGCATGGGGCCGGCGTCCACAACCTGTGCATGAGGGTGTGGATGACGGCACGAATCGGACAATCAACGCTGAGGTGAGCCTCCGGGTCCGGAAGGATCGTCCTCGTCGTAGGGCGACGCCACCCAGAGCGACAACGCCCGGGTGAGGGCGGCGGCGACGGCGGTTCCGTGCTCGACGACCACCGCCGGCGGGCCGAACTCCACCATGACCGCCGGCATCCGGGTTTCCCGCAGCACCGGCAGTCGCATGCCGCGGACGCCGCGGTCGCAGATCCCGAGGGCGGCGGGCAGCACCGACTGGATAGTCTCCGCCAACCGCCGGCCCCCCTCCGAACCGATCCCCCGGTAGCCCAGGAAGTACGAGGTGGCGCAGCCCCCGGTGTCGGGATCGAGTCGCAGTCCCAGGTAGACGTCGGCGTGGAGGCCGTTGGCCTGGCTGGCCTGGGCCGATTCGTCCGGGTCGTGGAGCGGCTGGACCCAGCACCCGGCGCGGGCGAGAGCCCGGCGCACGCTGTCGGTGAGGGCGGCGGCGCCTCCGGTCTCTCCGACGACGACCCGCCGGCCGATCAGGGTGCGCGGGGCCTCCCGGAGCCGCTGCCGCTCCCGGACCTCGGCGACCACGTCGCTGCCCTTGGCCTTGCCGCTTACCCTCAACAGCGTCTTGAGGGTTTCCGGCCCGAGGATGCCGTCGTCGACGGTGATCCCCACGTTGCGCTGGAAGTCCTTCAGCGCCGTGTTGGTTTGCAGCCCGAAGATGCCGTCCACCCGGCCGGCGTCGAAGCCCAAGGCGCCGAGCTTGCGCTGCAGGTGGGCGACGTCGTCGCCGCGCAGCATGGGCCGCTTGTAATACAGCAGCCGGTCGCCCAGCTCGTGCCCCGCCTCGACCACGGCATTCCAGGTCTGGTCGCCGCAGACGCCGTCGCAGCGCAGGCCGCGCTCGTTCTGGAAGGCCCGCACCGCTTGCTCGGTGCCGGGGCCGAACCAACCTGGGTCATCGTCCTTCCAATCGACCCCGAGCGCCGTCAGCCGGTTCTGGAGGTCCCGAACCGATTCCCCGTGGCTGCCGAGGCGAAGTGGCAGGACTCCGGCACCGACTACAGAAATGCCTGAAGCTCCTCCAACAGCTGCCCCTTGCCCTTGGCCCCGATGATCCGCAGCTGCGGCTCGCCGTCCTTGAACAGGATCAGCGTCGGAATGCTCATGACCTCGAACCGGCGAGCCAACTCCAGGTTGTCGTCGATGTTGATCTTGGCGATTTTGATCTTCTCGGGGTGATCCGCGGCGATCTGGTCCAGGACCGGAGCGATCATCTTGCACGGTCCACACCACTCGGCCCAGAAATCTACCAGGACCGGCGATTCCGATCCCTTGATCTCTTCATCGAACGTTTGTTCGGTTAGTGCCAGCATATGCTGCCCCACCGGTTATCGACCTCCTCCACGGGTAGGCGCCAAACCTAGCCCGGACTTATGTAACACCATCACTGCCACCGGGCATTCCAACCTTCAACTACCACTCGGTCGGCGTCTCGTTGATTTCCGGGGGTGCCTCGCCCTGCGCCTCCAGCCAGCGCTCGGCGTCGATGGCGGCCATGCACCCCGACCCGGCCGCGGTGATTGCCTGGCGGTAGACGTGGTCCTGGACGTCGCCGCAGGCGAAGACGCCTTCCAGGTTGGTCTTGCTGCCATCGTGGGTGAGGAGGTAGCCGTTGTCGTCCATGTCCAGGACGCCCCGGAAGATGTCGGTGTTGGGCACATGGCCAATGGCGACGAACAGGCCGGCGATGGCGATGGTCGACTCCTCGTCGGTCACCACGTTGCGCACCTTCAGCCCCTGGACCTTGGTGTCGCCCACCACATCGGTCACCACGGTGTCCCACAGGAACTTGATCTTGGGGTTCTTGAACGCCCGGTCCTGCATGATTTTCGATGCCCGCAGCGCCTTGCGCCGGTGGATGACGACGACCGAGTCGGCGAACTTGGTGAGGAAGTTGGCCTCCTCCAGCGCCGAGTCGCCGCCGCCGACGACGGCGATGTCGCGGCCGCGGAAGAAGAACCCGTCACAGGTGGCGCACGTGGAAACGCCGTAGCCCATAAGGCGGCGCTCGGACTCCAGGCCCAGCATGAGGGCGCGGGCGCCGGTCGAGACGATCACGGCGTGACTGGCGTACTCCTGCTCCTCACCGGTGGTGGGGTCCGGAGCCCACACCCGGAACGGGCGGGACGAAAAGTCGCACCGCGTCACCTTGCTGGTGAGGAACTCGGCGCCGAAGCGCTCCGCCTGGGACCGGAAGCGCCCCATCAGGTCGGGGCCCATGATCCCGTCGACGAAACCCGGGTAGTTCTCCACGTCGGTGGTGAGCATCAGCTGCCCGCCGGGCTGGTCGCTGGTGGACGACGGCAGGCCCTCGATCACCAGCGGCTTGAGATTGGCGCGGGCGGTGTAGATGGCGGCGGTGAGGCCGGCCGGACCCGATCCCACGATGATGACTTCACGGATCTCTTCGTTCATGACTACCCCTTCGGCTGTGCGGTGCGCTTGCGCCACAAGAACCCGCCGGCGCCGACAAATATTGCCCCCAAGGCGGCGTAGCTGACCCACACCCGCCGGCCCTCCGGGTGGAAGGGGAGGTAGGCATGCAACCGGAACACCCCGACCAGGAGGAGGATGAAGGCGACGGCGCCCAGCAGGCCGGCGACCAGGCCGTAGACCACGGCGGCGGCGATTTTCCGCACCGGGACGGTCGTCTTGTCCCGGACGGAGGTGACGACCGACTCGATCCGATCGGCGGCTTCGGTCGTCCAGTCACGTCCGCTCGGAGGCCGGGTGGAGCCGGGGGGCGGGGGAGGTGAGCCCGGTTGCGCCATATCGGCAGACTACTCTCGCCCCCTCATGTCTCAGCTGCCTGACGAGGAGGCGCCGCCGCCTCCGTCGGCGACCAGGCTGGTCGTAGGCGTCGTCACGGGCGCGGCCGTCGCCGTGATGGGCGGCTTGATCCTCGGGGAGTATCCCTTCACCGGGGTAACGCCCTACGTCGCCGGGGTCCTCTTCGCCCTGGTGGTGGCGGAAGTCATCCTCTCCATCAGCCGCCGCCAGGACCTCGGTACCGCCGCCGCGGCCGCGGTCTGCACCCTCGGCGGCCTGGGCTTGGCGGTGTGGATCTCGACCGGGCGAGGCATCGATCCCGTGCCCATCGGGGGGTGGATGGCACTGGCCGTGGGGCTGGTCGCCGCCCTGGTGCGGGGAGGCATCAAAGGGGCAAGACGGCGAGGACGGAGCAGTCTGCGGTCTTGATGATGGCGCCGGCGAGGCCGCCCGACCGGGAGAACACCACCACGACGGCCGGCTGGTCGCGCCAGACCAGCCGGGCCTGGTAGCGCACCGTCGCGCTGCTGTCGGCGGCCAGACCGGTCGCGTTGCGGGCCGACGACTCGCACACGACGAGCGGTTGCCCACCATTGACGGACGGGGCAGGACCGGAGGAGGCGGCGCCGGCCTGCGCCCCTGACGACGAGGGACCGGAGGTTGCCGGCTGAGTGGCGGCCCGCACCAGCTGGGCCACGGTGGCGGCGTCGGTTTGGTTGCCCAGATCGGCGGGAGGGTTCGCGAGGGCGGGAGCCAATGTCGCCGACGTCGGCGAGCTCGGCGCCGCACCCCCGCCCGCCGCCGGCGCCCGGGCCGCCGTCGTGGCCGGCACCGACGGGTGGGAGCGGCCCAGCAGGACGGCCAGCCCGACAATTGCCAGCACGGCCGCCGCCGCCACGCCGGCGGCGGGGCCGAGCCATCGCCCGGGCCGGCGGGCCGGGCGGCCCGTCGCGGTGGGGGCGGTGGGGGCGGATGGGACGATGGGACTGTGGGTGTCGGAGGCGGTGGGGGCCGTGGGGGCGGCGGACTGCAGGGCGAGGGCGACGGCCCGGTCGACGTCCCCAAGTGGGGGCGGCACGACCGGTTGGCCGACCGCCCGGGCCACGGTGGCCAGCGGTTGGAGTCGGGCCCGGCAGGCCGGGCAGGTGCGCAGGTGCGCCTGCTCGGCGGCGGTCGCTTCACCGTCGAAGGCCGCGCTGAGCGCCTCGTCGTCGAGATGGGGTGTCGTCATGCCCGCTCGGTAGGACGGTCGGGGGCGAGGTCCCGGTTCCCCGCCAGGAGAGGCGCCAGGGCGGCCCGGCCCCGGGCGATACGCGACCTGACGGTACCGGGCGGGATGTCGAGGACCTCGGCGATCTCGGCGTAGTCGAGCCCGCACAGATCCCGCAGGACCACCGCCGCCCGGAATTCCGGGGCCAGCTGCCGCATGGCGGCGTCCACGTCGAGACGGAGGTCGCTGCCGTGGCTGCCGTCGGTGACCGCCCCGGTGAGGGGGCTCGCCGCCTCTTCGTCGAGACCGGGCTCGGGACGCCGCCGGCGGCGACGCAGCTCGTCGAGCGAGGCGTTCACCGCCACCCGGTAGCTCCAGGTGGCGAACCGGCTGCGGCCGTCGAAGCGGCCGAGACCCCGGACCACGGCCAGCAGCGTCTCCTGGGTGGCGTCGGCGGCGTCGGCGTCGTTACCGGTGAGCCGCCGGCACACCGCGTACAGACGGTCGTGGTGGGCTCGCAACAAGGCTTCCAGGGCCTGGCGGTCGCCCGCCCGGGCCGCCGTGACGAGGTCGTCGTCGCCGTCGATGCCGCGGGAGCGTAGTGCCATAACCGGCGGGTGGGACCGCTGGCCGAGCGATCTTCAGCTGAGGGTGACCTCGGCGATCGAGGCCTGGAATGTCGGCCCGAGATCGGTCAGCCACAGCAAAACGGCAGCCCCCGACCTGCCGTGGAGGTCGAAGGTGGTGGTGGGACCGGTCACGTTCTGTTTCGAGTCCACGGGGGACCCCCACGGCGCCAGGGCGGGCGGGTTGGGGACGGCGTCGGCCACGTAGATCTCGGCGCTCCATCCCGGGGTGGACGACGTCACGGTGAGGGTGTGGAGGGTCTTGTTCGAGGAGAGGCTGAGAGCCAGGCCGAGGCCGTGGGGCCGGAGGCCGGCGAAGTGCGGTCCGAAGTAGCGGTCCGTCTGCCAGGCGGTATTGGGGTTGCCGTCGATGGCGTCGCCGGCGTGGGCGGCGTCATCGGCGTCGCGCTCGAGGTGGAACACGCTGGCGTTTTGGATGGAGATGGCGGCGAGGGTGCTGGCCGACGTGGTGCCGGGCGGCGCGTGCTTGGCGGTGGAGCCGTGGTTGGAGACCACGACCACGACCACGATCAGCGCCACCACGACCAGGGCCGCCACCAGGCGGCCGGTCCAGTTGGGCGTGCGGGGCGGCGGGCGCCGGGAAGCGGGGACGGGCGGCGGCTGTCCCATGGGCGGCGGGGGGCGGCGCGGCGGGGTGGCGCGCGGGGGAGCGGCACCGGCGAACGCCCCATCGGCGGGTCCCGGGCGCGACGGCGGTCGGGCCGCCGCCGGCGGCCCCACCTCGGTGCCTCCTGGCACCCGGGGCGGGGCGGGCGGCGCCGGCGGTGCCGGGTTCGGGCGGTCGGCGGCCCGGCTTCCCGCGGTGTCGATGCGCGACAGCGCCTGGCGGACGGCGGCGGCGGACGGGGGCCGCTGCTCGGGCTGCTTGGCCAGCAGGGCGGCGACCAGCTGGTCCAAAGCCATCGGCGTGGCCGGGCGCAGGTCGCGGAGGTGGGGCGGGGGCTCATTGAGGTGCTGCACCGCCACCGCCATCTCCGTCGCCCCCCGGAACGGCGCCAACCCGGCGACTAGCTCGAAGAGCACGACGCCGAGGGCGTACAGGTCGGTGCGGGCGTCGGGCTCGCGGCCGTCGATCTGCTCGGGGCTCAGGTACCGGGGTGTGCCCAGGACCATCCCCGTCTTTGTGAGGTCGATACCCAGCCCTTCGGCGGCTTTGGCGATGCCGAAGTCGGTGACCTTGATGAGGGGGATCCCGTCGGATTCGGCATCGCAGACCAGCACATTGGCCGGCTTGATGTCGCGGTGGACCAGGCCGGCGTTGTGGGCGTGGGCCAGGGCGTCGGCGATCTGCATGGCCACGCCGACGCACACGAAGATCGGCAGGGGCCGGTGCTCGTTGGCGAAGACCGAGAGGGTCCGGCCCCGGATGAGCTCCATGACGATGAAGGCCGTCCCCTCGGGGGTGATCCCGGCGTCGAAGGTGGCGACCACGTTGGGGTGGGCCAGCCGGGCGGCCGAGACGGCCTCGCGCCGGAACCGTTCCAGGAACAGGCGGTCCTCGGCCAGATGGGGGTGGAGAATCTTGACCGCCACCGAACGGGCCAGGACGTTGTCCTCGGCCTCCCACACCGACGCCATGCCCCCATGGGCGACCAGACGCACCAGCCGATAACGGCTTACCAGTACGCTGCCGGCGCCAACCGGCTCGGTCGCGTCGGGGGCAGACACGGGATTACAGGCTACCGGTCACCCCGCCCGCCGCTCGGCACCTCGGCGGGATTCCTGGTCGGCATCACGCCGGCGGTTCGATCCAGGCCACACCGATGACGCCGGCGCCGGCGTGGGTGCCGATCACCGCCCCCACCAGGCCGACCAACATCTGGTCGCGGGAAACGGCCACGGCCACCAGGTCGATGAACTTGTCGATGTCGGACGCGTCGCCGTGCATGATGCCGAGTTCGGAGATCCGGCCGGCGTTGGCCGCTTCGGTGACCTTGGCCGCCAGGTACTGCAGCGACCGGCCCCGGGTGCGCTGCTTGGATTCCTCGTGCACCTCCCCGTCGCGGATCTCGATGACCGGCTTGATGGCCAGCATCGATCCGAACAGCGCTTTTGCCCCGCCGACGCGTCCACCTTTTTTCAGGTTGTCGAGCGTGTCCAAGACGCCGTACACCTTCAGGCGACGCGACGTCTCACGAACCCAGGCGGCCACCTCCGGGCCCCCTTTTCCCTCCTCGGCCAAACGAGCGGCGCCGAGAACGAGGAGTCCCTGGCCCAGGCTGACGGAGCTGGAGTCGATCACCTCGACGGGGATGCCGGTCACCTCCCGGACGGCCGCTTGCGCCGCCTGGAAGGTGGCGGACAGCTTGGCGGCGAGCGTGATGCAGACGATGCCCTCGGCGCCCTCGTCCGCCAGGCGGCGGAACGCCTCGGCGAAGGCGCCCGGTGAGGGGGCGGCGGTGGCGGGGAGCACGGGCGACTGGCGGCACCGCACCCAGAAGTCCTTGGGCCCGAGGTCGTCGACCTCCTCGGCGCCGAAGCGGACGGTCAGGGGCACGATGGTCAGCCGGTAACGGGCGACCACCTCCTCGGGGAGGTCACAGGCGCTGTCCGCCACCACACGAATTCCCGGCATGTCCCCCCCGAATCAGGCACGTATCGGCGGCGCGGTGGCCGTCGCCGTCACGTTGTACCAGTTCTTCAGGGCGGAGATGCGGTGCAGGACGAAGGAGCGGGCGGGACGGTTGACCGTGACCTTGATGCTGCCGTCCGCCTCCAGGGCCATGCCGGTGACGGTCGCGCCTCGTATCTGGGCGGCGGCGACGGCCGCCTGCTTGGCCGAGTCGAGGTTGGTGCTGTCGAAGTAGTCGCGGGCGGCCGCGCTGGCCGCATCCTGGGCGGCACCCGCGGCGTCGGAGCGACCCCACAGCGGCGAGCCGACCTCGAACATCAAGACGGCGGCCACGGCCAGGACGACCACCAGCTTGACGAACCCTTTCATGCCGGCCGCTCCCTCCGCAGCAGGGTGGCCAGCTCGGTCACGCCGAAGGCGCGGGCGGCGGCCAGGTACATCGCGGTGCCCGCCACCACGCCGCCGCCGACCATGAGCACCAGTTCGGGCGTCGAGCGGCTGGGCACCAGGTGGCTAATGGCGAGGACGGGCAGGAGCATGAGGGCGGTGGCCGCCGCCACCCGGGCCAGGCTGGCCACGATCGCCTGGCCGTCGAGGCCGCCGGTGCGCCGGCGCAGGTGGGCGAAGGCGGCGATCGACCCGACGGTGTAGGCGCCGACCCAACCGAGGGCCAGCCCTTCGACGCCCATGAGCGGGTAGAGGGCGACGGCCAGGACGATGGTGGCGGCGTTCTCGACCAGGTAGAGCCAGAACATCGACCGGGTGTCCTGCATGGCCTGGTAGGCCCGCATGAGGAGGAGGTAGGCGCTGAAGCCGGGCAGGCCGACGGCGAACAGGGCGACGACCACGGCGATGCGGTGGGCGTCGCCGGCGGAGAACGAGCCGTGGTTGAGGACCAGCCGGAGGAAGGGCTGGGCCAGGGCGACGTAGCCGACGGCGGCCGGCACCAGGACGGCCATGGTCAGTCGGAATCCTTGGGCCATTTGCCGGCGGAACCCGTCGAGGCTGCGCCGGGCCCACTGTTCCGACAGGTCGGGGGTGATGACGGCGGCGATGGACACCGCGAAGATGGCGTACGGCAGCTGAAAGAACTGGTAGGCCGTGGTGAAGACGGTGACGTCACCTTTGCGGTGGTCGGCCAGCACGAGGATCAGGTTGAACGAAACCTGATTGGCCACGACCGACCCGAAGGTCCACAGGGAGAGGCGTAGCACGGTGCGCACCGCCGGGTGGGCCAGATCCCACATCGGCCGCAGCCGGATGCCGGCTCGCATCATCGGCGGCACCTGGACGAGGAACTGGAACAGGTAGCCGGCGGTGGTGCCGAGGCCCAGGATGAGCAGCGCCGACTGGTCCCGGCGCAGCCCCGGCAGCGTCAGGTTGGTGGCGACGAGGCGGGCACCGACGATCGCGGCCACCGCGACGACGTTGTTGACGACCGGCGAGAAGGCGGTCGCCATGAAGCGACGGCGGGCGTTCAGCAGGGCGGTGGTGACGGCGATGCCGCCGAGCAGGAACAGCTGCGGCACGAACATGTGCAGCAAGTTGGTGCCGATGACCCGCTCGTCGCCGGCGGCCGCGGTGTGGTTGAGGACCTCGTAGAAGCGGATGATCGCCGGCGTGGCCAGCCAGAAGAGGGCCGAGAGGGCGACCAGGACGACGGCGATGGCGGTGACCACCGCCGAGACGGCCTGCCAGCCCTCCTCGCCGTCGTCGCGCCCCAGGTAGTCGACGAAGACCGGGACCAGCGTGGCCGACAGGACGCCGCCGAGGACGAGGTCGTAGAGGATGTTGGGGGCGGTGTTGGCGATGTTGTAGACGTCCGTCAGCCCCGAGCCGATGCCGAACGCCCAGATGAGGGCCAGCACCCGGGCGAATCCGGTCAGCCGGGAGAGGAGGGTCCCCGCCGCCATGACGGCGGTGTTGCGGGAGAAGGCGGCCGCTTCCTGCGCCTCATCGGCTTCGGCCGGGGGGGTGGTGGCGGTAGTGGCGGTGGTGGGCCGGGTGGCGGTGGTGGCCCGGGTGGCGGAGCGGGTGGGCAGGAGCCGGGTGGGATCGGCTCGTCGCTTCTGGGGCGTGCGGAAGTGGGCCGGAGCCGAGGGGGGCCGGGGCCGGGGGGGCGGGGCGATCGAAAGCTGGGGGGGTTCCGACGGCAGGTCGGCGATGACGATGGGGATGGGTTGGGTCGCCGTTCCCGTCTGGTCGTCCCAACTGGCGGGGCGGGGACGGGATGGGGAGGCGACCGACGCGCTTGGCTGGCGGGGGCTCGGGACGGGAACCGGCGTCGGGGCCGGCGGTTGGGTCGGGGCAGGCGCTGGGGTGGGTGTGTGGGCCCGTGGGGGGGCGGGGCCGGGGGTGGGCGCCTGGGCGGGGCGGCCCGCAGGCGGCGGGGCGGGGACGGGGGTGGGCGGCGGGCGACGGGGAGGGGGGAAGGCCCCAGGCGGGGGCACCGGACGCTGGACCGGGCGGGTGGCGTCGGCGTCGGCGCCCACGAGCGACAATTCGCCGAACCGCTTCGGCATCAGTCGCTTGGCCCGGCGCCCGTGGACCACGTCGCGTAGCCACCACACCATGAGCAGCAGGGCGGCGCCAAGGGAGAGGACGACGCCGACGCCTGACGCGGCGGTGCTGCGCACCGTGTCCTGGTTGGTGGCCAGGTTGATGGCGCCGTCGGGCGAGTCCAACGCCACCGTCAGGGAGAACACGCCGGCGGTTTTGGCGACGACGGGCACCCGCACGGTCGTGTTCTGGGCCCGCAGCTGGATGGTGCAGACCTCCGAAGTGGCGCTGTTGGTGCAGGCGCCTCCGACCAGTTGGACCGGTTGGAATCCCAGCTTCTGGCTGGTCACCCGGACCCTTATCTTGAGCGGGTACGAGGCACTGCTCAAGATGGTGACGGGAATCAGGCCCTGGCGGGCGGTGAAGGTGATCGACTGGTTGCCGGGAAGGTGCACCATCGCCTTCAGCCGGTTGATGAGGGACGTGGCGGCGGCCAGCTCGGCGGGACGGGAACGCTCCGGGGTGTCCGCCGATTCACTGATCAGCACGTGACGATTGATCTCGCCGACGGCCGGACTGGACGCCGGCACGATCGTGGCGAGGGATCCGGCCACCCGGCGAATGGCACGGATGGCGCCGGTGTCGGCGATGGGCTCGCTCTTCGGCTGCTGGTCGGGCGGGGCCACGTTGCGCACCAGGGAGCCGCCGTTGGATTGGGTTCCGGCGCTGGATGCGAGGGGCGTGACATCGGAGAAGAAGCGGTCCACCGTGACGGGCGCCAGCATCGGCGCGCTGGCGAGGCCGTCGAGAACGGTGGCCAAGAAGCCGGCATTCGGATGCCAATCCAGGGGCGGCACGACCACTACCCCGCGCCCGCCACGGCGATTGGGCAGCTCCAACTGCACCATGGCCAGCTCGGCCAGGAACTGATGGGCGGCCAGCATCTCGTCCGGAGCGGCGGTGAAATGGGCACTCAAGCCGGCGTCCACCGCCCCGCCGGCGATATGGGCGCTCCGGCCCGCGACCGTGAACGGCTGGGCCAGGGTGCGGACCCGCTCGTCGGCCGGCAGTGGGGTCAGGCTCTTGTCGGCGACGACCAGCCGCTGCACACCTCGCCCGGCCAGCTCGTCGACCGCGGCGGCCGACAGGGGGCCTTCCTCCACCCAGGCGGCGCCCATGGGGGTGGCGTGCAGGTCGGCGGCGAGGATGTCGTTGCCCGTGGCGAGCTGCGCCGTGACCTCGGTGTCAAGGCCGGCGGCCAGCGTGGCCGGCAGGTCGAGGCGAACGTACGGAGAGGCCAGCAGCTGCCGGTTGCTGTTGCCCAGGGCGGAGGCCAGCTGCTCCACCGCCGCCCGATCGGGTGCCGTTCCGCCGGCCAGCGCCTCGACGGTTTGTGGGGTGGCGTCGACGGTCAGCGGAACAGAGGGATGTTGCGCCAGTGCGCCGGCCAAAGCGACGAGGCCGGCGGCGTCCGAGCCGGCGGCGAGGGCGCTCGAGGGGGAGGCGACGGCCGGCGGGGCGTGGAACGGCACGACCCAGGCCACGTCGAGACGGCTGGCAGTGACGGCGTCGGCGCCGCTGTAGACCAGGTGGGTCGTCAGCCGGCTGACCAGGTTGCCGGCGCCGTCGACCAGGTCGACACGAACCGGGTAGACGCCTGACGTGGTGAGCTTGATCGACTGGGCGGCGTGGTCGCTCGGCTTGGAGTTGACCGCCAGCGTCAGCGCCGGGCTGGCGCCGAGCGAGGTGAGGTTTACCGGGTTGAATGCCGCCCTACGGGCGGTGTGGATGCGGTCGGCCAACGACTCGGTGAAGTCCGACCGGCTGGTCAGCGGCTGGTAGATCGACAGTTGCAACCGGGCGCTGGTCGGGTCGGGAGTCGTCACCGTCAGCCCCAACCGGAAGGTGCCGCTGTTGCTGATCCACGTCGTCTGGTCCGTCACTCGCAGCTGGCTGTTGCCAGCCGACTGCGCTCCCGCCCGGCGGGGCGTGGCCCCGACGATGGCCAGGGCCACCATGGCCACGGCGGCGGCCCCCCGGGCGAGCGACCCAATGGGACGGCGCGGGCGGAGAAACGGCGGGGCGGCGGACCGGGTGGCGATCCGCCGCCGGCGGCTCACCGGAGGCCGGCTTCCATCACCGAGAGGCCGGCGGGCTCCTCCCGGAAGCCGGCGTCGTGGTAGAGGGACAAGGCGGCGTCGTTGCCTACTTGGGTGTTGACCACCGCCCGCCGCACGCCTCGCCGGCGCATCCAGTGGAGCCCGTCGAGCAGGAGGGCCCGCCCGATTCCCTGGCGCTGGACTTCGGGCAGCACGGCCAGCCGCTGTACAAAGCCCCGTGCGCCACTCCGACCGTTGATGGCGTAGCCGACCAGTCGGCCGTCATGGGGCACGGCCCGGAACCGGGTACGGGGGGTGGCGGCCAGCGCCTCGGCCAGGCTTCGTTCGTCAAGTTGCCAGAACGGGGAAAATGCCGCCCGATCGACCGCCAGCACCTGCGGGCGGGCGTCGGGGGAGACGCGGATCACGCCGATGTCGGGCCGCCGCGGCAGTCCGTCCAGGTCGCGGGCCAGGAGGTGGAGCTCCTCGGCCACTTGGAAACCAGCGGCGAAGAACCCGGACTGTTCGAGGGGGGAAAGGGCGGACGTCACCACCCGGACGAATCCCCGCTCGCCCAGAATGTCCAGGCACCGCTGGATGAAAGCGGCGGATGGTACGGGCGCTTCGGGGACCGGGGCCAGGAAGGCGACGGTGCCATCGCCTCGCCACGGCCAGATGCGAGCCCGCTCCCTGCCCCAACGAATGGTGTCGACCGACGGAGAGCTCATGGACGAGATGCCACCGGGCGGGTGCTCGGCTGCTCCCTCACGGCGGATGACAAGCGTAGCGGAGAGGGTCTGGCGACCGACATCATGCGCGCCCCGGCCTGGTGACCGGGTTTCGCTCGTCGGGCCGGGCGACCTTTTGGTGGCGGTCCACATAGCATTGCCAATTGATGGCGTCTGGCCTGGTGCTGCTCGAGACCCACGAGGCGTTCCTCGACCATCTGCCGGGCGGCGGCCATCCCGAGCGGCCCGCCCGACTGGAAGCGGTGCTGGCCGGGGTCAACAACGCCGGCGTGACCGACGCCCTTGTTCCAGTGGCGCCCCGCCCCGCCTCCCGCGCCGAGTTGGAGCGGGTGCACGCGCCCGCCTATCTCGACGGCTTGGAGCGCTTCGCGGCGAGGGGTGGCGGCTGGGTGGACATGGACACGGCGGTGTCCTCCGGGTCGTGGCAGGCGGCCGTGCTGGCCGCCGGCGCCGGCCCCGACGCCATCGAGCGGCTCGATGCCGGCGAGGCGGACGCCGCCTTCATCGCCGTGCGGCCCCCGGGCCACCACGCCCTCGGCACCCGGCCCATGGGTTTCTGCCTGCTGAACAACGTGGCGGTGACCGCCGCCGCCCTCACCTCCCGCGGCGAGCGGGTCCTCATCGTCGACTGGGACGCCCACCACGGAAACGGCACCCAGGCGATCTTCTTCCATGACCCCTCCGTGCTCTACGTGTCGATGCACCAGTTCCCCTTCTACCCAGGGACGGGGCGGATGGAGGAGACCGGGGCGGGGGAGGGCGCCGGGTACACGATCAACTTCCCGTTTCCCGCCGGCGCCACCGGCGACGTGTACCAGGCGGCGCTCGACGAGGTCGTGGTGCCCGCCGCCGAGTGGTTCCGGCCCACCTGGCTCATTGTCTCCGCCGGCTTTGACGCCCACCGCGCCGACCCCCTCACCGAGCTGGGCCTGGCCTCGGGCGACTTCGCCGACCTCACCGTCCGGTTGATGGGCCTGGTCCCGGCCGGCCGGCGGTTGGCGGTGCTGGAGGGCGGCTACGACCTGGGGGCGCTGGCCGACTCGGCCGGTGCGTGCGTCGCCGGCCTGGCCGGCGTCGAATACCGGCCCGAGCCGCCGACGGCCGGCGGGCCCGGCGCCGGCGTGGTCACCTCGGTGGCCCGGCAGCGCGCCGAAATGGCGCAGCCCGAGTCCACCTCCGGCTGAACTCGCGGGCCCCTGCGCGGCCGCCGCCGGCCGCCTGGACAAGGGCTCAGGTAGCTCCCGGAAGGAGCCGATAGAGGGAGCGATGCTCGATCTGATCAAGCTCCTTCATTACGTCGTGGACGAAGACGCGTCCGACCTTCACCTCAAGGTGGACTGCCGGCCCCGGGTGCGGATCGACGGCCAGCTCATCGAGTCGCCGTTCGAACCGGTCACCGGTGAGGACCTGGAGGCACTGGTAAGCCAGCTCCTGCCGACCAACCGGCTGCGGGAATTCGAGGAGACCAGCGACGCCGACTTCGCGACATCCGCCGGCGGCCTCGGGCGTTTCCGCGGGAACGCTTTCCGCCAGCGAGGCGAGGTGGGGATCGTGCTGCGGCGGGTGCTCCCCAACGTGGCGTCGATTGAGGACCTGGGGTTGCCACCGGTCGTGCGGACGCTGGCCAGCGAAGCTCGCGGCATGGTGCTGGTCACCGGCCCGACCGGGTCCGGCAAGACGACGACCCTGGCGTCCATGATCCAGCACATCAACGAGACCCGCGCCTGCAACGTGGTCACCATCGAGGACCCCATCGAGGTCGTCCACAGCGACCACCTGGCCATCATCAACCAGCGGGAGATCGGAACCGACACCGCCGACTACATGCAGGCCATGCGACGGGTGCTGCGCCAGGATCCCGACGTGATCCTCGTCGGCGAGATGCGCGACGCCGAAACGGTCTGGGCCGCCCTGTCCGCCGCCGAGACCGGCCACCTGGTCCTCTCGACGCTGCACACCACCAACGCCACCGAGACGATCAACCGCATCGTCGACTTCTTCCCGCCGTTCCAGCAACAGCAGATCCGCCTGACCCTGGCGTCCTGCTTGAAGGGCGTCGTCTGCCAGCGCCTTTTGGAGCGGGCCGACGACATGGGGCGGGTGCCGGCCGTCGAGGTCATGGTCATGACCGGGCGTATCGCCGATCGCATCGTGGAGCCCACCAGCGGCAAGGGGGAAACGATCGAGGAGATGATCGGCGGCGGCGAGTGGTACGGGATGCAGACGTTCGATCAGAGCCTGTTTCACCTGTACCAAGAGGGTCAGGTCAGCCTCCGCCAGGCCATGGCCGCGGCCTCCCGCCCCCACGACTTCCGCCTCGCCCTCGAGCACGCCGGGCTGGTCGCCGTCACCGCCTGACGCCGGCGCCCCGGAAGCTGGGCGCCCCGCGAACCCATCAGCCTGCCGGCGGCCCGAAGGCCGGGCGACTCGATAAGCCATCGGTTCTGCACAGGAGCACCGCTAGCCTCAAGATGTGATCCCCGACCGCCTCCAGCCGCTGCTGGCGGAGACCGACGACCTGGGTGCCCGCTTCGAGCGGGCCGGCTTCCGGCTGTACCTGGTCGGCGGCGTGGTCCGCGACGCCCTCATCGGGCGGCTGGACAACGACAGCGATCTGGATTTCACCACCGACGCCCGCCCCGACGACATCGAGGCGCTGGTCGCCGACTCGGCCGACGCGGTGTGGCTGCAGGGCAAGCGGTTCGGGACCATCGGCCTGCGCAAGGGTGACCGCCGCATGGAGATCACCACCCACCGGGCCGAGGCGTACCACCCCGACTCCCGCAAGCCCGACGTGGAGTTCGCCAACGCCATCGAGGCCGACCTGTCACGACGGGATTTCACCGTCAACGCCATGGCGCTGTCCCTCCCCGACCTCACGCTCATCGACCCCTTCGGAGGTCTCGAGGATCTGGCCGGGCACCGGCTGCGGACCCCGCTGTCGCCCGAGGTGTCGTTCAGCGACGACCCGTTGCGGATGCTGCGGGCCGCTCGGTTCATCGCCGGCTACCACCTGGCGCCGGACAAGGAGCTGGTGGAGGCCGTCACCGGCCTGCGCAACCGCCTGGAGATCGTTTCCGACGAGCGCATCCGCGACGAGTTGGACAAGCTGATGGTCGTTGAGGACCCGAGCGAGGGCCTCTGGTTCCTGGTCAACACCGGCCTGGCCGAGGAGTTCCTGCCCGAGCTGCCGGCGCTGGCCCTGGAGCAGGACCCCATCCACCGCCACAAGGACGTGCTGGCCCACACCATCGCGGTGGTGGCCAAGACCCGCCCCGACCGCATCCTGCGCCTGGCCGCCCTCTTCCACGACGTCGGCAAGCCCAAGACCCGATCCTTCGGACCGGGCGGCATGGTCTCGTTCCACCACCACGAGGTGGTCGGGGCCCGGATGACGCGCGACCGCATGCGGGCCCTCAAATACCCGACCGCCGACATCGAGCAGGTAAGCGAGCTGGTCGAGCTGCACCTGCGGTTCCATACCTACAAGATGGGATGGACCGACAGCGCGGTGCGCCGCTACGTGCGCGACGCCGGCCCGCTCCTCGACCGCCTGAACGAACTGACCCGCTGCGACTGCACCACCCGCAACGCGGCCAAGGCCCGGTCCTTGGCGCACCGCATGGACGACCTGGAAGTGCGCATCGCCGAGTTGCGGGAGCGCGAGGAGATGGCCTCCATCCGGCCGGACCTCGACGGCAACGAGGTTATGGCGCACCTCGGCCTGAAGCCCGGTCGCGACGTCGGTGCCGCCCTCAACTTCCTGCTCGAGCTCCGCCTCGACGAGGGGCCGCTCGGCAAGGAGGAGGCGACCCGCCGCCTCGACGAGTGGTGGGCGACCCGCCAGGCCGCCCGCTGAGGCCTGGTGGGCCGCCCGCCGCCAGCGCCAGCCGCCGGTTGACGGGCGAATCTGTGAGTCCTCAGCGTTCTCAGCATCGCCACGACCGTATGTGGTCGGAAATGGTGCCGAGAACCACAGATACTCACAGAACCGCACTCGACGACCATGGCTACTGACAGAACTGGTCGGTGAAGACCAAATCGGCGCCCGCGAGGACTTAGTTGCCCTCTTTGCGGGCCCGGACGATGAGGGTACGGGGGACGTAGAGGAAGGCGTCGTTCCATTCGGCGCTGTGCCGCCCCGTGGCGAGCGGCTCGGGTTCGAGCACCAGGTCGACGCGGTAGCTGGACCGGGCCAGGCCCATATAGATGTCGGCGAAGGTGTGGTGGTACTCGGTGAACACCACCCCGCCGACTTCCCGGGCCACCGGCGTCTTGTCGAAGTAGGAGCGGCGGAGCGCCAGCGGCGTCTCGCTGTCCAGGTCGTAGACCTCCGACAGGGGGTGGGGGAGCGAGAAGACGAGCGGTGCCCCGGGCCGCAGGACCCGGTGCACCTGGCGGAACACCCGGTTGAGGTCCTCGACGTAGCCGAAGGCGTAGGAGGAGAACACCACGTCGATCGAGTCGGCCCGCAGGAATGCCAGGTCGGCCAGGTCGCCCTGGCGCAGCTCGACCTTGACGTCCTCCCGCTCGCACAGCCGGCGGGCGAACGCCAGTTGCTGGACCGAGAAATCGACCCCGATGGCCGTCGCCCCCTGCTTGGCGAAGGCGATGGAGCTCTGCCCCCCGCCGCAGCCCAGCTCCAGGACCCGCTTGCCCTTCAGGTCGCCGAGGAGCCGCAGGCTGGCCTCGGTCGGAATCTCCGGCCCGTAGTACGCCGTGCTGGTGGAAAACTGCGACCGCGTCTGGTAGGCGGCGGCGTACCGGTCCCACGCCGACGCGTTCTCTCGGTCGTTCGCCACCTGCCTATCCTGCCGTGCATGGACCTCAGCCTGCACCTGGCCAACTTCAAATGGCCGGGCGGAACGCAATCGATCGCCCCGACCCTCGCCGCCACGGCGGCCGCCGCCGAGGAATCCGGGGTCGCCGAGATCACGTTCATGGACCACTGGTTCCAGATGGACAGGGTCGCCCCCGCCGAGGACCCCATGATGGAGGGCTACACCTCCCTCGGGTACATGGCCGGCCTGACCCGGACCATGACGCTCAGCCTCCTGGTCACCGGGGTCACGTACCGCTACCCCGGCCTGCTGGCCAAGACGGTGACCACCCTCGACGTCCTCTCCGGGGGCCGGGCCCAGCTGGGGATCGGCGCCGCCTGGTACGAGCGGGAGCACCGGGCACTCGGGGTGCCGTTCCCGCCGGTGGCGGAGCGCTTCGAGCGTCTCGAGGAGGCGCTACAGATCTGCCTGCAGATGTGGAGCGACAACGACGGCCCCTACCACGGCCGGCATTACCAGCTGGAAGCGACGCTCTGCTCCCCCCGGCCCATCAGCCAGCCCCGGCCGCCGATCCTGATCGGGGGCAGCGGGGAGCGCAAAACGCTGCGCCTGGTCGCCAAGTACGCCGACGCCTGCAACCTGTTCGGCTCCAGCGTCGACGACGTCCGCCACAAGCTCGACGTCCTCCGCCGCCACTGCGACACCGAAGGGCGCGACTTCGCCACCATCACGCCGACCATCCTGGCCTTCGGCAACCCGGTCGACGACCCCGACGGGTTCATCGCCCAGATGGCGGACTACGCCAAGCTGGGCGTGAAGCTCGTCGGCATCATGCCCTTCGGCGACCCGGTGGAGATGGCGAGCGGCCTCGGCTCCCGGGTCATCCCGGCGTTGAAGGAGTTGTAAGGGGGAAAAGGGGGGTGCTCGGCCAACGAGCACCCCGTCGGCCTAGCCGATTCCGGCGGCGAAATCCTCCACCATCTGATGGGCGTCGTCATCGTGGAACTGGATCGGTGGCGACTTCATGAAGTAGGCCGAGGGTCCGGTGAGGGGGCCGCCGATACCCCGGTCGAGGGCCAGCTTGGCGCAGCGGATGGCGTCGATGATGACCCCCGCCGAGTTGGGCGAGTCCCACACCTCGAGCTTGAGTTCGACATTGAGGGGGACGTCGCCGAAGTTGCGACCCTCGAGGCGGATGTAGGCCCATTTGCGGTCGTCAAGCCAAGGGACGTGGTCGGAGGGGCCGATGTGCACGTCGTCGGCGGCGATGCCGTTGTCGAGCTGGCTGGTGACGGACTGGGTCTTGGAGATCTTCTTGGACTCCAGCCGTTCCCGCTCGAGCATGTTCTTGAAGTCCATGTTGCCGCCCACGTTGAGCTGGTACGTGCGGTCGAGCACCAGGCCGCGGTCCTCGAACAGGCGGGCCAGCATGCGGTGCACGATGGTGGCCCCGACCTGGCTCTTGATGTCGTCGCCGATGATCGGGACGACGGCGTCGGTGAACTTCTGGGCCCACTCGGGGTTGCTGGCGATGAACACGGGGATGGCGTTCACGAACGCCACCTTGGCCTCGAGGGCACAGCTGGCGTAGTGCTTCTGTGCCTCTTCCGAACCGACGGGGAGGTAGGCGACCAGGACGTCGGCCTTCGACTGGCGCAGCACCGAGACCACGTCGACGGGCTCCGCCGGTGACTCTTCGATGGTCTGGCGGTAGTACTTGCCGAGGCCGTCGAAGGTTGGGCCTCGCTGCACCATCACGCCGGTGTCGCCCACCGAGGCGAAACGGATGGTGTTGTTCTGCCCGGCGAAAATCGCCTTTCCGAGGTCGAGCCCGACCTTGGCGGCGTCGACGTCGAACGCGGCTACGAACTCCACGTCGCCGACGTGGTAGCCGCCCAACTCGACGTGCATCAGGCCGGGAACGGTCTCCGACGGGTCGGCGTCGCGGTAGTACTCGACTCCTTGCAGGAGCGAGCTGGCGCAGTTGCCTACACCGGCGATGGCGACCCGGATCTTGCTACTCATTGAATGTTGCCTCCGCGTGGATGGGGTGAAGACGAAACGAACGGCGCGGCTCCGGGCCGCACCGGCATGGTCGGGGCGGCGGAAGCCGCCCAGGGTGTTGACGCGCTGGCGTCGGCTTCTTCGACCTCAGCGTCGCCGCGCTCGCGGGCGATGAGGCGGTCGAGCCACGAAATGTCGCGCTCGGTCGTCTCGTTGCCGTGTTCGAGCAGGCTGCGGGTATAGGCGTCCAAGCGATCCAATCCCTGGCGGACGGCGGTGCGGGTGCGGGCCAGCCGGGCCAGGAGATAGGCGCGCCGGCGTTCGAGCATGCCGATGCGGGCGTCGCGGCTGAGGTGGCGGGCGAAGGCCAGCCGCAGGTTGAAGGCCCGCTCGTCCTCGCTGGAGCCGGTGTCGGCGGTCAGCAACTCGTCGAAGAGGGCGTGACCGGCGTGGGTGATGACGTACACCTTCTTGCCCCGGCCCCCGCCACCGGCCCCCGGGGTGGCGACGACCTGCACCGCCCCCGCCTTCTCCAACCGTCCCAGGGCGGGGTAGAGGGAACCGAACGACACGCCGCTGCCCGAGCCGACGGTGTCGGCTAGGCGTTTCTTCAGCTCGTAGCCATGAAGCTGCTGTTCCTTCAGCAGTCCCAGGATGGCCAGCTCCAGCACGGTAGGTCCCTTCGATGTATCGGGGCGATATATCGCGCGTCAGTATAGGGCCTGGAGGGCGTGAGCGACAGGAAAAGGCGTTGCCGAGACCCGGCCCCCTTTCCCCGAACCTGGCGCCGCCACGGCCGACCCCGAGCCGTACGCGGGCGGTAGCCTCGCGCCGATGAGCTTTCGGCCCGAGACGATGCGTGGCGCACCGAGCGTGCACCAGATCGCCGGGCAGGTCGACTACCGCCTGGCCCGCAACGCCATCGTCAGCGAATTCCAGAAGGGCCGGCTCTCCAAGCTCGACGTCTGCGACGCCCAGCCGGAGCTGCTGCGGGCGGCCACCAACTGCGGCCAGCCAACCCACGAGGACTGCCCCATCTGCGAGGAGTCCAAGGTGGTTCTGGTGTCGTACGTGTTCGGCAGTCGGCTGCCGCCGAGCGGCCGGATCGTCGCCAACCGGGCCGACCTGGCCAAGCTGTCCCGCCCCGGGCGGGAGCTGGTCTGTTATGTCGTCGAGGTGTGCCCCACCTGTTCGTGGAACCACCTGGCCCGCACCTTCGCGGTGAGCGGCCGCCGGGCCGAGTCGACCTAGGATCTTCCGGTCGGCGGGCGCAGCCGACCCTCTCTCTCATGGCCCGGCCCACTTCGGTAGCACTCCAACGCACCCGCACTCGTACTGCGCCCCGCGCCGTGCCGGCGGCCCGCACCACCCGACCGGCATCGGCCGGACGCCGGCGGCCGCCGCCTCGGCCCAAGGTCAAGGTCGAGCGGCGTAGCTGGCTGTGGCGCCACCGGCGGATGCTGTTCCTCGTCTGGCTGTTCGTCTTCTTCGGTATCGGCGGCGCCGCCTACCTGCTGTCGCGGGTGCCGTTGCCCGCCGCCCTGCCGCAGACCCAGACGACGTTCATCTACGCCGCCGACGGCAAAACCCAGCTGGCGTCGATCAACAGCGGCCAGAACCGCATCGCGGTCCACCTGAGCCAGGTGCCGCAGGTGGCGATCGACGCCGTTCTTTCCAGCGAGGACCACAACTTCTACCAGCACGGCGGCGTCGATCCCATCGGGGTCTTCCGGGCCCTCGTTTCCGACCTCCGGGGCAAGGGGAACCTGCAGGGCGGCTCCACCATCACCCAGCAGTATGTCAAGCAGGCGTACCTCAACTCCCAGCGCACGCTGGTCCGCAAGGTCAAGGAGGCGGCCCTCGCCATCCGCCTGCAGCAACGCCTGTCCAAGGACCAGATCCTGGAGCGCTACCTCAACACGATCTACTGGGGCCGCGGCGCCTACGGGATCCAGGCAGCGTCGCAGACCTACTTTCAGGAATCGGTCGAGCAGCTCACCCTGCCGCAGGCGGCGCTGCTGGCCGGCATGATCCGCGGCCCCGAGGTGGCCGACCCCTTCCGGTCCCCATCCGTGGCGTTGGGCCGGCGGGCCGAAACCCTCAAGTCGATGGTCCGCTACCACAAGATCACCCAGGCCGAGGCCGACGACGCCAACGCCAGCCCGTTGCCCACCACCGCGCCCAACCCGACGAAGGTCCAGGCCGACGTGCTCAAGGCCCATCACGCCGAGTACTACCTGGACTACGTCGAGCAGCAGCTCCAGGCCCGGTACCAGGTCGGTCTCGGGCTGCGCGTCACCACGACGCTGGACCTGAACATGCAGGACATGGCGTACAACTCCGTGTACGGCGGCAATGGTTTGGCCTACGTCGGGGACCCGTCGGGGGCGCTGGTGGCGGTCGACAACAACGGCGATGTGCGAGCCATGGTGGGCGGCCGGGATTACACCGCGTCGCAGGTCAACCTGGCGACGGGAACCGCGGGGGGAGGGTCGGGCCGCCAGCCCGGCTCGACGTTCAAGCCGTTCCTGTTGGCAGAGACCATCAAGGACGGGTACTCGGTACGGTCGTCGTTTCCGGCCCCGCCCACCGTCGCCCTCAAGGGCCAGGGCGACAACGGTGTCGACTACATCGTCAACAACTTCCAGAACGAGGACGGCGGACCCTCGGTCGACCTGATCGACGCCACCGCCCACTCCCTGAACACCGTCTACGCCCAGCTGGAAATGGCGATCGGCCCCGACAAGCTGCTGGCCATGGCCAAGCAGTTCGGGCTCGACCCCAACGACGTGGGGCTGAAGAAGAACCCCTCCCTCGTGCTCGGCACCGCTCAGGTGTCGGTGCTGGAAATGGCGGCGGCCTACTCGACCTTCCAGCGCGGCGGCGTGTACCTGGCGCCCCAGGTGATCACCAAGGTGACGACGGCCGACGGGACCGTCCTGCCGTGGGCCGCCCCCGTCCCCCGGCAGATCCTCACCAAGCAGCAGAACGACATCCTCACCTACTGCCTCCAGCAGGTGGTGGCCAAAGGCACCGGTGTGGGTGCCAACTTCGGCACACCCATCGCCGGCAAGACCGGGACCACCAACGACTCGACCGACGCCTGGTTCATCGGTTTCACCCCCCGGATCACCGCCGCGGTGTGGATGGGATACCGGGACGGATCCAAACCGATGATGAACCTGTTCGGCCATACCGGCAGCGAGCAGGGCGGTGGTGAACCCACGACCTTGTGGAAACACTTCATGGCGGCGGTCACGAACTACGGCAACAACCCCGCCTACACCGGCCAGTTCGCCAACGTGACCAGCTTCCCCGGCGCCCTTATCGGCTCGCCCACCAATTTGGTGTCCTTCCCCAAGGGCACGGGGCTGGCGACCACCACCACCCTGCCCCGGGCGTCGTTGGCCACCGGTCCGGCGGTGACGACTCCTTCCTACACCGGGACCACGACCCCCTCGGTAAGCCGAGGCACGACCACCGTGCCGCTGGGCACGACGACGATCAAACCCACGACCAGCACCACCAAACCCACAAAGACGACTTCGCCCACGACGGTCAAGCCCTAGCCGGCGTCCGTCTTTGGCGCGCCCGCGTTTCGGCCCTGAGGTACGGCTCCCAGGGCTCGCAGCGTCATGGGCACCAGGGCGTCTATGGCTGCCGGTTGGATGGCATCGCCGGTGAGCAACGAATACTGCAAAGGCCCCAAGATGATGGCGACCGCGGCCTCGGTGTCGACGGGGGTCGGGATCTCCCCCCGCGTAGTCGCCCGGTCCAGCATGGCGGCCACATCCCGGTTGAGCGGCTCCTGGAACCGGTCCCGCACCGCCTCTTTCAGCGCCGGGTGGCGGGCCACCTCCCCCGCCAGGCCGAGGAGCATCCGGCCCCACTCTCCGGTGAGGCTGTCGGCGATCCGGCGGTGCATCTCCCCAAGGTCGCCTTCCAGCCTTCCGGTGTTGACCGGCGCCCGTTGGCCCACGACGGCGCTGAGTGACCGGACCACCAGTTCCTCCTTGGACGCGTACCGCCGGTAGAGCGTCGCCGAGGACACACCGGCTCGCTCGGCCACCGCCGCCATGGTCAGGCCGGCGTACCCAGGCTCCTCGAGGAGCCCGAGGGTCGCCCGGACGATCGCCTCGTCGACGGCGCTGCTGCGAGGGCGGCCCCGGACAGCCTCGGCGACGGCGATGGCGGCTTCAGTCAACGAGGAGCACCGGCTCGAGTTCGTCGGCCGCCAGGTCCTCGACGGCCACCTCCGGCTCCGCCTTCGGGCGGGCGGGCAGCCACACCAGGGCCACCGCGGCACCAGCCAGGGCGAACACGGCGCCGATGACGGCGGTGGAGGTCATGGCGTGGACGAACGCCGCCTTGGCGTCGGCCGCGATACCGGCGGCGGCCACCTTGGAGGGCACCTGCTGGGCCACCCCGAGGGCGTTGCCGATCCCGTTGCGGACCGCGGCGCGAGCGGACGCCGGCAAGGCCGAGATCACCTTGGAGGACGCGACGCTCGACCGGTACAGGCTGTTGGTGATGCTGCCCAAGATGGCGACGCCGAGGGCGCCACCAACCTGGCGGGTGGTGTCGTTGACCGCCGAACCGACGCCCGCCTTGGCCAGCGGCAGCGACCCCATGATCGACTCCGTCGCCGGCGACATAGCGGTGCCGATCCCGAGGCCGAGCACCGCCACCATGATGCCGATCAGCAGGTAGGACGAGTGGACCGTCACCTGGCTGAGCAGCACCAAGGCCCCCGCCGTCACCGCCATGCCGACCGCCACCACCAGCTTGGTCCCGAACCGGTGCGTCAGCTTGGCGCTGCCCGGCGCGGAGATCATGAGCCCCGCGGCCAGGGGGATGAAGCCGAGCCCGGCCCGGAGCGCCGAATAGCCGAGCACCGATTGGAGGTACTGGGTCAAGAAGAACAGGCATCCGAACATGGCGAAGAAGATCAGCGTTACCGAGATCGACGCCGCCGAGAAGCGAGGGTTCTGGAAGAACCGGACGTCGAGCATCGGATGATCCGAGTGCAGTTCCCAGGCGACGAAGAGGGCCACCAGGGCCGCTCCGACGACCAGGCCCGTCAGGACGCCCGTGCTCGCCCATCCCTTGTCGGGGCCCTCGATCAGGCCGTACAGCACGCCGATCAGGCCGCTGGTGGCGAGCACCGTGCCCACCGGATCGAGCCGGCGCTGGCCCGGGTCGCGGCTGGTCGGGATCAGGAAGTGGCCGGCGATCAGAGCGCAGATGACGACGGGGACGTTGACGAGGAAGACCGACCCCCACCAGAAGTGCTGGAGCAGCCAGCCGCCGACGGTCGGGCCGACGACGATGCCGAGCCCCGAGACCCCGGCCCAGATGCCGATCGCCTTGCCTCGCTCGGGGGCGGGGAACACGTTGGTGAGGATCGACAACGTGGCGGGCATGATGATGCAGCCACCGATGCCGGCGAGGCCCCGGGCCGCGATCAGCATGGTGGCCGACCCCGAGAACGCCGAGGCCAACGAGCCGAAGCCGAACACGATCAGGCCGACGCTCAGCGCTCCCTTTCGCCCGTACTTGTCGCCCATGCTGCCGGTGGTCAGCAGCAGGCTGGCGTAGACGATGGTGTAGGCGTCGACGATCCACTGAAGCTGGGTCTGCGAGGCATGCAGGGTTCGGACCAGCGTCGGCAGGGCCACGTTCAAGATGGTGTTGTCGAGGCCGATCACCAGCAGCGAGAAGCACAGCACCGCCAGGGTCCACCAGCGGCGGGCGTAGATCGTTTGGGCATCCATGCAGCACGGGTCCTTTCAGAAACGGAAGCGTTTCGTTTCGAAACCCTACCACCGTAGGATGTATTCCGAAAGGCACATCTTTCGTATGTAAGGGCAGCCTCCGCCCCAGGACCTTCTTCTAACGCCCATCTACTCAAGCCGGGTACTCAAAAAGGTTCAGTCGTGGCAAGCGAGCGTCAACACCGACAAGAACAGTCCGGTCATTTTGTGAGGACCGACGGTGTCAAGGGCCAATAGGGATTCCCCGAAGGCAGATCCTGCGCCACGAACTGACGTGGCCGGGAACAGACGTTCGGGTAGTGACAGATTGGCTGCCTCCATCGATGCCGTCGTTGGTGCCGCCCACCCGCCCCCCGGGCGGATCTGACCCCATCCTTTGCAGCGGCGTCGGCCCGGACGCCAGGTCGTCGTCGATCGTCCATGTGCTGTACACAGAGAATTCAGGTCCGGTCAATATCTAGTAGTTGCGCGCGCAACGGGATGGCGGTTAGCTTCCCACCGCGACCCACGTGCGGGGCCGCTCACATCAGCGGGGCTCGTAGCCGCTGCGTACCGCTGTCGCTTGACGGTGCCGTGCTCCGAGCGCAACCCGCTACTGCTCCCGGAAAGGCAGAACGGACAAAGGGGACGTGGAATGAAATTTCGGCCTCTCTTCCTCATTGGAACGATTGTTCTTGGCGTCGTGGCAATGACAGTCCCAAGTGCCGCAGCCACAAGCGGGACCGGGATCACAGTGACCGATGCAGTTCAAGTCACACCGGACATGAACCCGACGCGGGCCGATATAGATCCGCAAATCGCTCGAGATCCGAAAAACGGCGCTCTCGTGGACGT
>DATARN010000044.1:0-29622 GCA_036264135.1 Acidimicrobiales bacterium
TTTGATGCTCTGAGCGGTGAGTATGTAGACATGTTCAAAGCTGGTATTGTTGACCCCGTGAAGGTCACGCGCTCTGCCTTGCAGAATGCAGCCAGTATTGCGGGCATGGTCCTCTCGACTGACACCCTCATCACCGATTCCCCAGAAGAGGAGGCCGCTGGTGGCGGTATGCCTGCTGGTATGGGTGGCATGGGTGGTATGGGCGGTATGGGCGGCATGATGTAGCTGCGATGGGAAGGGGCCCGGGCGCCGGTCCGGGTCCCTTTTCGCGTCCGGGTTTGGGAAAAGGGGGCCGGTTCTCATCCGGCTCCTTCGTGCCGGGGACCGGGGTTACGGCAGGGTCAGAGGGCGGCCCGCAGCTCTTTGCGCCACACCAGCTTGAGGCCGCTCCAGGTGTCGTCGATGGCGCACACCTTGACGTCGACCAGCCCCCGTGGGAGGGCGACGGCGCGGACCACGTCCTCGGTCATGTCGGTCGCCACCTTGGCCGCCCGCTTGGGCCAGGCAATCCAAGCCATGCCGGCCGGGGCGATCGCCTCTCCGATCCGCTCGACCCGCCGCTCAAGGTCGGCGCGGGCGGCGGTGAAGAACAGGACCACGTCGCAGCGCCCCGTCAGGCGCCGGACGAGGGTGACCCGGTCGGGCAGGTCCAGCAGAAAGCCGGGCGGGGCGGCGAGGAGGGCCAGGCGGTCACCGGGACGAATGCCGAGTTTGTTCACCAGGGGGGTCCCGGAGTACCCAGCCACCCCCGTAGTCTGGCCCCATGGACAGACCGCCGCCTGATCCCGCCAAGCTCCTCGCCCAATGGATGGAGTGGGAGCGGGGCGAGACGCCCCCCGGGCGGGTGATGGCCAATCTCAAGACTGGTGGCCTCCGCGAGTTGCTGGAGGAGTTGGCCGAGCCGCGACCGGCACTCTCGGCCGAGGAGATCGGCGCCGACACCGCGTCCTCCTGGACCCCGATCGTCTGAGCCGGGCCATGTCTGAGGCGGCCGAGAGCCTGGCGCGCCGCGGCGGAAGCCAGCAGATCCCTCGGCCGCGGCGCGCTCGGCCGGGGGCGGCCCCCGTGTGGGCGTCGCTGCCGCCCCGAGAACGCACGGGCATCACGCTGGCCCGGGTGCGGCACGGCTTCGAGGAGCGCGCCGAGGGCGCCGCCCACCCCCGTGCCATCCCTCCCGCCCGCCTGGCCCGCCACCAGGAGCCCGAGGCCCGACCGGCCGCGGTCCTTTGTGCCCTGTTCGAGGAGAGCGGCGAGGCGCACGTCATCCTGACCCGTCGGTCCTCCAATCTGCGCTCGCACACCGGCGAGGTGTCCTTTCCCGGCGGCCGGCTCGACGGCGGCGAGTCGCCGGTCGAGGGCGCCCTCCGGGAGGCCCAGGAAGAGGTCGGCATCGACCCCGGCGCCATTCAGGTTCTCGGGCAGCTGTCGCCACTCGTCACGGTGAGCAACCTGGTCCTGATTACTCCCGTGGTCGGCCAGCTGGGCGCCCGGCCGACGCTGCTGCCCAACCCCGCCGAAGTGGAGCGGGCCTTCGCCGTCTCGCTGGCGGACCTGGTCTCCGAAGGGGTGTACCGGGAGGAGCTGTGGCGCCTCACCGACGAGGAGGAATGGCGGTCCATCAGCTTCTTCGAGTTGCCCGGTGACACCGTGTGGGGTGCCACCGCGTGGATGCTGCGGGACCTGCTCGAGTTGACACTGGCCCGTTCCTGAGGCGGCTCACCGGTTCCTGAGGCGGCTCACCGGGCGAAGAGGGCCACGGCCACGGGGGCGATGACCAGGGCGGGCAGGAAGTTGCCGACCCGGAGGCGCTTGATCTCCAGCAGCCGCAGGCCGATCGCCACGATCAGGATGCCGCCCGTCGCCGTCGTTTCGACGATCATCCGGCCGCTCAGCAGGGCGTGGAGGCCGCCGGCGGCCAGCGTCAGGGCGCCCTGCACGATCAGCACGCTGGCTGCGCTGAGGGCCACGCCGATCCCGAGCGTCGAGGCCAGCACCACCGCCACCGTCCCGTCGAGGGCGGCCTTGATGAAGAGGAGCTGGGCGCCGTTGCCCAGGCCGTCGGAGATGGATCCGAGGATGCTGAGCGGTCCCACGCAGAAGATCAGGGTGGCGCTGACGAACCCGTCGACGAAGCCGGCGCCGGCGTCGTGAGAGAGCCGCCGGCGGAGCCGCTCACCCAGTGCCTCCAGCCGGCCCTCGATGGCCAACAGCTCGCCGACGACGCCGCCCACGACGACTGCCGCCAGGGGGAAGGCGAAGTTCCTGGTCTCCAGCGCCTGCTGGACACCGAGGATCAGCACGATGAGCCCGACGCCCTGGAACGCCGTCTCCCGTACCCGATCCGGGAAGCGGTGGCCCACCAGGAGGCCAATGGCGCTTCCCGCCAAGATGGCGGCGACGTTGACGACCGTGCCGAGCCCGCGCATCCGGCGACGGTAGCGGGGGACACCGCCGAACCGACCGATGCGGTCACTCGGGATAGCCTCGGCGGAGAGATGCTCTGCCCCCGGTGCGGGACCATCAACCCCGACGATTCCGAACGCTGCGGCCGCTGTGCCGGGTCGCTCGCCCCCCGCCCGCCCGAGGGTCAACGCATCTACACCCCGGCCCCCCCACCCCCGCCGGCGCCCGCCGGCGGCGCGACCGTGGCCGGCTCGCCGGCCGCCGGCTCGTCGAACGCCGGGGGGACCGTGGCCGGCTCGCCGGAAGGTGCCGACGCCGTCGAAGGAAGCGTTCCCCCGGTTCCTCCGGGCCCGTGGGGCCCACCCGCCGCCGGTTCGGCCGTGCCGCCGCCGGCCGGGTGGAATCCGCCCCCCGCCGGGTGGAACCCGCCGCCCGCCCCCGGCGGGGCCGTACCACCGCCCGGCGGATGGAGCCCTCCCCCGGCCCCCGGCTGGGGGCCGCCCCCCGCTCCGGGTGGGACTGCGCCGCCGCCGGCATGGGGACCCGCGGGGTCGCCTCCCCCGCCGGCCACCCCCGCCGGCGCCGCCCCGCCCCCCCGCCGTCCCGCTCCCGCTCAACCGGCGCCGCCGGCCGAGCCATCCTTCGCGCCGCCTTCGCCCGCCCCCCCGGCAGGAGGGGCGTTCGCCGGGACCAGCGGATCGCCGGGCGGGGCGGATGCGCCACCCTTCCCGGGGTGGTCACCGCCGCCTCCTGCGACCGGCCAGACGTCCCCCGGCTGGAGCACCCCCCCGCCGATGGGCGGCCCACCGGGATGGGGCCCACCCGGGCCCACCGCCGTGGGCGCCCCCGGGGCCGCTCCTCAGGGGTGGGGGCCGCCGATCACCCCGCCGGGAACATTCGCCGAGCGACGACCGACGATGTGGAGCCGGCCGGCGGACGGCGCCGCCGTCCCCAACTACCTCGGCTGGGCGATCCTCTGCACCGTGTTCTTCTTCACTCCCGCAGGGATCGTGGGGGTCATCGCCTCGCTGGTCGCCCGCCGGCGGGCCAACGCCGGCGACGTGGAAGGTAGCCAGCGGGCCAGCCGTACCGCCCGGGCGAGCTGCTGGGTCTCCCTGGCGCTGGGCATCGTTGCCTACCTCCTCCTCCTTACGGGAGCCGTGCACTTTCCCAGTTCCACCTGACGGGTCGCGCCGTTGGGCACCGGCCCCGACGTACGCTGACGGTTTCATCCGGGGACTCATCGCCAGAGGAGCGGCCGTGGCAGAAGTCGAGATCGGGCGGGGCAAATCGGGCCGGCAGGCCTACGGGTTTGACGACATCGCGATCGTCCCCAGCCGGCGGACTCGCGATCCCGAGGACGTCGACATCTCCTGGGAGATCGACGCCTTCCGGTTCGAGCTCCCCCTCATGGCGTCGGCCATGGACGGGGTGGTAAGCCCGGCCACCGCCATCGAGATCGGCCACCTCGGCGGGGTCGGTGTCCTCAACCTCGAGGGCCTCTGGACCCGATACGACGACCCAGAACCGCTATTCGAGGAGATCTCACACCTCGACACCGACAAGGCGACGGCCCGCATGCAGCAGATCTACGGCGAGCCCATCAAGCCGGAACTGATCGGTCAGCGCATCCGGGAGATCAAAGAAGCGGGGGTGGTGACCTGCGCCTCCCTTACCCCCCAGCGCACGGCGCAGTACGCCAAAGAACTGATCGACGCCGAACTCGACCTGTTCGTGTGCCAGGGCACGGTGGTTTCCGCCGAGCACGTGTCCAAGACCGTCGAGCCCCTCAACCTGAAGCGGTTCATCCGGGAGTTCGACATCCCGGTGATCGTGGGCGGCTGCGCCTCCTACCAGGCGGCCCTCCACCTGATGCGCACCGGCGCTGTCGGCGTGCTGGTCGGCGTGGGCCCGGGCCACGCCTGCACGTCACGCGGGGTGCTCGGCATCGGGGTGCCACAAGCCACGGCCATCGCCGACGTCCGCTCCGCCCGGGCCCAGCACCTCGACGAAACCGGGGTGTATGTCCACGTCATCGCCGACGGCGGCATGGGAACGGGGGGCGACATCGCCAAGGCGGTGGTGTGCGGCGCCGACGCCGTCATGATCGGCTCGCCGCTGGCGTCGGCCCTCGAGGCCCCCGGGCGCGGCTATCACTGGGGGATGGCGACCTTCCACCCGACCCTCCCCCGCGGTGCCCGGGTTCGCGCCGAGACAAGGGGCACCCTCCGCGAGGTGCTGGTAGGACCGGCCCACGAGAACGACGGCCGCATGAACCTCTTCGGCGCCCTGCGCACCTCGATGGCCACCTGCGGCTACGAGACACTCAAGGAGTTCCAGAAGGCCGAGGTGATGGTGGCGCCGGCGCTGCAGACCGAGGGCAAGTCCCTCCAGCGCTCCCAGCACATCGGGATGGGCCGCTAGCCAGCCACCATTTCGCCCACTCTTGATGAGTAGTGGGTCCCTAGGACCCACAACTCATCACAAGCACCGAAGTACACACCCCTGGGGGGCCGCCAGGCGACGCGCCGGCCAGCCGGCCGGCTACAAGAAGCGGCGAGAAAAAGGCCGGCTACGAGGAGCCGAGGTGGTTCAGCTCGGCGAGCTCTTCGGGGTCGAGCTTGATGCTGGCGGCGGCCACGTTCTCCTCTAGGTGGGCGAGCGACGAGGTCCCCGGGATGGGAAGCATCTGGGGGGAGCGGGCCAGCTCCCAGGCCAGCACGATCTGCTGGACGGTGGCGCTATGGCGGCGGGCGATGTCCGCCGCCGGCCCCGTCTCGGCGTCGGCCAGTGGCCCCCAGGGCAGGAACACCAGGTCCTCCTGGTCGCACAGGTCCACCAGGTCCTCCGAGTGGCGGTCGGTCAGGTTGAAGCGGTTCTGGATCGACACCACCGGCGTGAGCGCCTGGGCCTCGCGGAGCTCGTGTTCGTTGAAGTTGGAAACGCCGATGTGGCGGATCTTGCCCTCCTCCTTCAGTTCCACCAGGGCGCCGATGGACTCCTCGATCGGGATCTTGGGGTCGGGCCGGTGGAACTGGTAGAGGGGGATGGCGTCGAGGCGGAGCCGGGACAGGCTGCCCTCGCACGCCTGGCGCAGGTGCTTAGGGTGACCGTTTGGAGTCCATTGGCCGGGCCCGGGCCGTTCGAGGCCGCCCTTGGTGGCGATGACCAGGTCGTCGGGGTAGGGAAAGAGCGCCTCGGCGATCAGGCGCTCGCTCACCTCGGGCCCGTACGAGTCGGCGGTGTCGATGAAGTTCACGTCGAGGTCGGTCAGGTGGCGCAGTACCGCCTTGGCCTGCGCCTCGTCGCGGGGCATGCCCCAGATCCCCTCCCCGGTGATCCGCATGGCCCCAAAGCCCAGACGGTTGACGGTTAGGTCCCCGCCGATGTCGATGACACCGGCCGCGCTTGCGGTGATCGCTCCTGCCATACATCCATCTTGGTCCACTGGCAGGGCTACGCAAACCACGCGAATTCGGGGTCAGCCGCGGCGTCACACCGGTCCGGTACGTTGAACCCATGACCGAGTCGGCGGCCGTCGCCACCGCCGCCCCCCCCGACCATCAGAGCCTCCTCGACGGTCTCAACCCCGTCCAGCGGGCCGCGGTCACCCATCCCGGCGGCCCCCTCCTCGTGGTCGCCGGCGCCGGATCGGGCAAGACCCGCGTCCTCACGCGCCGCATCGCCTGGCTGGTCCGTGAGCAGCACGTTTCCCCCTTCGAGATCCTGGCCATCACCTTCACCAACAAGGCGGCCGACGAGATGAAGCACCGGGTGGCGTCGCTCGTGGGCCCGGTGGCCGAGCGCATGTGGGTGTCAACTTTCCACGCCGCCTGCGTCCGCATCCTGCGCCGCGACGCCCACCGCCTCGGGTACAAGTCGTCGTTCACCATTTACGACGAGGCCGACGCCAACCGGCTGGTCGGCTACGTGCTGCGGGACCTCAACATGGACCCCAAGAAGCTGCCGCCCCGGGCGGTCCACGCCGTCATCAGCGCCGCCAAGAACGACCTGATCGACTTCGAGACCTACGCCGGCCAGGCCCGCACCGTCTACGAACGGCGCATCGCCGAGGTCTACCAGGAGTACCAGCGGCGCCTGCTGGCGGCCAGCGCCATGGATTTCGACGACCTGCTGCTGGTCACCGTCAACCTGCTGCAGGCGTCGGAGGAGGTTCGCCGCTACTACCAGGAGCGGTTCCGGCACATCCTGGTGGACGAGTACCAGGACACCAACCGGGCCCAGAACGAACTGGTCCTCATCCTGGGTGCCGGGCACCGCAACGTGTGCGTGGTCGGCGACACCGACCAGTCGGTCTACCGGTGGCGCGGCGCCGACATCCGCAACATCCTGCAGTTCGAGCAGGCCTACCCCGACGCCACCGTCGTAGTGCTCGACCAGAACTACCGCTCCACCCCGCGGATCCTTGACGCCGCCAACGCAGTGATCGCCAACAACGCCATGCGCAACCCCAAGACCCTGTGGACCGAGCAGATCGGCGGCGAGCTGATCACCACGTACCACGCCGAGGATGAGCACGACGAGGGGGCGTGGATCGCCGGCGAGATCACCCGGCTCCACGACCGCTACTCGTGGGGCGACGTGGCCATCTTCTACCGGACCAACGCCCAGAGCCGGGCGGTCGAGGAGGAACTGGTCCGCCGCAACATCTCCTACAAGGTGGTGGGGGGCACCAAGTTCTACGACCGCCGGGAGATCAAGGACGTCCTCGCCTACCTCCGGGCCCTGGTCAACCCCACCGACGAGGTGTCCCTGAAGCGGATCGTCAACGTGCCCAAGCGGGGCATCGGCCAGACCTCGATCGACCGTCTCGAAGGCTGGGCCCGCACCCACAGCCAGCCCTTCGACGCCGCGCTCCGGAAGGCGGACGACGCCGGCGTGTCCGGCAAGTCGCTGACCGCCATCCGCCAGCTGGTCGACCTCCTCGACGGTCTGCGGGGCGAGCTCGCCGGCCCGGACCCGGCTCGTCCGGCGCGGGTGATCGAGGCCATCTTGGAGCGCACCGGGTACCGGGCCGAGCTGGAGGTCGAGCACACCGTCGAGGCCGACGGCCGCCTCGACAACCTGGAGGAGCTGCTGGCCGCGGCCAGTGAGGCCGACGGCATCGACCAGTTCCTGGAGCAGGTCAGCCTGGTGGCCGACGCCGACGAGATTCGTGACGACCAGTCGAACGTGCTGCTGATGACGCTGCACACCGCCAAGGGGCTGGAGTTCCCGATCGTGTTCCTCATCGGGATGGAGGATGGCGTCTTCCCCCACCTCCGCTCCCTCGGCGAGCCCGACGAGCTGGAGGAGGAGCGGCGGCTGGCCTACGTCGGCTTCACCCGGGCCAAGGAGCGGCTGTACCTGACCCACGCCTGGTGCCGGAACCTGTGGGGCCAGACCCAGTACAACCCGCCCAGCCGGTTCCTGCGGGAGGTGCCCGCCTCGCTCGTCACCGCGGCCGGCGGCGAGCGGCGCCGGTCGGGGACCGGGCTGCCGTTCGGCGGTCGGGAGAGCATCGTGGAGTCGGCGTTGCGGATGGCAAAAGGGGCCCCGGTGCGGGGCAGTGGAGCCGAGGGACTCGGGCTCAAGCGCAACGACGACGTGGTGCACGCCAAATGGGGCGAGGGAGTGGTGCTCGATGTTTCCGGCACCGGCGACAAGGCCGAGGCCACGGTGCACTTCCCCTCGGTGGGCGAGAAGCGCCTCAACCTCTCCCTCGCCCCCCTCAAGCGAGCCTAAAGGCCCACGCGCAGCTCCGTCTACCGTCCGGAGGAGCAGATCAGCAGGGCGGTGCCACGAACCCCGCCGGCGTCCCCGGCAACTCGTAGACCGTAGTCGCGGTGGAAGCCGGCGCCGTGGTCGCGGTGGTGGCGGTGCCGGCGGCCGCCACTGCGTTGATCCCGGTATAGGACTGGCCGGTGACCAACGCCACGTCGGCGCCCTGGATGGTCGGGTCCGCCTGCAACTGGGTGGGTCCCTGCACCGCGCTGGCCACCAGCTGGGCCTTGGCCTCGTTGCCAGGGAGGTAACGGATCACCGTCGTGGTGTAGCTGAAGTTGTCGGCGGAATGGGAGCCGGTGACCACGAAGCCCTGACGCTGCAGGTCGCTGCTGGCCTTGGCGGCCTCCCCGTTGCGGCCCGAGCCGTTGAGCACCAGGACCTGCACCGAGCTGGGCGCCACGCTCGACGACGCCGGCGGGGCGGTCGTGGCCGTGGCTCCCGGTTTGGGCGGGTTCATGAAGTCGCTGACCGCCTGCTGGGCGGCCGGCTGCTGCAGCAGGAGGACGTCGGCGCCATTGATCACCGTGGGCGTGGTGGGCAGGGTGGCGGTCGGCAGGCTGCCCGGCGACAGGTTCCGGAAGCGCTTGCCCAAGCTCAGCATCAGGCTCTGGCTGAAGCCGCTGTCGACGGTCAGGTTCTTGGTGACCCCGCCCACGATGTTGTTGAGCTCGATGGGATTGGTGAGCCCCGATGACTGGGCCTTGGCGATCATCTTCTTGATGAACGACTGCTGCCGCTTGATCCGGGCCAGGTCGCTCTCCGCCTCGTACACCCAGCGCCCGTTGACCTTGTACTCGTAGTGGCGGGCCCGGACGAACGACAGCGCCATGTCCCCGTTCAGGGTGTAGCAGCCGGGGCCGGGGATGTTGAGCAGCGAGTAGGCGTCACGGGCGGCGGTCGGGAAGTACTCCTTGACGCCGCCTACGGCGTTCACCACCTGACGGAAGGAGTCGAAGTTGACCTCGACGTAATGGTCGACGGTGATGCCCAGATCCTGCTGGATGGCCTTGACCAGCAGGTCGGGGCCGGTGTCGAAGGTGGTGTTGATGCGGTCGTGGGTCGTTTTGCCGGGGATCTGAACCCACAGATCCCGGGGGATCGACATGACGGTCGCGGCCGCCGACGACGGGTCGACGTGGACCAGCATGATGGTGTCCGACCGCTGACCGCCGACTTGGGACGCGCTGCCGAACTGGGAGGTGTCGGAGGCGCTGAGCCCGGTACGGGTGTCGCTGCCCACCACCAGGATCGTCATCGGGGCCCCGGGTGCCACGTTGGCGCCGCTCAGGGTGGGGATGGAGACGGTGTGGATCTGGCCGAACCGCCACTTGACATACCCGTAGACGGATCCGGCGGCGATCAGCATCAGGGCGACGACGATGTTGACGCCGACCAGGATGCGCCGGGGCCAGCGCCGCTTCGGGTAGACGAATCCCCTCCGGCCTTGAGCTGGCCCTCGGGTCCTTCCGCCGGAACCGGCGGGCGGCTGGAAGCGTACCCGGGGATCCGACGGGTCGGAATCACGCCAGAAGTCGTTGGCGGGCGCGGCCCATTGCGCCTTCGGGGCGTCGAGCAGTCCGCCGGAAGCGGACCGCCTGTCAGGGGGAGGACTCACTGATTTGTCATGAGGTTACTTGGCCCGACCCCGACGCATCGGGCTTTCCGGTGTCTACGGGCTGAAGTTGGCTGAGGTTCCGGACGCTCCCACCCCCGCACCCGGTATTTCGATCATACCCCGAGGTCACCGCGATCCTCGGTCGCCTGGTCGAGCAGCTCGTGCAGTCGCAGAATGTCACCGGATGACACGATGCCGAGGAGCCGCCCATCGTCGGCGAGAACGGGAAGTTCGTCGATGTCGGCCTCTTCCATGGCCGCCAGGGCCTCCCGGAAGGTCCAGCGAGGTGAGGCGGCGGCCACGTCGGTACGCATCACCTCGGCGACGGTGGTGCTGTCCCATTGGTCCTGGGGCACGTCGTGCAGTTCTTCCAACCGGGCCAGGCCGGCGTAGCGCCCCTCCGCGATCACCGCGACCGAGCTGCGCCGAGGGCCGACCAGCAGGTGGGTAAAGAACTCCGACACCGTCGCCGTCGGGGCGATGGTGGCGATGTCGGTGCGCACCACGTCGGAGAGGGGGAGCCGGAAGCGGCGTTCCAGGTGGCCGCCCTGGCGGGCCTGCTGGTAGCTCGAAACCGACTCCCGGCCCATCAGGAGCTGCGCCGCCACCGCGGCGATGAGCCCGGGCACCACGAACTCCGGCCGACCGGTCGATTCGGCGACGAACATGACCGCCGCCAGGGGGACCCGGTAGCCGGCGCCGAGGAAGGCGGCGATCCCGATGACCGGAAACAACGAGCTGCCGGGCTGGCCGAATGCCGAACCGCACAGCCGGCCGAGCAGGGCGCCCTCGACGACCAGCGGCACGAACAGGCCGCCGACGCCACCGCCGGCCAGGGCGGTGGGTATGGCCACCGTGCGAATGGCGAGGAGGGCGGCCACCAGCAGGAGACCGTGCGACGGGTCGGTCGCCCAGCGCACCGCGACGTAGCCGGGGCCGATGGCCAGCGGCTGGGGGGAGATGGCGCGGGCGGCCACGATCAGGCCCGCCAGGACCACCCCGGCGACGGCCGCCCCCACGACGGGGTTCACCCGGCTCCGGAGGTCCTTGGCCAGGTGGATCAAGGCGGCGAAGGCCCGGGCCCCGCCGCCGGCTAGGACACCGATCACCAGGGCCCCGCCCAGGTCCACCAGGTCGAAGGGCGGCGCGCCCTTGATCTGGAGGAGGGGGGTGGTGCTGGCCAGCGAGGCGAAGGTGAGATAGCCCGTCGCCGCCCCGATGAGGGCCGGGAGCAGCATGTTCCTCGCCAGGTCGTCCTGGTAGGGGACCTCCAGGGCAAACAGCGCCCCGGTCGCCGGCGCCTTGAAGATGGCGGCCACGCCGGCGGCGGCGCCCGCGACCAGCAAGACCTTGGCGTCGCGGCGGGAGAAGAACTGCGACAGCCGCCGTTGCAGCGCCGATCCGATCGTCGCCCCCAGGTAGATCGACGGGCCTTCGTAGCCGAGCGGTGTCCCGAAGCCCAGCGTGGCCACCGCCGCCAGGATCTTGGCCGGGGCCGCCCGCAGCGACAGGCGCTGGTCGCGGGCATGGAAGTTGCGGATGTACTCGTCGGACGTGGCGACCGACGCCCCGCCGCCGACCCAGCGCAGGATGGCGGCGGAGATCAGCAGCCCGCACAGCGGGGCCAGTGCCTGGACGGCGATGGGCGCCCGTTGGATCCTGCCGAGCAGGACGGTGCCGGTGACCTCGTCGAACACCGCCACCATGGCGCCGGTCAGGAGCCCGGTGAGGGCGGCCAGGAGTAGCACCCGGGGTGAACGGCCGGCCGGGCTGAGCATCCGGGCCAGGCGCGGGAATCGTCGTCTCCGCGGCTGTCCCGCCGGCTGATCGGAGTCCATCATCCGGCGGTGGCGGACCACTAGCCGCCGGTCGTCGTCGGGGCGATGGTGGTCACCGAAGCCGGTGACGTGGTCGTGCGTGCGGGGGCGGTCGTCGCGGACGCGGTCGTGGTGGTGGCGTCCGTCGGGGGGATGGTGCCGATCGACTGGCGGAGGTTGACGATGACCTGCCCGGAGGCGTCGACTCGCACCGGGTACTGGTCGAGACCATGGCCGTCGGCGGGATAGTGGATGCCGTGGCAGTCGGCGAAGTCGCGGGTCGTGACCTGCCAGGTCACCAGGCATGGGGAGGCGTGGCCCGGTACTTCGGCGTTGAAGGCCAGCCAGCCCTTCGCCGGATCGCCGCCCAGATGCTGGACGTACAGGACGATGCTGCCCCGCAGGGGCGGGAACAGCAGGGGGCGGCCGAGCGCGCTGATCTGGGCCGCCAACGCCGTGTCTTTGCCGACGCTGAATTCCTGGTCGCCCAGGTTGACCTTGGCTCCAGGCTGGCGGGCCAGGCGCAGCACGAACACGATGAGCAAAATGGCGGTGAGGACTGCCAGGATCATGGTCAGGAGCAAGCCGGTGCGGCGCTTGGGACCGGGCGGCTTGGGCCGGCGCGGGACGGTTGGGTCCGGACCGGGGGACGAAGCAGGCACCGGCGTAGTATTCCGGGAGTGAACCGGCGTTATCGAGTCGTGGTCGCCAAGCCCGGTCTGGACGGCCATGATCGAGGCGCCAAGGTCATTGCCCGGGCCCTGCGGGATCACGGGTTCGAAGTCATCTACACCGGTCTGCATCAGACCCCCGAGCAGATCGCCGAGACGGCGGTCCAGGAGGATGCCGACGCCGTCGGTCTTTCGGTGCTGTCCGGCGCCCACATGACCCTCTTTCCCCGGGTCATGGAGGCCTTACACCAGCGCCGGCCGGACGACGACGTACTGGTGTTCGGCGGCGGCATCATCCCGGCGGCCGACGTCGAGCGACTGAAGGAACTCGGCGTGGCCGAAGTCTTCGGTCCCGGGGCGACCATGGCGTCGATCTGCGGGTGGCTGGAATCCACCCTCGATCAGGAGCCGGCCCATGGACCTGTTTGAGTACCAGGGCAAGCGGTACTTCGCCCGCTACGGGATCCCCGTCTCTGCCGGCGGTACCGCCGACACCGTCGAGGAAGCCGTGAGCGCGGCCGAGGCCGCCGGCTACCCGGTGGTCGTGAAGGCCCAGGTCCAGGTGGGAGGCCGGGGCAAGGCGGGGGGAATCAAGCTGGCCGCCGACGCCGACGAGGTGCGAACCCACGCCGGCGCCATCCTCGGGATGGACATCAAGGGCCACCGGGTGCGGCGGCTGTGGGTGGAGCACGCCTCCGACATCGCCGAGGAGTACTACGCCAGCTTCACCCTCGACCGGGGGGCCCGCCTGCACCTGGCCATGGTCTCGGCGCGGGGCGGGGTCGACATCGAGGAGGTGGCGGCCCGCGAACCCGAGGCCATCGCCCGGCGCCACATCGACCCCGCCGGGGGATTGACCGAGGCCCAGGCCCGGGCCCTGGTGACGGAGGCGGGACTCCCGCCCGAGGCCCGCGACGGCGCCATCGGGATCCTCCTCAACCTGTACCGCTGCTACGTGGAGGGCGACGCCGACCTGGTCGAGATCAACCCGCTCATTCTCACGACCGACGGTCGGGTGCTGGCCCTCGACGCCAAAGTGACCCTGGACGACAACGCCGCCTTCCGCCATCCCGAATGGGACGACTTCCGCGACATCGACGAGCTGGACGAGCGGGAGAAAATGGCGCGGGCCAAAGGCCTGCAATATGTCGGCCTGGACGGCACTGTCGGCATTATCGCCAACGGCGCCGGCCTGGCCATGAGCACGTGTGATGTGGTGAACCAGGTCGGCGGGGAACCGGCCAACTTTCTCGACATTGGCGGCGGCGCCAGCGCCGAGGTGATGGCCAACGCCCTCGAGGTCATCAACGCCGACCCCAATGTGCGGTCCATTTTCATCAATATTTTCGGCGGCATCACGAGGGGTGAAGAGGTCGCCAACGGCATCGTGCAGGCCCTCGAGCGGGTCGACATCAAGGCGCCCCTCGTGATCCGCCTCGACGGCACCAACGCCGAGGCGGGCCGCGCCATCCTGAAGGCGGTCGAGTCCGACACGGTCCAGACCCGGCCCACCATGCTGGAGGCGGCTCGCCGGGCGGTGGAGCTGGCGGGCCGGCCATGAGCATCTTCGTCGACGAGAACACCAAGGTCATCGTGCAGGGCCTCACCGGGGGACAGGGCCGCTTCCACGGCCTGCGCAACCGGGACTACGGCACCAAGGTGGTCGGCGGCGTGCGGGCCGGCAAGGGCGGCCAGGACGTGGAGGGCATCCCGGTGTTCGACACCGTCGCCGAGGCCCGGGCGGCGACGGGCGCCAATGCCAGCTTCGTGTCGGTGCCGCCCGCCGGTGCCCCCGCGGCGATATTGGAGGCGGCCCAGGCCGGTATCGAATTTGTCGTATGCATCACCGAGGGCATCCCGGCCCAGGACGAAGCCCGCACCTTCAACGTCTTGCGGCGGGAGTACTCCGGCACCCGTTTGCTCGGCCCCAACTGCCCCGGGATCATCAGCCCGGGCAAGACCAACATCGGGATCACCGCGGGGGAGATCGCCCTTCCCGGCGGCCCGGTGGGGATCGTGTCGCGGTCGGGGACACTCACTTACCAGGCCCTCTACGAGCTGAAGCTGAAGGGCATCGGAGTCACCACCTGCGTCGGCATCGGCGGCGACCCGGTCCCCGGGACGACCTTCATCGACTGCCTGGCCGCCTTCGAAGCCGACCCGGACACCAAAGTGGTCATCCTGATCGGGGAGATTGGCGGTTCCGAAGAGGAAAAGGCCGCCGATTTCATCGCCCGCGAGATGGCGACCCCCGTCGTCGCCTATATCGCCGGGGTGACCGCCCCCCCGGGGCGGAAAATGGGCCACGCCGGTGCCATTGTCTCGGGCACCAGCGGCACCGCCCAGGCCAAGATGGACGCCTTGGCCGGCGCCGGCGTCAGCGTCGGGCGGAACCCGACCGAAGCGGGGGAGCTGGCGGCCGACCTCGTGGCCTCCCTCCCCTCCTAGCGCCGGAACCGCCCAGCGCGGGCAAAACCAGCACGAAGAGCCGGAAGCCGCGATCCGCTAATGGCGGCTGGTTACCGGCTTTCGGCCGGGGAAAAGGGGGCATATCGGGCGGAAGTCGGAAAGGTTCTTGTTCTTCTCGGGGCTGCCTCCGACCACTGACCCTGTGGTTGGAACAGGCCGCGCCGGCGATACCGCGGGCCTCGAGAGGCACGGCGGCGAGTCCGGATTCACGATAATCGAGTTGCTGGTCTCCCTCCTGGTGATGGTGGTCGCCGTCGTTCCCATGACCTCGGTGTTATGGAACGGTCTGCGGACGTCAGCATCGGCGGCGCATCGCGCCGACGCCTTCTCCGTCGCGTCCCGGGAAATTGAGGCCCTCCACGCCGTGCCGTACAACCTGCTGGGTTTCTATGGCGACCAGGTCGCACCCCAGTGGAAGTCGACCACCACGGTCGTGCTGGGCGCCTGCTCGACGACCTGCGCCACCCCCTTTGCGCCTCTCATTCTCCCGACGGGGACCTCAACGCCGGCGCCGAATACCGGGGTCACCTATCACATCGCCCGCTACATCTATTGGGCCGACGCCCAGGGCCCGAACGTGGCCCTGGTGTCGACGACGTTCCTCCAGGCCTACCGGGCGGCCACCATCGTGGTCACCTGGTCCGACAACACGGGCAGCCATGTCCTCGAGCAGGACTCGATCATCTATCCCGGCGGCCAGGGCCCCTACGCCGGCCCGGGCGGCGCCACGTCGACGACCACGACCACCAGCCCCGGAACGGCGCCTGGGGCGCCGACCCTCAGCCTGGCTACCAGCCAGCCGGCGTACCCGCAGAACCAGCAGGAGATCGACGTGGTCATCGCCGCCGCCACCGGCGGCGGGACGGCCGCGTACTACGAGGTCCAGTGGTCGACCGATCCGACCTTCTCCGCTCCCGCCCAGAGCCCCCAGCTGCCGGCGACCAGCACGGCGTACAACATCTTGAACCTGGCGGCGGGAACGGCATACAACATCCGGATTTTCGCCGGCAACAGCGTCGGGCAGTCGCCCTACTCGGCCGTCGTGACCGCCTCCACGGCGTCGATGCAGGCCACGACGACCACCGCCACGCCGACGACCCTCCCCCTAATCACGATCCTGCCGACGACGACAACCACGACCGTGGCACCGACGACCACCACGACGCAGCCGTGCCTGCTCGGCGGGTTCACCATCACGACGGCCACCGCGGGCAAGACCTACCTGACCAACAAGTCCGTGATGTCGGAAAACCTGGCTTTGAACCTGAACATCAGCACGACGTGCCTGTGGATCGTCTCGGTCACGTCGGTCCTGCACGGCACGACCACCGTCGACCCCGGTGCGCCCTACGTGCTTTCCGGGCCGGTCGGCGGCGGCCAGTGGTCGGCCACCATCGCGTCGTCCGGCCAGTCATGGCCGGTGGGGACCCACGACATGACGGTCCTGCTGGGCGGCAGCGCCACGACAATCACCAATGGGCTGCTGGTATGCGCCTGGACACCGCCCGGGCAGCGCAGCTCGTCGGCCAATGCGTGTTGAGCGGGTTGCGATGAGGCGTCATCGTCGCGGCCGGGACCGGGGGAGTGCGGGGGTCTCCCTGCTCGAGGCCGTCGTCACCCTCTCGCTCCTGACGGCGGTGCTCGCCATGTTCCTCGACTCGTTGGGCTCGCTCACCAACTCCTCCCAGCGGGTGCAGGCTTTGGTGACCAACGAGGAGACGGTTCGTTTCGGCCTGGACCAGATGCAGCGTGATCTGCGTGCCGCCGCCGCCCTCGACGCCCTCACCGCCTCGTCCAGCTACGGCAATCAGGTCCGATTCGAGCTGGGAACGGCGGGGGCACGCCAGTACCTCCGCTGGCTGTACGACACCACGCCGACGTCGCCCACCTACCGGTCCGTGCTGCGCCAGGTCATGGCCGGACCGACCAGCGCGACGGTGCTCAACCAGGGGGTCGTCATCACCAGAGCCCAGAACCTGGCCAGCAACACCGCCATGTTCACCTATTTCGACTCGCGCCACGGCGACCTGGTCGCCGCCAACCCGACCACCCCGGCCAACGTGGCGGACTGTGCCATCGCCGTGCACATCGAAGTCGACGCCGATTCGCAACCGGGGCCCCAGCCCTTCAGCGAGAACATGGACGTGGAACTCCGCAACCGCCTGCCCGGGGGGATCATCGGATGCCCGGCGTAGCGGCCCTGGTGGGCTCCCTCCACGAGCGCCGCCGCCGGCACCGCCGCCGCCGGCCGGGCGGCCGCGGTGAGCAGGGCAGCCTGGTCGTCGCCATGTGCGTCGTCATGATCGTCACCTTGCTGACGGCGACGGTCCTCGACCGGACCATCAACGCCAGCCTCAGCGTGCGCCAGAACCAAGACTTCGCCGCCTCGCTGGCCCAGGCCGACGCCGGTCTTTCCGACGCCCTCTTCCGCATCGACCAGTTCGGCGCCAATGACGTGTCCAGTTTCTGCGTCGGCGCCGACGCCAGGTGTAGCCCCTCGGCGGTGCCTGGAGCGCCGGCGGCGCAGTACAAGGCGGTCAGGGTCGACGCCAACACCTTCACCGTCGCCGCCTTGGGTCAGGTCAACCACCGGCCCCACGCCATTCAGGCCACCGTGTCCCGGGCGCTGGAATACCCCTTCGCCATCTTCGGCACCGGCGACGTCACCTTCAACGGCAACGGCTCGGGCACCATCCAGGCCACGCTGCCCAACGGCACCGTCGACCCCAACCGCACCGCCGACACCGGGTCGGACAACACCATCACCTGTCACAGCGGGGCCAACGAGGGGGACCAGCAGGTCAGCTACAAGAACAGCTGGAACGGATGCCCGACGCCGGTGGCCGGCACCGGCTCCTACCACCCGCTCGATCCTGTCGTCGCCGGCAGCTGCCCGTCACCGAACGTCAACGTGCCGCCGGTGACCTGCATGCCGTCGTCGCTGACGACCCCGAACTGCCCCATCGGCAACGTCTTCGGCCTTCTGGGCGTGGTGAGCGGCACGTATTACTGCACCGGCAGCGTCACCTTCTCCAGCCTTCTTCCCATCACCGTCCTCGGGTCATTCCAGCTCTATGTGATCCCCACCAGCGGCACCGCCGATGTGGAGTTGGCCAATACCACGATCAACGCCGGCGGTGACCCGCGCAACTTCGCCATCCACGTGGCCGGGGCGGGCACCATCGACATGGGGAACGGGTCGCACAACGCCACCATTACCGGCATGATCGAGGCCCCGAGCGCCAACATCACCAGCAACGGCTGCAAAATGACCCTGACGGGGGCGATAATTATCGGCACCTACACGTGCAACGGCGGCCCCAACCTCATCGTCAACTACGACTCGCGCGTGCAGGCCCTCACGACGTCCAACTGGACGGTCAGCGGCTACACCGAGATCCCCTCCAACCAGTTCACCCTCCCCGGCTTCTGACACCTCGGCGCCAGCAGACCGAGTGCGTCGCCCTACCCGGTCGGGGCGCCCCGACCGGGTAGCTTCGTCGTGTGAAGCTTGGCGTGCTGGCCTCGGGAGGTGGTTCCAACCTGGCGGCCATCATCGCCGCCGGCCTCCCGGTCACCGTGGTGGTCGTGGACCGGCCGTGTGCCGCCATCGAGGTGGCCGAGGCGGCCGGCGTACCGGCGGAACTGGTGGCCCGGCCGTCCTTCGGCCCGGGTTTCGACCGCACCGGCTACTCCCACCAGGTCGTCGCCGCCCTCCAGCGCCACCGGGTCGACGTGGTCGCCATGGCGGGGTTCGGCACGGTGCTGGCCGCCCCCCTCATCGACGCCTACCCGGGGCGGGTCCTGAACACCCACCCCGCCCTCCTTCCCGCCTTCAAGGGCTGGCATGCGGTGGCCGACGCCCTGGCCGCGGGGGTGGCGGTGACCGGCTGCACGGTTCACGTGGCCACCGTCGACGTCGACGAGGGGCCGATCCTGGCCCAGGCCGAGGTGCCCGTCGTGGCCGGCGACACCGTCGAGTCGCTCCACGAGAGGATCAAAACGGTCGAGCGGCGGCTCTTTCCCGAGACGATCCGCCGCTTCTTGGCGCAGTCGGAGCGCCTCGAGCACGAGGGTGAACCGGCCCGATGAGAGTGTTGCTGTCGGTGTATGACAAGACCGGGCTGGTCGACTTCGCCGCCGCCCTCGCCGATATGGGCCACGACCTGGTGAGCAGCGGCGGCACCTCGACCGCCCTGGCCGACGCCGGCGTCGCCCACCGCACCGTCGAGTCGGTCACCGCCGCCCCCGAGATGCTCGGCGGCCGGGTCAAGACCCTGCACCCGAAGATCCACGGCGGCATCCTGGCCGACCGGGACAAGCCCGAGCATCTGGCCCAGCTGGCCGAACAGGGCATCGAGCCCATCGACCTGGTGGTGTGCAATCTCTACCCGTTCTCGTCCAACCCTTCCATCGAGCTGATCGACGTGGGCGGCCCCACGATGGTCCGGGCCGCGGCCAAGAACTTCGCCCACGTCGGGGTGGTCGTCGACCCCGCCGACTACCCCGCCGTGCTGGCCGAATTGCGCGCCGACGGGGCCCTGTCGACGCCGACGCGCCGGCGCCTGGCCCGAGCCGCCTTCGCCCACACCGCGGCCTACGACGCCGCCATCGCCACCTGGTTCGACACCCTCGAGCCGCCGGCGCCCGAGGCCGACCCCCTGCCCCCCACCATCCACCTGGCCCTGGAGAAGGCCCAGGTCCTGCGGTACGGGGAGAACCCCCACCAGGCGGGGGCGCGCTACCGGGAGATCGGTCGCCCGAGCTGGTGGGACGAGGTGGTGCAGTACGGCGGGGTGGCCCTGTCGTACCTCAACCTGTACGACGCCGACGCCGCCTGGCGCCTGGTCCACCAACTGGCCGACCTGGGGCCGGCGGCGGCGGTGGTGGTGAAGCACGCCAACCCCTGCGGCGCCGCGGTGGCCGGAGACCTGGTCAGCGCCTACGACCGGGCCTTCGACGCCGACCCCATGTCGGCCTTCGGCGGCATCGTGGCCCTCTCGGGCCCGGTCACCGAAGAGTTGGCCCGTCACCTGGTGGCCAACCCCAAGGCCGACGTCCTCATCGCCCCGTCCTACGACGAGGGGGCGCTTGCCGTCCTCGGCGCCAAGCGCAAGAACATGCGGGTCCTGGCCGCGCCGCCCCCCACTCCCGACGGGTTGCACCTGCGCCAGATCAGCGGCGGCTGGCTGGTCCAGCAGCCCTACGCCTTCGCCCGCCGGCGGGACAACGGCGGCTGGAAGGTCGTCACCCGGGTGGCGCCCACCGAGGAGCAGTGGCGCGACCTCGAGGTGGCGTGGCGGGTGTGCGCCGCCGTCAAGTCCAACGCCATCGTGTTGGCCGCCGGCGGGGCCGCCGTGGGCATCGGCGGCGGCCAGCAGAACCGGGTGACACCGGGGGAGCTGGCGGCCCAGCGGGCGGCAGGGCGGGGAAAAGGGGGCGTGGCGGCCAGTGACGCCTTCTTCCCGTTCCGGGACGGTCTCGACGCGGTCGTGGCCGCCGGCGTGAGCGCCGTCATCCAACCCGGCGGTTCGGTGCGCGACGCCGAGGTCATCGCCGCCGCCGACGAGCACGGCATCGCCATGGTCTTCACCGGCGAGCGCCAGTTCCAGCACTAGCGGGTGGGCCGATGACGGCGGTGATCATGGCCGGCGCACCGGTGGCCGAGGCGGTGTACGCCGAGGTGGGTGAGCGGGTGGCGGCCCTGGCGGCGCGGGGCACCACGGTCGGCCTGGGCACCATCCTGGTCGGCGACGACCCGGCGTCGGCCGGCTACGTCGCCAAGAAGCACGAGATGTGCCAGCGCTACGGGCTGGTGTCGCTCCACCAGGAGATCCCCGCCGACGGGTCGCAGGCCGATCTGCTGGCCGCCGTGGCCCGCTTCAACGCCGACCCGGCGGTCGACGCCTTCATCATCCAGAACCCGGTCCCCGCCGGGTTCGACTTCAACCAGGCGATGCTGGCCGTCGACCCGACGAAGGACGCCGACGGCCTCCACCCGGTCAACCTCGGCCTGCTGGCGCTCGGCGCTCACGGGCCCCGTCCCCCCACGCCGTCGGGGATCAAGGCGCTGCTGGCCTACTACGAGGTACCCGTCGAGGGACGCAACGTCGCCATCCTCGGCCGCGGCCCCACCCTCGGCCGGCCCCTCTCGATGCTGCTGGCGCTCAAGGAGCCGGGGGCCAACGCCGCCGTCACGGTGATCCACACCGGCGTCGCCGACTGGCCGGAGTACACCCGCCGGGCCGACATCGTGGTGGGCGCCGCCGGCGTGCCCAACATCGTCACCCCCGACGTCATCCGCCCCGGCGCCGCGGTGGTGGGCGGCGGCCTGACCTGGGAGGGCCGGAAGGTGCTCTCCGACGTGGCCGAGGCGTGCGCCGAGGTGGCGGGCTGGATCACGCCCCGCCTCGGCGGGGTGGGAGTCACCACGGTGGCCCTGTTGCTGCGCAACACCGTTGAGTGTGCCGAGCGCCGCTCGGCCGCCGGACAGTAGCCACGTGGCCGGGGGGTAGCCTTCCCGGCTATGGCCAAGATCGCCGATCTTCTCGCCGCCGGCCCGACCTTCTCCTTCGAGTTCTTCCCCCCCAAGTCCGACGCCGAACAGGCGACGCTGGTCAGAGCGCTCTACGAGCTGCAGCCGCTCAACCCGAGCTTCGTCTCCGTCACCTACCGCGGTGGCCGGTCGTCGCGGGATCGGACCCACGACCTGGTGGCGGGGATGCTGAAGACGACGTCGCTCAACCCGATGGCGCACCTCATCTGCGTGGCCCACACCCGCCTGGAATTGGCCGAGATCATGGTCGACTTCCGCAAGGCCGGTGTCCACAACCTGATGGCGCTCGGCGGCGACCCGCCGACCGACGCCGACGCCATCCACGGCGAACTGCTCCACGCCATCGAACTGGTCGAGTTGGCCCGGGCCATCGGCGGGTTCTCCATCGGCGTGGCCGCCCATCCCGCCGGCCATCCCCGATCACCCGACCTGGACACCGACCGGGAGCACCTGTGCGCCAAGTTGGAGCTGGCCGACTTCGCCATCACCCAGTTCTTCTTCCGGCTCGGCGACTACCTGGGCCTGGTCGAGCAGGTCTCCGCCCGGGGCCTCGACAAGCCGATCATCCCGGGCATCATGCCGATCACCTCGCTTGCGTCGGTGCCCCGCATGGCGACCATGGGAGCCGCCGTCCCACCGGAGCTGGTATCCCGCCTGGAGGCGGCCGAGCGCCGCGGCGGCGACGACGCCGTCCGCCAGGCGGGGACCGAAGCGGCGACCGAATTGTGCGAGAAGCTGCTGGCCGAGGGTGCCCCGGGGCTGCACTTCTACACCCTGAACCGCTCTCACGTGACCCGTCAGATCTACGCCAGCCTGGGCCTTTCCTAGCCACCCGGCGGTAGTCTCGACCGATGGCAGGCCAACGGATCACGGTCAGCGACGGCGGCATTCTTCAGGTCCCCGACGAGCCGATCATCCCCTTTATCGAAGGTGACGGCACCGGCGTCGACATCTGGCCGGCGGCTCGGGCGGTACTCGACGCCGCCGCCCGGAAATACGGCAAGACCATCGACTGGAAAGAGGTCCTGGCCGGTCAGAAGGCCTTCGACGAGACGGGGAGCTGGCTGCCCGACGAGACCGTCGAGGCGTTCCGCCACTACCTGATCGGTATCAAGGGACCACTGACGACGCCGGTGGGCGGCGGCATCCGCAGCCTCAACGTGGCCCTGCGCCAGCTGCTCGACCTGTACGTCTGCCTGCGGCCGGTGCGCTGGTTCCAGGGGGTGCCGAGCCCCGTCAAGCACCCCGAGCGGGTCGACATGGTCATCTTCCGGGAGAACACCGAGGACATCTACGCCGGCCTCGAACTGCAGGCGGCCACGCCGGAGGCGCGACGGCTCATCGAACTGCTTCACGACGAATTCGGCTGGACGATCCGGCCCGACTCCGGCATCGGAATAAAGCCGATCTCCGAGACCGGCAGTAAGCGCCTCGTCCGCGCCGCCCTCAATTACGCCATCCAGCGCAAACGCCAGTCCGTCACCCTGGTGCACAAAGGGAATATCCAGAAATACACCGAGGGTGCCTTCCGGAACTGGGGTTACGAGCTGGTCCGGGAGGAGTTCTCCGATGTGGCGGTGGGCTGGGACGATTGCGGCGGGGACCCGGCGGGCAAAATCCTGGTCAAAGACGCCATCGCCGATATCACCCTCCAGCAGGTGCTGACCCGGCCCGAGGATTTCGACGTCATCGCCACGACCAACCTGAACGGCGACTACCTTTCCGACGCCCTCGCCGCCCAGGTCGGTGGCATCGGGATCGCCCCCGGCGCCAACATCAACTACGTGACCGGCCACGGCGTATTCGAGGCGACCCACGGCACCGCCCCCAAATACGCCGGCCAGGACAAGGTCAACCCCGGGTCGGTGCTGCTTTCCGGTGTGCTCATGTTCGAGCACCTGGGCTGGCAGCCGGCGGCCGACGACATCGTCACTGCCCTGGAGGCGACCATCGCCGACAAGATCGTCACCTACGACTTCGCCCGCCAGATGGACGGCGCCACCCAGGTCAAGACCTCCGAGTTCGCGGCCGCCATCATCGATCGGCTGTAACCGATGGCTGCGCCCAAGGACCCGGTCCGTATCGCCGTCACCGGCGCCGCCGGCCAGATCGGCTATAGCCTGCTGTTCCGGATCGCGGCCGGCGACCTGCTGGGCCCCGGGCAGCCGGTCGCCCTGCAGCTGCTCGAGATCCCGCCGGCGCTTGGCGCCCTGCGCGGCGTCGTCATGGAGCTCGACGACTGCGCCTTTCCGCTGCTGACGGACGTGGTGGCGACCGACGACCCTGATCGGGCCTTCGGCGACGCCGACCTCGCCTTCCTGGTCGGTTCCCGGCCCCGCACCAAGGGCATGGAACGCGCCGATCTGCTGGCGGCCAACGGGGCCATCTTCACGGTCCAGGGCAAGGCAATCGCGGCCAGCGCCCGGCCCGACGTAAAGGTCCTGGTCGTCGGGAACCCGGCCAACACCAACTGCCTCATCGCCTGGCACAACGCCGACGGCGTGGCGCCGGAGCAGTTCAGCGCCATGACCCGCCTCGACCACAACCGGGCCCAGGCGCAGCTGGCGGCCCGGGCCGGCCGGCCCGTCGCCGAGGTGTCCCGCATGACGATCTGGGGGAACCACTCGGCCACCCAGTACCCCGACATCTTCCACGCCATGGTGGGTGGTACCCCGGCGGTGGAGGCGATCGGCGATCCGGCGTGGCTCGAGGACTTCATCTCGACCGTCCAGCAGCGCGGCGCCGCCATCATCGAGGCCCGGGGGGCGTCGAGTGCGGCGTCGGCGGCCAACGCCGCCATCGACCACATGGGCGACTGGTTGCACGGCACGCCGGAGGGCGACTGGGTCAGCATGGCGGTGCCGTCCGACGGCTCCTATGGGGTGCCCGAGGGCCTGGTGGCGTCGTTCCCGGTGACGGCCTCGGGTGGTGACTACACGGTCGTGCCCGACCTCGACATTGACCAGTTTTCCCGGGCCCGAATCGACGCGTCGGTGGCCGAGCTCCAAGCCGAGCGCGACGCCGTGCGGTCGCTCGGGCTGATCAGCTGACGGCGCGCCGAGCGGGCGCGCCGAGCGCTACTTGCTGACGACGGGTGGCAGCACCACGCCGAGGCGGTGCAGGTAATCGAGCTTGCGCTGAATGGCGGCTCGCCACTCCGTGAGGTCTTGCTGGAAGTGGATTCGGTCCCCGTCCTCAAACGCGTGCTCGAGTTCGTCGAACGCCTTGTCCTCCGCGTCCAACAGGGCCCGATAGCGAATCAGGAAGTGGTCGTCGATCACCTCGGCAAGGGTCACGCTGTACCTCCGGGCGTAAAAGAACGGTTCGTGAACTGTAGCAACCCGCCGGCAACTCCGCCCCGGGTGGATGCCCCGCACCGGGGCTCCGGAGCGCCCCTCGTGGCCTCACCTCGGGTCAGAAGGAGCTGGGGTCGGGGGTGTAGTTGTAGGCGAACAGGCAGGCGGTGAGCCCGTTGGCCCGGGAGAAGCTGTCGGTGTTCTTCGCCAGTGTGCTGGCGGTGGCCATGAAGGCCGGCGGGTGGGCGTTCGTCCCGCCGTGGGTCCGCAGGTCGCCGGCGTATTGGTGGCCGATGGCGGCGTATCGGTGCCATCCGTCCAGCCAGGCGACGATGTGCGGCCGGTCGGCGGGCACCGCCGGCAGATTGCCCAGCCGGGTGGCCAGAGCGTCGAGGCCCGACGCCGCCTTGTCGGCGGCGTCGGCGGCCTGGGCCGGGGTGATGGCGGCAGGCATCTGGCCGCCATCGGCCGGGCGCAGGGTCGGCAAGGTCTTGGCGCAGGCGTCGTTGGCCAGGCGGACGAATGTGGCGTCGGTGAGGACCCGCGGGCCCGGTGACGGCGGCCGCATCGCTTCCCCGGCCAGCACCACGGCCACCGCTGCCAGCACCGCCACCAGGGCGAAGAGCCACCACTTGCGCAGCCGGCGGGTCGGCGCCTGCGACTCGTCGCCCGAGCCGTCGTCGCCACCTCCGCCGTCGCGCCGAGGCGGGGCGGGGGGGCGGCCGCTTCCGCCGGTGGCGGTGGCGAAGTCGACGTCGCGGAACTCCGAGGCCGCCGAGCGGTCCCGGGTGTCGGTGCGCCCCCCCGGCCCTTCGCGGGTGACGGTCAGCTCGGACGCGATGGCGGGCAACGGGATGATGGGGAGGTCCACCATCCGGGCCGGCCCTTCCAGGGCCCGGACCGGCGCGCCGGCGACCGTGTTCAGGTCCAGGCTGGCGAGGATGGGCATCGGCCGGCGACGGTCGGTCCAGTGGCGGCCGTTCCAGTAGCGCAGCACCTGGTGAGAGCCGGGGTGGATGTCGGGCTCGGGGTACCAGCCCGGCGCGCGGAGGCGGGGGCCGCCCATCAGTACGCGGTCTCCGCCCGGACGGAGGCCGGGATGGGATCGTCGGCGGCCAGGACGTCCTGGTGGGCCAGCAGGGCGGCCAGGTCGCCGCCGACGCGGATGGCACCGGCCAGCAGTGCCGCCGGCGCCGGGAGGCTGCCGCCGGCAATGGCGGCCGCCGTGGCGTACTCCTCGGCGAAGGTCACGTCCGCCGCCGGCGCCGGGCCCCGCACGATCTCCACCCGTCCGGGGCTCAGCCGGACGTGGTAGCAGACCTCCCCGTAGGGAGTGCCGGTCACGGTGTGCTGGAGGACCAGGGTAACCGGCGCCCCGTCGCCGTCGGCGCGGGCGGCGCCGATCTGCTCGAACCACTCCTCGCTCAGGAAGTTCGCCACCGCCCTTAGGTTTACCAGTGTCGCGGCCACTGTGGCTACCGTCCCAGGTCGTGACACATGTCACTGCGGCCGACGAGCGGCGCCACCCGCCGGGACCGGAGAGGGGATGGGCGGAGTGGTGGTATTTCGACTTCGCCGCCCGCGACTCGTCGCTGGCGGGCTTCGTTCGCCTCGCCCTCCACCGCCCTCCCGGGACGGCCTGGTATTGGGCCGCCCTGGTCGGACGGGGCCGCCGCCTGGTCATGGTGAAGGATCACGACCTGCAGGCGCCCCGCGGTCGTGACCTGGAGATCCGGGGTGAGGGGATCTGGTCGGCGGTGACCTGTGAGACGCCCCTCGACCACTGGTCGGTCGGCCTGGAGGCCTTCGCCGTCGCCTACGACGACCCGACCGAAGCCTGGCGCAGCGAGCGGGGCGACCTGGTCGGGCTGGGGTTCGACCTGGAATGGGAGGCGACGGCACCCGCCTGGTGGACCGACGGCGGCTATCGCCAGCCGTGCCGGGTGACCGGCCAGATCCTGGTCGGCGACGAGGAGTTCGACTTCGACGGTCCCGGCGAGCGGGCGCACCAGTGGGGGGTCCCCGTGTGGGGGACCGATCCGCCGGCCCCGGTGCTGGCTCCCGTGCCGGTGCTGCTTGACGACGGCACCCGCCTCATGCGGGCCCTGGTCCCGGGGGAGCCCGGCCCCCGGTGGGCCGGGTGGGTCGACCCCTGAATACCTGCTACTTGCGCCGGCCCCGTTTGAGGCTGGCGCGCAGCAGCTCGCGGTTCAGGCGAGCGATGGATTCCATCGGGATCTCCTTGGGGCACACGGCGGCGCATTCCCCGATGTTGGTGCAGCCCCCGAAGCCCAGCTCGTCCTGGGTGGCCACCATGGCGAGGACCCGCTTCTCCCGCTCCGGCTGGCCTTGGGGCAGGGCGGCGAGATGGGAGACCTTGGCGGCGGTGAACAGCATGGCCGAGGCGTTGGGGCAGGCGGCGACGCAGGCGCCACACGAGATGCAGGCGGCGTTATCGAAGGCCAGGTCGGCCGCCTCCTTGGGCACGGGGATGGCGTTGGCCTCGGCCGCCCCGCCGGTCGGGGCGGTGATGTATCCGCCCGCCTCGACGATGCGATCCAGCGCGCCCCGGTCGACGATCAGGTCCTTGATGACGGGGAACGGGCCGGCCCGCCAGGGCTCGACGTAGATCTCGTCGCCGTCGTGGAAGTGACGCATGTGCAGCTGGCAGGTCGTGGTCGCGGCCTGCGGCCCGTGGGCGATCCCGTTGATGACCAGGCCGCACATGCCGCAGATGCCCTCCCGGCAGTCGTGGTCGAAGGCGATCGGGTCGTCGCCCCGGCGGATGAGCCGCTCGTTGACCACGTCGAGCATCTCCAGGAAGGACATGTGGGTGCTGATGCCCGGGGCGTCGTAGCGGACCATCTTTCCCGGGGCGTCGGGGCCGGCCTGGCGCCACACGTGGAGCGTGAGGTTGAGCAGGCCCTCCTCGGTGGCGCCGTCGGGGGGCGCCGGCTGGACACCGGCCAGGCCGGTCACCGTCGTCATTTGTAGGACCTCTGGGAAAAATGAACGTGTTCGAAGGTAAGGGGTTCCTTGTGCAGCACGGGCGTGGGCAGGGCGCCGGGCGTGACGGGATCCAACGCCTCCTTTTCCCCCGACCATTCCCACGCCGCCACGTAGGCGAAGTGTTCGTCGTCGCGCCGGGCCTCGCCTTCGGGGGTTTGGTGCTCCTCCCGGAAATGGCCGCCGCAGGACTCCTCCCGGTGGAGGGCGTCGATGGCCATGAGCTCGGTCAGCTCCATGAAATCGGCCACCCGGCCCGCCTTCTCGAGCGATTGGTTGAGCTCGGCGCCGGTGCCGGGGACGGTGACGTTGTGCCAGAACTCGTCGCGCAGGGCGGGTAGCTGGTCGATGAGCTTGGTCAGGCCCTCGGCGGAGCGGGACATGCCGCACAGCTCCCACGCCAGCGAGCCGAGCTCGCGGTGGAAGTCGTCGACGGTGCGTTTGCCGCCGACGGCCAGCAGCCGCCCGGTGCGGTCGGCCACCGCCGCCTGCGACGCCGCGAACGCCGGGTGCTCGGTGCTGACCGGGGGCAGCGGCGCCGAGGCCAGGTAGTTGGCGAGGGTGGCGGGGATGACGAAGTAGCCGTCGGCCAGGCCCTGCATGAGCGCCGAGGCGCCCAGGCGGTTGGCGCCGTGGTCGGAGAAGTTGGCCTCGCCTAGCACGAACAGGCCGGGCAGGTTGCTCATCAGGTTGTAGTCCACCCAGAGCCCGCCCATGGTGTAATGAATGGCGGGGTAGATGCGCATCGGCACCCGGTACGGGTCCTCCCCGGTGATGCGCTCGTACATGTCGAACAGGTTCCCGTAGCGCTCGGCGATGAGCCCTCGGCCGAGGCGGCCGATGGCGTCGGCGAAGTCCAGGTAGACGCCCCGGCCGCCCGGGCCCACGCCCCGGCCCTCGTCGCAGACCTCCTTGGCGTTGCGGGACGCGATGTCGCGCGGGACGAGGTTGCCGAAGCTTGGGTACTTGCGCTCCAGGTAGTAGTCCCGTTCGTTTTCGGGGATCTGGTCGGGGGGCCGGGTGTCGCCGGGGGTGATGGGGACCCATATGCGGCCGTCGTTGCGCAGCGATTCCGACATGAGGGTGAGCTTGGACTGGTAGTCGCCGGCGACGGGGATGCAGGTGGGGTGGATCTGGGTGAAGCACGGGTTGGCCAGCAGGGCGCCGCGGCGGTGGGCCCGCCAGATGGCGGTGGCGTTGCACCCCTTGGCGTTGGTCGACAGGTAGAAGGCGTTGCCGTAGCCGCCGGTGGCCAGGATCACGGCGTCGCCGGCGTGGGACTCCACCGCGCCGGTGACCAGGTCGCGGGTGACGATGCCTCGGGCCACCCCGTCGACGACGACCAGGTCGAGCATCTCGGTGCGGGGTTGCATGGCGACCTGGCCCAGCTGGATCTGGCGGGCGAGGGCCTGGTAGGCGCCGAGCAGCAGCTGCTGGCCGGTCTGGCCCCGCGCGTAGAACGTTCGTGACACCTGGGCGCCCCCGAAGGAGCGGTTGTCGAGCAGGCCGCCGTACTCCCGGGCGAAGGGCACGCCTTGGGCCACGCACTGGTCGATGATGCGCACGCTCAGCTGGGCCAGCCGGTACACGTTGGCCTCGCGGGAGCGGAAGTCGCCGCCCTTCACCGTGTCGTAGAAGAGTCGTTGGATGCTGTCGCCGTCGTTGCGGTAGTTCTTGGCCGCGTTGATCCCGCCCTGGGCGGCGATGGAGTGGGCCCGGCGGGGCGAATCCTGGTAGCAGAAGCAGCTGACCCGGTAGCCCAGCTCACCCAGGCTGGCGGCGGCGGACGCGCCGGCCAGGCCGGAACCGACCACGATCACGTGGTACTTGCGCCGGTTGGCCGGGTTGATGAGCTTCATGTCGAACAGGTGGTCGTCCCAGAGGCCCTCGATGGGGCCGGTGGGGACGTGGCCGTCCAGCGGGGGACCACCGAGGTCCCACCGGTCCGTCGCCTCTTCCAGCAGGGTCACGAGATCGCCCCCACCAGCACCCCGATCGGGAC